>CAYPBP010000029.1:0-1542 GCA_964408995.1 uncultured Gammaproteobacteria bacterium | reverse complement strand
ATAGAAATGAATTTTTTCATTTTACACCTCCCTGAAAATTTTTGGAAGAAGAAACACTGAAACTTTCTAAAAAAGAATCGTTCTCATACAAAGAAACATCTAGGCTAGTTTTTCCTAGATTAACAATTTTAAAACCTTCATCAGAATTTGTTACAGAAAGATTTAATGGAAACAAAATTGTTAGCTTAAAGATTTCTTCGAATTCTTCATAAACAATTTTCATATAATAAATTCCCTCCTCCAAATTAAATTCTAAATCTTCTTTTAAATAAATTTTTTCTGGAGAACTAAAGTCTTCATTTTTATCTAAAATAAAAAAATCAACATCTCCAATCTCAAATAAAACTTCACTAGAAAAAGAATCAAGAGAATGCATTGGAAAAATTACTCCTCCGGTGATATTTCCAAAGAAAAGTAAAATAGAACTTAAACAAAGGAACACCAAGATAGAATCAACAATAAATATTATTTTCATTCTGATAAGCGGGCAGTAAAAGAAATATTTGCTGACCTACCTCCTTCTGGTTCATCTGTTGGAACTCTAATGGAAAAATCTACTCTTGCTCGATTATTTTCTCCCCAATTTAAATCTACCAAAGCGACTTCCTCATCTGCAATTGGAACATTAAACCAATTAGTTATAGATTCCGAAAAATTAAACGCTCCAAAATATCCCATCAAATTATCTAACTTAAATCTATACGAATCGCTTCCACCTAACCTTGTCAAAAACAAATTTGAAGAAACAAGTGAAACGTTCATCAAAGAATTTCCCTCATTTTCAACAACAATCGGGTTTGGAGAATCATCCGTAGTATCGTCCTCGTAAACTAATTTATATGAAATATTTTTAAATCCAAAATCAATGTCCTTATTTATTAAATTCATAGAAACCAAAGCAGAAAGATTAAATGTATTCTGCAAAGCCCATTGACCATATTCAATTCCATCATATCCTCTAACTGTCCAACCATAATAATAACCATTATCATATAAATATTTCAACGGAGTCATCAGCGCATAATTTTCTTCATCTATTCCAGAAACATAACGGTCATCTCCAGAAATATGATTATTTCCACTAACAGTATATGCTTCTAAATCTAACTCGAAAGAAATTGCATCTCCATCTGCATCGCTAGCATCCCATATAAAATTCGGAGTCCTATTCGTGAAAGAATCTCCATTTTCAGGAGAAAAAAGAACTACAACCGGAGGAGAATTTTTAATAATAAGATTTGTTGAATTTTTCCAACTATCTTCAAAAGAACCATCAGAAACAAAAACAGAACACGCCCAAACATCCCCTCGAGTAGTATTTTTATTATCAAGACTAGAAATTAAAACGACCTCATTTGTGCTTGTCGATAAAGATTGCCCAAAGAATTGAATCTCTCCATTCTTATTCCAACTATAATTAACATAAACATTCTCGTTATCATTATCTACGATTTCTACATAACAACCCAAATCTTCATAAGTACGATTCATTCCAGAACTAGAGTTTAAAATAATTTGATTTATTTTTGGAGGAGAAAAAAC
>CAYPBP010000028.1:0-1568 GCA_964408995.1 uncultured Gammaproteobacteria bacterium | reverse complement strand
CATAGACCTAAATCTACAACAACGCACCTCCCCAAGTGGGGGGTGTTTTTGTATTTCCCCAAGTGGGGGGTGTTTTTGTATTTGGAGTTATCTAGCAGACTTGCTTCTAAACCTGTGGCGGACTTGCGTTCTGGCGCGTCTAGATCCGCAAAATCAGGTTAATTATTTGCGTTTCAGATCGTTTTTATATAAAATCCGTTGCGTCGCGTTTGTTAGCTTAGATTCGTGCGAGCGCTTGTGGGCGTTCGTGAGCGCATGCGAGCGCTTGTGGGCATTTGCGAGCGCAGATATCATGGTGAGTGTAGCTCAGTTGGTTAGAGCGCCAGGTTGTGGACCTGGATGTCGTGGGTTCGACCCCCATCACTCACCCCATTTTTTTAACAGGTTAGAATTTCGGCATAGTGATGCACGGCTCGAACTTTTTCAGGTTGGAACACTTTTCTCCTTGAAAACTCGACAAGGGTTGGATATAATAGAAATAGACTTATCCAACCTATGCATGCTTATACAAGAAGTTATTAAAAAAACACTTGAGGAAAGATTAAAGAAGCTCAATAAGCTCCGTCCTATTTCTAAAACGCTTCTGATTCAATTAAAAGAACGTTTTGAGGTAGAAATGACTTACAATTCGAATGCTATTGAAGGGAATACACTTACTTTAAAGGAGACATATTGGGTTATTCAGCAAGGTATTACCGTTAAAGGCAAATCGCTAAAGGATCATCTGGAAGCAAAAAACCACAAAGAAGCATTGGATTTTCTCTACGAGACAATTGAGCACGAGAGAAATTTCACTTTTTCTGAACACCTTGTGAAGGAACTACATGCCCTGATTATTCAAGATATTGATAAAAATATAGCCGGACAATACAGAAATGTTGATGTGTTTATTGCTGGTACAGAGCACGTGCCTCCTTCTGCAATCGATGTTCCGTTTAAAATGAGGGAACTTATTAACTGGGCGAAGAAAAACTATAAAAAAATGTACATCGTGGAATTTGCGGCAATGTTTCATCATAAATTTGTACATATTCACCCTTTCCAGGATGGAAATGGCAGAACCGCTAGATTGCTTATGAGTATATTTTTGATGCAATATGGCTTTCCTATCGCTATTATTCAAAAGAATGACAGACGAAAATATTACAGAGTTTTGGAAATGGCGGATAATGAAAATTATAAACCGTTGGTTTTATTTGTGGCACAGGCTGTCTTGCGATCACTAAACATTTATTTGGACGTACTTACTCCATCAAAAGATAAAGAAAATTTTATTAGTTTAGCTAAAGCTACTAAGTTTTGTTCATACTCGCAGGCTTATCTCGGGAAATTGGCCAAAGAAGGTAAATTAGAAGCGATAAAGATTAAAAGAAATTGGATGACAACAAAAGAGGCCGTGGAAAGATATGTCAAAGAACATAAGGTTTAAACAGTTGCATTACTCCAATTCAACTGTAATAATATTGTTCGAACGTCGTTCAACGTGTCACCCCATTGACTTTTTGTAGACTTATTGTATAATAAGCTCTTTAGCTTAAACATATGATTGAAAATCAATCACCGATAAA
>CAYPBP010000027.1:0-2513 GCA_964408995.1 uncultured Gammaproteobacteria bacterium | reverse complement strand
ACTGCGTGTTTTTTTCTTTATGATAAAGGTAGATCGAGTGTGCGGCCGCCCCAAAGACAACCAATTTGAGTGCTTGATAAAAGAAATATGGCCATATAGGAATCACGGCAATGAGCAGGGCGATGGCCGCAATTTTTGAAAACAGTATTCGATATTCGCTTTGTTCCTTAGTTATCATAGTTTTATTTATGACCGCTCCATGTCGGCAAACTGCGTATAATACAAGATTTCTCCAGATGATATAGACGGCTTAAATTTATTGACCGCATTCACAATCATCTGCTCATCCACAACGCTCTTATCTTGAGCAACAGCATCTCGAGCGGCTTCGGTCACGATGAGTTCAATATCAGAGCCGACATAAAAGTCGGTCATCTTTGCGAGCTTTTCAAAATCGATGTTTTTATCGTAAGGCCGACCGGAAAGACAGATTTTGAATAGGTCTCTCCTAGCTTCCAAGTCTGGCGGTCCAACGAATATCCGCTTATCCATACGACCAGATCGTAGGATTGCGGTGTCGATCATGTGAGGACGGTTTGTAGCCCCAACAACCAAAATCTTACTGCTACCGGCATTGTTGAGCTGAAGCAGGAATTCGTTGATTTCTTCTTTCTTAATATCGGCTGATGAACTAAGCTCTTATCTCTTAGGAACAAGACCGTCGATCTCATCAATAAAGACAATCGACGGTGCTTGCAGTCTGGCCATCTCAAAGGCCTTACCGATATTCCCAACGGCACCGTGAACATACGAGGTTGCAACTGAGGACGGATTCATCTCGATAAAGTTATATCCAAGCTCTTCGGCCAACTTTTTTACAATAAAAGTCTTCCCGCATCCCGGAGGTCCAAACAGCAAGATGCCGTTTGGGATACCTAGCTTAAATTTCTTGTACTTCTCCGGATTCATCAGTGGCTCAATCACATCGCTTATAAGCATTGCTTTGAGAGGTCGCATTCCGGCAACACAGTCGAAACCGCGCAAGACAGTCAGGTCGTCGATAATTGCTGTAATCTTCTCGTGGGAGTGCTCGTCGATAATCACGCCGAGATATTTTCTCCCACTAATATCAAGATTCACAAGCTCGTACTTTTGGCTCCGATCTATAACTTCATCCTGCTTAATATTGGTAAACAGATACAGAAACTTTTCATTTGAAAGCGAATACACTTCAGTAAATAAAATCTTTTCGACACGAGCAACTACACTCAAGCTGTCTTTGAGTTTATATCCTGGGTGTAGAAGTGGTTTAGTTACTGTGTTCATATATTTAGTATCAATATGCACGAGTGCAATTTGCTATAAGATAATTGTTATATGTTTCAACTCGAGCGTTATAGCTATTAATGGATTCTTCGTGAGCCTGAGCCCGATATTGATATGACTGTAGTCGGGAATTAAAATCATCAATGCTTTCATTGTGTTGATCTACACTCCATTGATCGTATTCATCGACGTACTCGTTTTCTAGGCGATATTTCTCTGAATCCATCCGATCACTCTCAGCGGATAGTTGGTCAGTCTTTAAATCCAAATTTGCACCTTCCGTGATGGACGGCTCGAGTTCTCCCGCTCTATTATGATGATATTGAGAGCATCGGTACTGTCCGGTTTGAACCAGTCCGTCGTCATACTGTGATGAGCTGACGGTGGAATTACTTGTAGGAGTTGTGGAGTTGGAGTCATCGCTAAGCGCTCCAAGTAATCCGATAACACCCACTATGGCGATTCCGGTCAGCCATTTTTTTACACCATCCGACATGGGTTTGGAAGGCTTGTGCGGCTCACTTTTTGTTTCTTCCGATTTCTTTTGATGGGTAGGTTTATCAGGTTTCACTTCTGACGCATCTTTCTCTAAGAAATCGAGATCAAGTTTAAATTTTTTATCTTTATACTCCATAGTATTTTATTCGAATAGTGCGCCAGCAAATATTAGGACATAGACAATCACAGGAGCGACTACGAACCACCAGATAGCTCGAACCTTTTGCACATTCATAACCTCTCTGACAGCGCGATAACTGATATAGATCGAGTAGCCAATTGCGGCGATGGCTAGAAGTCCAAAGATTATGTCGACGCTTGAAGCGTCGGAATAGTAAGTATCAAAATAATCGCTTCCATAGGCCATCTGATTAAAGATCAAAGATCCGATGGTCACGACTGAGATTGGCAAAGACGAAAAGGTGTAGATATTTCTCGAGGTATCTATAGCACCTGTGCCTTTCGACCACCCGACTCGTACATGATAAAACCAACCTCCGATATAGTAGGCAATTGCTCCGGCTAAAATGCCTCCCAAAATAGCGATTACCCACACTTCACTCCAACTTGAGGAATCCGAGCTCGAAAGCCGATCCGTAACACTTCCTATACCAAGAACCCAAATTGCCAAGAGGAGATACTTGGGGTTCGCAGTCACCAAATTCTCTTTAGCAAATTTACTGAAATTCGTAAAACACTCCTTGAAGTAAGGAAAGAATTTGACCTTGCCGGTGTTGGAAATGGGTTCC
>CAYPBP010000026.1:0-2570 GCA_964408995.1 uncultured Gammaproteobacteria bacterium | reverse complement strand
GATGTTTCTCCCAAAGTTTTAAATTAGCTACGCTAACGCCTGAAATTAACGATTTTGGTAAGGTAAAATAAACTTTTGATTTGTATTGTGTGGATGCAGAAATATTAAAATAAATTATTTTCTTGTTTACACTAGAGGGAATAACTGATTGAATATTTTCTTTTAAAAGGATGGATAATTGAACATCAGAAGAGTTTATTGAAGTAATTGTTTTTAGATATTTTCCAAATTCAGTTGTTTCAAAAGAAACTTGTCCTTTTTCAGTTGATTGAATAACTGTAGGATTGTTTATAGAAACGGTAATATTCTCGCTTTCATTAAAATTTCCAAAATAATCATAACAAACAAATTTTAAATTATGGTTAGAATTTGAGAGCCTCAATGTATCTAATTCATAAAAATTTATCCCCGAGGAAATGTTTTCAAAAATTTCTCCATCTACATAAAAAGTTATATTTTTAACTCTTGAATTTTCATCCGAGCAATCAAATTCTACTTTATACGTACCATTTAATTCAAATAAAACAGGCAAGTTTCTAATGGTAAGGCGAGGATTAGTTTTATCTAAAAAATATGAAAAGTTTTCATAAAAATTATTTTCTTCATTCGATAAATTAAATATAATAAAAGAAGATTCGTTTAATATAAAAGTAATTTCGGTTTCATTTGTAATATTTTTTTCTCCATTTGCATTTAATTTGTAAGTTCCATTTGCAACATTTATCAAGGTAAACCTTAATTCAGTGTTGTTTCCAAAATAACTTTCAGAAGGCATTGAAGGACTTGCTAAGGGAAAATTATCAATAACTTCAAATTTAATATTGTTCTCATTGGTGTTTCCCGCATTATCTTCTACGGATAAGTAGATAGTGTATTCTCCCAATTCCCTTGGAGTATTTAAAGAAGTTTGATAGCCGTTGTCTGTTTTTTCAAAATCGGTATAATTTATTTCATTTAATGTTGCTTTTATTTCTTTTATACCAGATAGGTTATCAAAAGTATTTACAAATATAATTATCTCTCCGGAAGGGTCTGTTTTATTTAAATTTAAGCTCAATTTTTCTATCTCTGGAGAAATTTTATCAAGTTTTACATTCACTATCTTTGAAGGAGCAATATTTCCCGCTTCATCTATTGCTCTAAAAATAATTTTATTTTTTTCTACGCTTTCAGAAAAATTTAGGATATTCAAATAAAGATTCCAGCTATTTTGATTTGCATATCTCCATTCAATTTTGGAAATTCCATTTTCATCACTAGCATTTAAACTAAGATTTAAATCATGATTATACCAATTATTTTGTGAAATATTTTGAGAATTATATGTTAAATTCGAAATTAAATTTGGTGGGGTGTCGTCCAAGATATATGTTAAAGAATTATTTGTTAAAATATTTCCTGCAAAATCTGTAATAGTTATGTCTAAGGGAGTCGACTTCAAGAATATATTTCCTTCCCATATTTCTCCAGATTTTTCTAGATTGGTTCCTTCTACTGTAACTGAAGAAACTCCTGTGTTGTCTGTAGAATTTACTAATACAGAAACTTTTTCTCCGGTTTGAGCAAGGGTCTTGTCTAAATTAACCGAATTTATTGTTGGGAGAACATCATCAATATAAATTTCGCTATATAAAGAATCATTTTCATTGCCTATTTTATCTATAGCAATAGTATTAAATTTGCAAAGCCCATCTTCAGAACAACCTAATTGAGAGGGGGTTTTTGTTAAACTATAAGATGTTCCAGAACGGCTCATTTCAATATCGTTTAGTTTTACAGAATTGATGTCTGCATCTTCTACTTTCACATTAAACGTTAAAATTTGACTTCCTTTTACAAAATAGCTTTGATTATTTATTTGAAAATTTGTAACTCTTGGAGCTAAATCGTCTACCTTTATTGCTTTTGAGGCTGTTGCAGTTTTTCCAGCATCATCTGTAGCAGTTGCAGTTAATGAACAAGTAGTTTCGCCTGTACAACCAAATTCACTTCCAGTCCTTGATAAAGTAAAAATTCCTCCCGTTTGAAGATTTCCATTCATAGAGATATCATTAATTTTAACAGAAGAAAGATATTTTAGTGATTTGGGAATAAAATTTATTGAAAAAGAAATCGGAACATTACTTTTATTATAAGATGTCGAAGCTGTGAAAGAAGAAACTGCGGGATTTGTTGTTATGTCTGTTCCAGTTACATAGTAACTGTCATCCAAGAAGAGGATTCCATGGGAGCGGTCATAAACTAGTTCTCCATCGTCAAAAAACCATCCATCATTATAGTTAAAATCGTTCTCAGAATAGTCTATTCTAAAATATCCTGATTCTCCCCATCCTGAACCCCAACTATTTTTGACAATCCAATATTTGTCTACGTCATTATAGCCCACGATAGAAATAGAATGAATTCCTTCGTAGTATTTTGCCCCATCCGAGTTATAAATGCCTCCCCCATAAGAATAAAAAGTATCTAGAACCAACAAATATGCAGTTATTGGACCTTGAGTAGAAATAATACTTTTTATTGTTCCAGCGTTTGCACTTGCCTTTGCATAGTTTGTAATTTTTAGTTTT
>CAYPBP010000025.1:0-3345 GCA_964408995.1 uncultured Gammaproteobacteria bacterium | reverse complement strand
CATTTTTAACAGTTCCAGTTAAATTATAGATAACCTCATTATTACTATTAGCAGTACCACTGCTTACAGCTATTCCACTAAACTCACCAATATCTTGACCATCTAAATCAACAACTCTAAAAGATGTTTGCCAATTAGAAGCACATTGATTATTCCCAGTCTTTACTCCCACAAAAGCTAGTTTAACATTAACAGTAGCTGTATCAATTGATTTTGTTTCACACACTCCATCAACACATGATTGAGTTGAATTACAAGTATTATTCACCCATTGATTATTTGTACAAGTTCTAGCCTTGGTAGCACTTACACATTCTTTTTCTCCAGAATCACAAACAATATTTGTCTCACATGTTCCATCAACACATGATTGAGTTGAATTACAAGTGGTTGTTGTCCATCGATTATTTGTACAAGTTCTAGCTTGAGTAGCGTTTACACATTCTTTTTCTCCAGAATCACAGACTTTATAGTCTGGATTAGTTACACATCCTAAAAGGGGTTTACATATTTGATTTTCAGCACAATTTTTTAAAGTAGTTAATTTAGTTCCAGCTAAATTACAAATTTTAGATGTATTTCCCTCACAACTAATAAGTCCAGAATCACAGACTTTATAGTCTGGATTAGTTACACATCCTAAAAGGGGTTTACATATTTGATTTTCAGCACAATTTTTTAAAGTAGTTAATTTAGTTCCAGCTGAATTACAAATTTTAGATGTATTTCCCTCACAACTAATAAGAAGAGGAGTACAAATTCTATTAGTATTAGTATTAGTATTAGTATTAGTATTAGTATTAGTATTAGTATTAGTATTTTTTGCTACACACCCTTTAGTTGCGTCACAAGTTTGACTAGAACTACAAGTTTTTTGAGTTTTAAATTCCCAATGTCCTTTGTTAGCTGAAGTATCTGCTACAAAAACACATTTCTGGTAATTAAGTCCACTACATTTAGTGACATTTTTATATGGGTTACATCTAAATTCATCTTTACAAGCAGCTTCTGTAGCAAAACAATTTGCATCATAGACAGAAGTCTGCACACATTCAGCTTTGTAGTTTTTTATAGCCGCCCTATCACATACACCAGTTCCCTTATTAAGACGATAATAGATAGTTGGCCTCTTACAACAAACCGTAGTAGGAGGAGCACAACTACTTCCTGACACAGATATAACTGTACCCAAAAAATCATTTGTACAAGCAGTAGAACTAGCAACGCATTTATCACCACCCATAGAAGTACAAGTTGGTTTAGTTGGTGCAGGTGGAGGTGAACTACCACAATGCTGATTACAATAAGCTTCTGTATTATTTTCAAAAAATGGTGTTGAAACATTACCAGCAGCATACCAAGCTTTTTTATCTACATAAGAAGAATTTGAGTACAAACATGTTTTACCGCCACTACAATACCAAACCCTCGTTCCAGTTGAAGCTGCAGGTTTTTTACAACAAACTGAGGTACCACCAGAACAACCAGATCCTCCTATAACTGTACCTTTTAAACCACTCTCACAAGAGCTTTGACTACCAACGCAAGTACCACCTTGAGAAGCACAAGTTTTACCAGTTGAAGCTGCAGGTTTTTTACAACAAACTGAGGTACCACCAGAACAACCAGATCCTCCTATAACTGTACCTTTTAAACCACTAGTACAAGATTCAAAACTACCAACACAAGTACCACCTAAAGAAGCACAAGTTGAAGTTGAAGGTTTATCTGGTGCCACACTACCACTTGTACAAACACCATTATTAAACACTCCACTAGAACATGCTTTAAAAAAATCCATGAGACCTGATCCATCTTTATTTTCACAAAAAGCAAAACTACCACCATTAAGATCATTATCACCACATTTAGCACTTGATGTTAATTTACCAGTAGAATTATTATCACAATCAATAACTTTTACCCATATAGAAAAATCTTTAACACAACCATCACTTTTATTACAATAATAAACAACCTGACCAAGTCCACACTTATAAGAACCATACTTATATTTTTCTCCAGCTGCCTTACTCCTATTCTCTTGATTCTGTTTAACTAAATTTGTAGCCACTGGAAGAGCAATCGCCAAAAATAACATTATCCCCATCACCGCGATTTGAGCAATTCCTTTTTGTTTATTCATTTTTATAATATATATACTATAAAAATAGTAAAACACTTTTGATAAACAGAGTCAACAGATTAAGTTATTATTTTTTTAATACTCTCGAGACATCTCCTGCCGTGATCAACAAAATCAACCCCAAAAGCAACAGCATTCCAATATTATTTACCACCATTTCTATTTTTGGATTAGCTTTCTTTTTAGAAATCATTTCATATAAAACAAAAAGAATTCTACCTCCATCTAAAGCTGGAAAAGGTAAAATATTTACTAAAGCTAAATTAACCGACACAATTCCAAAAAAATGGATTACTGCTAAAAATCCTTGATTCTTATTAATTGAACTAGTTGCTTGATACATTCCAATTGGACCACTAACATCTTTTGGCACATTACCAGTAAATAAACCTCCAATCATTTTAAACACTCCATTACCAATTATCTTTCCCCAATAATAAGCTTCTTTGAATCCAGCTCCAATCCCCTTATAAAACTGATACCAAGGCACTTTGACCATCTCTGTATTTGAAATTGCAATTCCAATTGCCCCTTCACCTTCTGGTGGATTATCACGAACTTCAACCAAAACCGTAGTCCCCTTATTAACCACTAAATTAACACTTTTACCTTTAAACTTGGCCACTTCATCAGTTAAATCAGTTGGCTTTTTAATTTTTTTATCCTGAACCTTTAAAATAATATCGTTTTCTCTTAGTCCAACCTTCTCTGCTGGTGAATTTTTGGCAATTCCAATGATCTTTACTGTATCAGTTTCGCTTGGAACTCCTAAAATAGAATAAACTGTACTAAAAATCACAATTGCTAATACCAAGTTCATTAATACTCCACCCAACACAATTATCAATTTTTGCCATGGTTTTTTATGATTAAAAGAATTTCCACCTTTTCCATCGCCATCTTCTCCGTAAAGTTTACAAAAACCACCAATCGGCAACCAATTTATACTATATATAGTATCCCCAATTTTTTTACCAAAGATTCTTGGTGGTAAACCCAAACCAAACTCTTCCACCTTAACCCCAGTTTTCCTGGCCGCAAAAAAATGACCAAACTCATGAACCAAAACCAATATCGATAGAGCCACTATAAAAATTATCAAATCCATATCTTCTATTCTAACATCTAAAACCCACCCTATTATTCCTTATTTTAAAACCCTCCGTCTCTCCCGCTGCTGCGGGATCGCCACCTCCCTT
>CAYPBP010000024.1:0-3787 GCA_964408995.1 uncultured Gammaproteobacteria bacterium | reverse complement strand
AAGCTTTACCTTTCTCTAGTAACAAATTAGAAATTAAATTGGTAGACTAAATAAATGAAAAAAAATGTCATTAATATATTAGCTTTTGTTATTAGTATATTATTCGTGACAATGAACGTGGGAAAAGTTAATGCAGCTCCAAAACTAACTTTAACGCCAGCTACTAAAAATGTTGCTAATGGGGAAACTTTTACTGTAGTTATCGGAGTTAACTCTGATACGGTAAAGTCAAATGCAGTTGATGTTTGGGGTACTTTTGACAAAGATCTTTTAGAATTAGTGTCTATAGTAAAATCGACTAATCCAGTTTATAGTTATGATTTTTCTGCTTCGCCAGCAATTGATGCTGCCAGTGGTACTTTTTGGTTTTCTTGTCCATCAAATAATTTAAATAGTTTTGATACCACTGTAATAAATGGAGAACTAGCAGTAGCTACTTTTAAGGCTAAGGCTAGTGGAACAGCAAATGTTAAGTTTGATTGTGCTGCTGATACCACTACTGATTCAAATATTTTTTCTGATATGGATGATATGATCAGTTGTGCTGATAACGACAATGGTGTTTACACTATAACTGGTGGTGCTCCTCCAGTGACAACAACGGCTCCAAATGGAGGAGTAACCGTAACTTCAAATCAGAGTCAACTTCCTCAAGCTGGTGGAGTAGCAACTACAATTGCTTTAGTTGTTTTTGGAGCCATTAGTTTGATTTCGGCTCTGTTTTTGAAATTTTTATGAAAGGTAAAATTAATTTAAAGACAGTAATTATTTTTGCTATTTTGATTTTGGTAATAGTTTTGTCTGTTTTGGGAGTAAATACAGCTAAAACATTTATAAGTGGAGCCACAGCTGGATATGAACCTCAAAGCTTGAAAGCTGTTCCAAATGAAAATGGAAAAACAGCGACAATTAGTTGGACAACAGATAAGTCAGTTAAAGCTTCAGTTTTTTATGGTACTAATAGAGCGAGTTTGCTTTTAATGGCAGAAGATGCTCAAGCAACTGATAGTCATAATATCTTATTATCAAATTTAAAAAGTGATACAACTTATTATTATAAAATTGTAGTTGATACTGATAATATTTTTGATAACGGGGGAGCGTTGTATGATTTCAAAACAGGCGGTAAAGTTGGTGATTCATTAACACCAACTCCAACCTTAACTATAAGTCCAACTGTAACTGTTAAGCCTAGTTTAACAGCAACTCCAACCGCAGTTCCAACAACAAAAGTATCTTCGGTAACTGGTACGCCTTCTTCTAATTGTAATAAAACTACTGATTATAATAAGGATAAGGTAATAAATAGCTTGGATTATATTTCTTGTCTGAAAGGAAAAATTACGCCAGTTTCATCAAAAATAACACCAACAGGAACACTAACACCAACAACAGTACCAACGGTGGCCAAATGTATTAATATTGGTGATTATAATAAAGATGGAGTTGTAAATAGTTTGGATAGAATAAAGTGTTTACAAGATAGTAAAATATAGGTAAAATAAGGGAATTTAATAATAAAAGGGGGTGCTAATTTTTAATGCCAATTATAGTAAAGAAAAAGAAAGGTGAATCCAAAGATGATCTCATTGGTAAATTTAGAAGACTTTGTTTAGAAGAGGATATAACTGAGGAAGTTCGAAAAAGAACTGCTTATATAAAACCTTCTAAAGAAAGATATGCTAAGAAAAAAATTATTGTTTGGCGAGATAAATGTCGTCGAAAAGCAAAAAGTTCAAGAAAACATGATTCGAAATAAATTAAAACAAGATAGTTTTGATGCCTTAAAAAAACACGATAATAAGCGGGTGGATGTGTTGCGATTTGTAATATCACTAATTGATAAAAAAGAATTACAACTGCCACCCGGTGCTTTGACGGAAAATGAAGAGATAGGAGTTTTAAGAAAGGAATTAAAAAACAAGGAAGAGTCCAAAGAAATGTTTGTAAAAGGTGGAAGACAAGACTTAATTGATCAATTGGATTATGAAATTTCCATAGTAAAAGAGTATTTACCAGAGGAAATTAGCGAGGAAAAGATTAGAAAAGTTATTGATGAAGTAGTAGCTACTGGTAATACTAATTTTGGTTTAATAATGAAGGAAGTAATGATTAAAGTTGGTGGACCTGTTGATGGAGGTGTGGTTTCTAAGCTAGTTAAAGAAGCATTAGATTGTAAGTCTTAGATCGTAGATATGGAAAATATAGTTTTAATAAATGGCCTAAGAAAAGATTTTAGATCTCAGATTTCAGATATCAGAATTAAAGATTTGGCAAAAAAAGCACTTGTCGAAAGAGGATATGAATCAAATGTAGAATTGAGCATTTTTTTTGTGGGAAGAAAAAAAGCTAAAGATTTGAACTTAAATTATCGAAAAATGAGTTATATACCTCAGGTTTTAGGTTTCCCAATGTCAAAAAAAGCTGATGTAGATGGAAAAATTAGGCTAGGGGATATTGTTATTTGCACGCAAAAATTAAAGTATGAAGTTGTCTTTCAAAAGTCGAATTTAGATACTGTTTTATACAGTTGGTTGATTCATGGAATTGATAATTTATTAAAATAAAGAGGGTTAAAATAATATTTTATATATAGACAATAATGGTCTATATATTTTTATTTACAGAAAGGATATTGCTAGAGTAATAAATAAATAACAAGTTGACACGTTGACTCTGTTTATCAAAAGTGTTTTACTCTTTTATATGAGTAAACATGTTAATAGGCAAAATAAAGTTTATAAAATGGTGGCTATCACTATTACTATTGTCTTAGTAGTTGTATTGCCAGTTATTGTTAAATTGGTTCAAAAAAATCAAGAAAATAGGAGTAAAGCAGCTTTGTCTAATACTCTAATTGATGGTATTTGTGGAAATAGAAAATCAAATCCATGTTATAAAGGAACTTTAGATGAGAGTTTAGAAGATACGGATAGTGAAATTGTTTGGACATGTAAAGGTAGTAATGGTGGTGTGGATGAAATTTGTACTCAATTAAAATAATTATTCTTAATTTTATATTGATTGATACATTGACGTTACTTTAAAAAAATGTTTTACTTTTCCATGGTCTATTTCTTTTATAAAAATGAATAATCAAAAAGGAATTGTTCAAATAGCGGTTGTGGGGGTTATGTTGTTTTTGGCGGTTGCTCTTCCGGTGGCTACAAAAGTTGTTCAACAGAATCAAGAAAATAGGAGTAAAGCGAGATATGATGAACCAATAACTAAAATTTGTACCCCAGGTCAAGTAAAGTGTGAAGGTAATGGTACGAGAACTTGTAATGCTACTGGAACTACTTGGAAGCCAGTTGTAGGTTGTGGGACGAATAAGATTTGTAAAAATAATAAGTGTGTAACTTCTTGTAGTGCTATTGGTGGTGGGTGTATGACAGTATCTACTTGTAATGCAGAAGGTGGTAAATCAAATAGTGGAACAGATTGTGCTAGTGGTACTTGTTGTAATGGTGTACGTAAACCTACCTGTGCTTCCAAAGGTGGAGCTTGTGTTGGTAATGTGAGTACTTGTACTAAAGCTGAAGGTGGATCTGTAATTTCTGGAACCAATTGTTCTGGTAGTAGTCCAGTTTGTTGTAAAGTGGATCCTCCTAAATACAAGAAAGGTTCATGTAATCCAGCTACTGGTAAGTATAGTTGTACTAGTGGAAAAGGTATTTTGTATAGTTTCTCTACTCAAGCTAGTTGTGAAGATGCTCCTGGATGTGAAATTGTTACCTGTGCTTCCAAAGGTGGAGCTTGTGTTGGTAATGTGAGTACTTGTACTAAA
>CAYPBP010000023.1:0-4085 GCA_964408995.1 uncultured Gammaproteobacteria bacterium | reverse complement strand
TTCGGACTTCCTCGACTAGAGCTTCCGATCTGGTGGCAAATTGTTTTTGATAAATTAATTTTACTGGCCGGCGGGAGCGAGTATATTTGGCGCCAAGTTTAGAAGAGTTGTGCTCGCCCACTCGCCTGTCCAGGTCGGTGGTAATCCCAGTATAAATTGTGTTGTCACTACAAAGGAGGCTGTAAACGAAATACATGAGGTAATTATAGAGAACTTAATCTATTTTTTATTTCCTCGGCCGAATAGTTGCCATTACTGAATCTAACCAAAGGAATATTAAATTTGGCAAAAATAGCACCGACAAATTCGTCTCTACTTAAACTTTTAAACTTTGAATGGGAATCACCATCAAGCTCAATGGCAATTTTGGGTGTTTGAGTGTTTTTATCAAACAAAACAAAGTCAATTTTTTTGTTTAGTTTGTTAAGTTCTGCCCAATTACGTCCAAAAGTTATTGGTTGAAATATGGCACCTAAATGAACTTGAGGATATATATCATATACATTATTAACTGCCAATTTAAGTTGCTCGAAAAAGACTCGTTCGTTACTATTCATCAATGATGGTCTAAGTTTAAAATTGTTTGGTGTGATTTTATAATCAGAGATTGATTCGTTTGATTTGTTAACTATAAAACGACTTTCTTCTTTGGGTTTATCATCTATGTAAAATAAATGCTTATTTTTTATACAGAACTTAATAAGTAAATAAGCTAATAATAATCCAACAACGTATTCCATAAATAAGTATAGCGCGAACAAAAAATAAATTGTCTTTTTAACCTTAGCTTGGTGATAAAAACTTTGAGGCGGTATAATAGTGCATATGTCTAAAGAGAATATTTCTGATTTAACGAATAGAATTATTAGTTTTAGAGATGCACGTGACTGGAAACAGTTTCATAATCCAAAAGATGTAGCATTGTCTTTATCATTAGAGGCAGCTGAAGTACTCGAACATTTTCAGTGGAAAAACGGAGAAGAATTAAAAGAATATGTTGAGTCACACAAAGAACATATTGGGGAAGAGCTGGCTGATGTTTTGTATTGGGTTTTGTTAATGAGTCATGACTTGGATATAGATATCCTTAATGCTTTAAACAAAAAAATGGATCAAAATGAAGCGAAATATCCTGAAGATAAGTTTAAAGGTAATCATAAGAAATATAACGAGTTATAAATATGGCAATTGTTTATTCAAAAACTAAAAAAGATTTTTTAAATGATGTTTTAAATGGAGATTTAAATGATGAGGTTTACTTGTCTTATGTTAGAGAGCTAGGCCAATCTACAAATCAAAGTCAAAAAACGGCTTGGAGCAACTCACTTCAATATATGAGCACAATTATGCAAGACCCAGATATTCCACTGAATTCGGGTGTTGCTATTGAATATAAAATACCCCGGACTACAAATAGAATAGATTTTATTATTACCGGAACAGATGAAGATAAAAAATATTCAGCAATTATTATTGAATTAAAACAATGGAGTGATGGGGTTCATTTGTCAGATAAAGACGGTGTTATTGAGACTGATTTTTTTGGTGAAGTAGCTCATCCTTGTTACCAAGCTTGGTCTTATTCTTCGTTAATAGAAGATTATAATGAAGACGTTAGGAATAAAGGGATTGTTTTAAAACCATGTGCATATTTACATAACTACGAAAAAGATAATGTCGTAAATAATGTTTTTTACAAGCCACACATAGATAAAGCACCGATTTTTTACAAACATGATGGATTGGAATTAAGAGCCTTTATTAAAAAATATATTAAAGAGGGTGATAATGGTGAGGTTTTGTACACTTTTGAGAGTGGACGGATAAAACCGTCTAAGAGTCTGGCGGATAGTCTTGTCTCTATGTTAAAAAATAATAGTGAATTTGTTTTGATTGACAATCAAAAGGTAATATACGAAACGGCATTAAATTTTATTGACAATGTTAGTGCAAAAAATAAAAATGTCATGATAATTGAAGGTGGGCCAGGGACTGGAAAAACAGTTCTGGCAATTAATTTGTTGACTGAAAGCACAAAAAAAGGATTATTTGCTCAATATGCGACAAGAAATTCAGCGCCTCGAGAGGTTTATAAAGCGAAGTTAACTGGTAGTTTTACAAAATCTAGAATAGATAAAATGTTTTGTTCAACAGGAAACTATTGGGATGCTGATAAAAACATTGTTGATGTTTTAATAGTTGACGAAGCTCACCGAATGACAGAAAAAGGAGGTTTGTTCAACAATTTAGGTGAAAACCAAGTTAAAGAGGCAATAAATTCATCGAAATTTTCAATATTTTTTATTGACGAAAATCAACAAGTTACAATTAGGGATATTGGAACAAAAGGAATTATTGAATATTATGCTCATAAATTAAAAGCAAACATACATCATTCTATTCTTGAGTCTCAATTTAGGTGTAATGGCTCAGATGGTTATTTGGCTTGGATAGATGAAGTATTACAAATAAAAGATACGGCCAATGATACATTAGAGGGAATAAACTATGATTTTAGGGTTATAGAATCGCCACAAGAACTACACGATTTAATTATGGAGCAAAATAAAGTAAATAATAAATCTAGAGTAGTTGCTGGTTATTGTTGGAATTGGATAAGTGCAAAAGACTCAAATTTGAAAGACATTATTATTGGTGATTATAAAGCTACTTGGAATTTAAAATCTGACGGGCAATCGTGGATTATAAAAGAAAATTCTGTTTCTGAAGTTGGGTGTATTCATACCTGCCAAGGTTTAGAACTAGATTATGTGGGTGTAATTATTGGTCCTGATTTAGTAGTTAGAAACGGAAAGGTAGTTACTGATTATTCAAAAAGAGCCTCGACAGACCAGTCCCTAAAGGGGATTAAAAAATACAGCAATGAAGATGCAAAAATAATTTCTGAAAAAATAATTAAGAACACTTACAGGACTTTAATGACTAGAGGGATGAAGGGTTGTTATGTTTATTCTACGGACAAAGAAACTCAAGAATATTTTAAAAACAAACTACTTTTAAATGACAAAAATAAATTATATACAAATGTTTCTAATGGAACGTCTGTAAATATAGATGATTAATAAAAATTGTAGTTTCAACAAAATTAATAATAATTTGGGCCACAGAGGTCGACTTAGAGAAAGATTTCTTAAATTTGGGTTAGATGGTTTTTTAGACTATGAAGTAGTTGAACTTTTATTAACACTCGGAACTCCTCGAAAAGATTGTAAACAACCAGCAAAAGATGCTTTAGAAAAATTTAGAAATTTAACTTCAGTCCTTGATGCATCAATTGAAGATATTCAGCAAATAAAAGGGGTGGGTCCCTCAAATGCTTTTGGAATTAAGCTTTTTCAGGCAATTTCAGAAAGATATTCAAAAGAAAAAATAGATTCAAAAATATTATTAGACTCGCCACAAAAAATATATGAATTCCTAAAAGAAAAAATAGGAAAAGAAACAAAAGAACATTTTGTAATATTGTATTTTGATACAAAAAATAATTTAATTTTTGACGAAATTTCTATTGGAACATTAAACGCAAGTCTTGTCCACCCGAGAGAGGTATTTAGCAAAGCCATAACTAATCATGCCTCCCACATAGTTATAGCCCATAATCACCCATCTGGTGACTCCACTCCGTCAAGTGACGATATTAACACCACAAAAAGATTAGTTGAAGCTGGAAAATTATTAGGAATTGCCGTAATTGACCATATAATTGTTTCTAAAAATGATTATTCAAGTTTAAAAGAAAATAGTTTAATTTAAATAAAATTATCTGATTTTTACGCCCATAAATTGATTTATATCCAAATTATCCTCAGTCATTTTATGTTTGATTTTTACCAAAAGGGTTTACTTATAAAAAAATGGTAAGATTGGTTTAGTGACAGAAAACAAAAAAATAAAATATTGTTATCGAGAGGTGGGGTTTATTAAAGAAGGATATATTGCTTCAGTGTTTGTCAAAGCAATTAATGGAGATGAAGAGTTTGTCAACCCAATGTTGGCGGTTTACAAAAACTTAAAAGAATTGGAGAAAAAAAAGATTTAGTTGCTTTTATATATCTAACTTATTA
>CAYPBP010000022.1:0-4273 GCA_964408995.1 uncultured Gammaproteobacteria bacterium | reverse complement strand
GTCAACTTTAATTCCACTATTTCAGGTTTCGTCTTAAAATTATCCAAATAATCATCTACTTTTTTAATTTTTACTCCAGGGATGTAGGATAGCAGGTTTCGTCTAATATTTTCAGCAAACTGGCTCTTAGTAACTAATAAATATCTAATCCCTTCGTTTTTAGTCGCTACAATTTCCAATGAGTATTCATTTTTCAGACCAAATAATTTCTGCCATAAACTTAACTTACGAGAAAATAAATGAAGTAGAGTATAAAACTGTTCAGTAGCAAAAGGGGACTTAAGATTATCAGCCGGAAATGTCAGCTCTAAAATTGTTTTTGTTTCCAAAGACTTTCCTGTCATATAATTTACCTATGGCAGGAAATATTATTAGTACAGCCTAATTTATCATTATTTAGGGCAAAAGTAAATAAATAATTAGTACTTGACACACTATCAATATAGTGATAGTCTTTAATTATAAAGCTATGAAAAGATTAAGAAAGATTAGGAAAAAGACTGATAAAATCGAAAAGTATTTTACTCAATACACTGTTGATCAACGTCTCAAAATTATTGCTGACTTGATTATCAACCGTTTAATGGAAAAAAGGGATGGGGAAGATGGAGAATTTAATAAAATGTGACAATGCTGTTGCTGCTATTAGAATATCTTCTTTAAAACAGGGGTTACAAGGTGATTCACCGGAAGCTCAAAAAGAACAAATAGAACGTTTTGCTCAAGCCAGAAACATTAATATCAAAAAGTTTTTCGGAATCAGCCTCCAAAGAAGAACAACCAGTTCAGGAGGCTATCGATTACTGTAAGAACCCAAAAAATAATATTCAACTTTTTATTATTAAGTCTATCGATCATTTTACTCGCGGCGGATCATATCTCTATGACCATTTGAAAATGCAACTCCAAAATCACAAGGTTCAGCTTATTGATATTTACGGAATTATTGGCAGTCAAGATGTTAATACACTAGAGCATCTTGGGCTTTCGTATAACTGGAGTGTTTATAGTCCCACTAAAAAATCTGAGATACTCGAAGCTGAACGCGCCAAAGATGAAATGAGGGATATCATGACTCGAATGATTGGTGCTGAAATCCGTTATGTTCGAATGGGTTACCGAGTTAGACAAGCACCTTTTGGTTATATCAATGAAAAAATAGAAACTTCTCACGGTAAAAGGTTTATTTTAAAACCTCATCCTGAAGAATCAATCTGGATAAAAAAATGTTTGAACTCCGATGCCGTGGCACTTTATTAGATCAGGAAATCGTTGATGAAATAAATAAAATGGGATATAAAACTCGCAAACGATATATCAGGGATCCACAAGATCGAATAAAAATAATAGGGGAGAATGGAAGTAAGCCATTAAACCTTAAACATTTTTGGCGTTTTATTCAAAATCCAATCTTTGCCGGAGTAAATTATGAAAAATGGACTGATGGAAAATTAATTAAGGGTAAATTTAACGGATTGATAAGTATCGATATGTTCAATAATGCCAATAATAATAAGTTAACGTTAATTCAAAATGGAGACGAAATAAAACTTTTGAAAAAAGATGTCCCTGAATGGAGAACTACCAGATTAATTAACAACCCAAAATTTCCTTACAAACGAGTAATCATGTGTCCTCACTGCGATAAGCCACTTTTTGGCAGTGCTTCCCGAGGAAAACTGGGAAAATATTACTCAGCCTATCATTGCAATAAAAGAGGTCATTATTTCCGAGTACCGGCAAAAGATTTAGAAAAAACAGTCGAAGATTTTATAAGAAGTCTAAATTTTACTCAAGAATATATTGATGATCTAAAAAAATATGTTGTCGATCAATGGAACGAACGTATAGAAAACAAAATAAAGGATACTTCTATTATTGATAATAAAATAATGGAGTTAAAAACATCAGCCCAAGCAGCCGTCAGTAAAATTAAATATTTATCATCAGAAGTGGCCATTAAATATATGGAAGCCGATTTAGTCAAATCTGAAATAGAAATAGAACAACTAGAAAATGAGAAAAAAGAGAAGATTAAACCTCTTTATACTATTAATATAGAGAACGTCATGGAACATATCGGTTATTTTCTGGAACACCTTGAAGAATTGCTTATAGATACGGCAAATCCTCTTAAAAGAGCTGCCTTCTTTGGCCTCATTTTCGACCATATGCCTAACTATACAGAATTAACTTCTGGAACACCAAAATTAGCACCGTATTTAAGACAAAAAGAATACTTTAAAAACCCCTCATTCTCATTGAGCGGCGAACCATTGACGCAGTTAGAACCTATTTTATAAATTCTCATCCCATGGGTGGGGAAGTAATTCCTTTAATTTGATTGTCTTATCTTTACTAATTATTACATCAGTTTCTAAATTATTTTTATCAACTTGATAAATAAATTCACGGCAACCTCCACAAGGTGGAACAATAGTTCCATCTTCTAAAACTGCTACTATTTTTTTTATTCTAAATTCTCCATTTGTGACCATTGATGCAATTGCTGATTGTTCACTACAGAACCCAATTCCTGAAGATGTACCCATACTCACTCCAAAATAAAAATTCCCTAATTCTGTCAGTAAAGCTGTTCCACATTCACCAACTGCAAACTCATCTTTTCTTTTAACTGGTTTAATAACAGAAAATGCCTTCTTAATTAGATCCTCATTTGTTGTATCCATATTATTTATTATAAACCAAAAAAAATTACCTAAAACATGGCAATATTTCAATGCAGAGAAGGTGAGTCTGGAACCTTTTTATCCCTATAACCAAATTAATAATTCAAACTATCGAGTATTATTTTTAATGTTTCTTCTGGGGTTTGATTAGTATTATCAATTATTTTTCCAAAAGGCGGGTTATGAATTCCAATTTTATAGTGATATTTAATTCTACTAATCTCCAAATCATCCAATTCTCTTTTACCTCTATTAGTCAATACTTTTTCAAGCTTTGGTGCTAATGTAAAAACTGAAATTTTAGTATTTAATTCCTTCAAATTTTCCATCAAGTAATCATAATTTTTTTGAGATAGAGGGTATGGAACTATTACATTAAAACCTAATTCCACATAATTTTTTATCAAACTTACCGCATTTTTTAGATTTATAGGAATAATTTCACCAATTGGCATCCATTCGAGAAATTCGTGAAATCTATCAATCTCCAAATTGGCACAATTACCAATTTTTTCAGCCAACATTTTTGCAATCGTCGATTTTCCTGAATTTATCGATCCATTTATAAAAACAATCATACCAAATTATACAATGTCACAATCTTGGCGACGAACTGTTGACGCAGTTAAAACCTATTTTATGAACCAAACATCAGTAATCTAAATTAATTATTTTCGTCAGATTAATTCTGTCTAAAAAATAACGGTCATGCGAGACCACCAGCAAAGTTCCTTTGTAAGAAGTTAAAGCCTCTTCCAATGCTTCTCTCGATGAAATATCCAAATAGTTTGTTGGTTCATCTAATATAATGAAATTTGATCCGGAAACCATAATTGAAGCTAATAATATTTTCGATTTTTGTCCGCTGCTCAATTTATTTATTGGAGTTTTAATATCTTCATCTGTAAATAAAAATCTTTTTATTAGTTTGTAAGATGAGGTTTTATCAATTTTATTTATCTGAACCAAATAATCTATCGGATTTAAATCTGAATTTAATTGGTTATGTTCTTGTGGTAAATATCCAATATCAACATTATTACTCGTTTCTATTTTTCCACTTGTTGGGTTTAATTGATTTAATATTAAATTAATTAAAGTTGATTTTCCACTTCCATTATTTCCGACTAAAGCGATCCTATCATTTTTATTTATTTCCAAAGAAAGATTTGAAATGATCTGTTTATCATTAAATTTTTTTGATACTTTTTCCAAAAACACCACCAGCTTACTACTTTCTCTTTTTGGTTTAAATAACACTGATAGTTCAAAATCTTCTTGTGGTTTTTCTAACCCATTTTTATCTAATTGTTTGATTAACATTATTTCTGTTGATTTGGCTCTACTAGCTGATTTGGCGGCTTTATGTCTTTTATAGTGATCTGACCCAGATGTAATTACTTCTAGTTGTTGAGTTTGATTTTTCATGGTTCTAATTCTTTCTAAAATTCTTTCATTCTTCTTTTCTTGAGCTATATAATTTCGTTTTTGAGATTCAGTTTCAATTAATTTTTGGTGTCGATAAAAAGAATAATTACCTCCATAAATTTTTATTTTTCCATTTTCTAATTCCAATATTTTAT
>CAYPBP010000021.1:0-4587 GCA_964408995.1 uncultured Gammaproteobacteria bacterium | reverse complement strand
TCGGCTGTTATAAACGTCAGAAATGAAGCTGAAGCTTTAACTAAATGTCTTCGCTCTATCAAAGGTCTAGTTGATGAAATCATTATTGTTGATATGAATTCCACTGACGGCAGTCAAGAAATAGCTAAGAATGCCGGAGCTAAACTTTATTTATATCGACCAATGAAGTATGTTGAACCAGCTAGAAACTTTGCTCTTTCTAAAGCCACTGGTAAGTGGATTTTAATTCTAGATCCAGATGAATATTTAAACAAAACCCTCAAAAAAGAATTGCTTTCAATAACTAAAAGATCTGATGTTGATTATGTCAAAATTCCTCGTAAAAATATTATTTTTGGCAAATGGATTCGTCATTCCAATAGTTGGCCCGATTATTTAATTCGTTTCTTTAAAAAAGGAGCTGTTACTTGGAAAAAAGAAATTCATAGTCAGCCAGTTGTTAAAGGTAATGGTATTACCCTATTAGATTGTGAAAAATTAGCTCTTCAACACAATAATTACACCAGTGTTAGTCAATTCATTATTAGAGCTCTTCGTTATAGTGGTATTCAAGCTGATGAACTTTATGCCCAAGATTATAAAATCAAAACTAGTGATTTTATCTTAAAACCAATCCAAGAGTTTAACAGTCGATTTTTCTTTGCCGAAGGCTATAAAGATGGTCTACATGGTCTAATTTTTTCTGTTCTTCAAGCTTTTGCCATTGCTATGATTTATATCAGATTATGGGAAAAACAAGGGAGTCAAGACAAATCTCTAACCAAAGAATCTTTTGTTTCTGCCAGCCAAGAAACTAGCTTTGAATACGATTTTTGGTTTAATAAATATTTTAGAAATGAATATTCTTCAAACATCTTTAAAAGACTTTTACTTAGAATTCGTTTAAGTCTTAGTTATCTAACCAAGGGTTTTTAGTTTCATGAAAACAATAGCCATAATTGTTCTTAATTGGAAACAACCAAAACTCACTATCGAGACAATATCTTCTTTGTTGAAAATAAATCACCCATCTTTCAACTATCAAATAATTTTGGTTGACAATGGTTCACCAGACGATTCAATTAAAAAATTTACTAAAAAATATAAAAACAATAAATTAGTAAAAATATTAAACACTAAAGAAAACTTAGGTTATGCTGGTGGTAATAATTTTGGAATTAAATACGCCCTAAAAAATGATTTTGATTTTTTAATAATCATGAACAATGATGTTTTAGTTGATCCCAATTTTGTCGAAGAAATGTTAAAAAAATCAAATGAGTTTGATATTCTTGGGCCTAAAATCTACTTTGCTCCAGGTTTTGAATTTCATAAAGATCGTTATTCTAAAAAAGACCTCGGCAAAGTTATCTGGTCAATTGGTGGAAAAATGGATTGGAATAATATTTACGGCAGCAATATTGGTGTTGATAAAGTAGATCATGGTCAGTTTGAAAAAATTAATCAAAATGTTGATTTTATTAGTGGCTGTTGCTTAATGGCTAGTCGTGGAGTTTTTAAAACCATTGGTCTTTTTGATAAAAAATATTTTATGTATCTTGAAGACGTTGATTTTTGCCAACGAGCCAAAAAATCAAATCTAAAATTAGCCTATATTCCAAAATCTATAATTTGGCATATTAATGCTGGTTCTTCAAAAAGTGGTGGTGATTTACATGATTATTTTATAACCAGAAACAGAATTTATTTTGCTTATAAATACGCCAGCCTAAGAACAAAATTGGCTATTTTCAGAGAATCAATTAAAACATTGTTTGGTCAATCAAAATGGAAAAAACAAGCCATAATTGACCTTTATAGACATAAAATGAATAAGGGGAGTTGGCAATGAATCTAATTAAAAACCTTTCCATCATTATTTTGGCTGGTAACGAAGAAAAAATGATTGTCGATTGTCTTAAATCTTGTAATTGGGCCCAAGAGATCATTTTAGTTGCTGCTAATTCCACTGACGATACCGTATCTTTAGCTAAAAAGACCATTCCTTGGATAAAAATAGTCAAGACTACTGATGAATATAATAAAAATTTTTCTAAATGGCGCAATTTAGGCTATCAAAATGCCACCAAAGATTGGGTTTTGTATATAGATGCTGACGAAAGAGTTAATTCTAATCTTAAAACAGAGATAATCGAAAAGATTAATATTAAAAACAATTCAATTTCTCATTATGCTATTCCCAGAGCCAACCACTATTTAGGTAAAAGAGTTCGTTTTGGTGGTTCTTACCCAGACTACGTTAAAAGGCTTTATAGTAAAGAATATTTTAAAGGTTACAAAGGTATTCTCCATGAAGAACCAATCGTTATCGGGCCTCTGGAGAACTTAAAATCAGACCTTCTCCACTACACTCACCGAGACTTAAACTCTATGGTCAACAAAACTTTGGCTTGGACAGATATGGAAGCTAAAGCTTTATTTCAAGACAATCACCCACCTGTTGTTTGGTGGCGTTTTATTAGAATGATGTTAACCAAAATTTGGGAAAGACTTATTATTCAAAAAATGTGGCGAGATGGAACTATTGGTTGGATATCTGTTTTATTTGAAACCTTTGACACTTTTTTAATTTACGCCCGTCTTTGGGAATTACAACAAAAACAAAACAAACAAGTTTAGTGTTATCATAATTTAATGGCAAAAAGAGCTGCAATTTATGACCCTTATTTAGATACCCTAGGTGGCGGTGAAAGATATTGTCTTACTGTTGCCGAAATTTTATTAAAACATGGTTACAAAGTTGATCTGTTTTGGTCAGGAGACAAATCTCTAATCGAAAAGGCCCAACAAAGATTCTCTTTAAAATTAGAAGGTTTAAATTTTGTTAAAGATGTTTTTCACCTAAAACCTAAACAAATTGATTTTTTTGATCAAAAAGAAACTTTATTTAATACTATTAATAAATCTTTAAATCCTCAAAAAATACATAAAAAAGTTTCTGCCTTTCTTAATAAGTTAAGAATAAGTAATAAATATGATGTTTTCTTTTACCTAGGAGACGGTAGTATTCCTATTCTTTTGGGTACAAAAAATTTTTTACATATTCAAGTTCCTTTTGTTGATCAAAAAAGTAATTCAAAAAAAATCATAACTAAATCAAAATTATTACTTTTCTCAAAAATAATTTACAATTCCAAATTTACAGCCAAATTCTATCAAGATTATCTTCCCTCAAAAACTGCCATTCTCTATCCACCAGTTGATATTGAAAAATTTGAAGTGTCACCACAAAAAGAAAATATTATTTTATCTGTTGGCCGTTTTGATAATATTTTAAATGCCAAAAAACAAGATGTTTTAATTGATGCCTTTAAAATTCTGGTTGAAAAAGAAAACTTAAAAGGTTGGAGATTAGTTTTAGCTGGAGGCAGTCTAATTGATCCAGATAAAAATTCTTATTTAAATTACCTAAAACAAAATTCCCAGAATTTACCAGTAGAATTTGCTGTTAATCCCAACTTTAAAGATTTACAAGAAATTTATTCTAAGTCAAAAATATATTGGCATGCTGCTGGTTTCGAGGTTAATGAAAACAAACATCCAGAAAATACTGAACACTTTGGTATGACTGTTGTTGAAGCTATGGCTTCTGGTTTAGTTCCAGTTGTTGTCGCTAAAGGTGGTATTCCAGAAATCATTTCCGATGAAAAAGACGGTTATTTATGGGAAACAATTAATGAATTAGTTTCCAAGACTAAAAGTTTAGCCAATTCACCTCAAGATTTAGATAAAATGTCCAAACTAGCTCTTGTAAAATGTCAAAAATTTTCAAAAGCTAATTTTGAATCTGAATTCATTAACTTAATTAAAAAATAAAATTATGGAAATATCTGTTATTGTCACCAATTGGAATGGTTTAGATTTACTCAAAAAAAATTTAGAACAAGTTATTAAAATGAGTCCAGAAGCTCAAGAAATAATTGTTACTGATGATGCTTCTTCAGACAAAAGTGTTGATTATATAAAAGAATTACAAAAAAAGTATTCAAAATTAAAATTAATTGCTAATAAAAAAAATCTAGGTTTTGGTAAAAACTCAAATAATGCCATTTTAAAAAGTAAAGGGGATTTGGTTGTCATGTTAAACAGTGATATTTTCCCCCACCAAGATTATATAAAAAATTCTCTTAAACATTTTTCTGATCCAAATTTGTTTGGAGTTGGCTTTGCTGAACTTGATAACGAAAATTGGGCTAAAATTTTTTGGAAAAATGGTTATATTCAACACCAACCCGGCAAAAATACCAACAAAGCCCATATAACTGGTTGGCTTTCTGGTGGTGGATCTATTATTAGAAAAGAAGTTTTTAAAAAATTAGGTGGTTTTGATGGTGTCTATGAACCTTTTTATTGCGAAGACTTAGACTTGGGTCTCAGAGCTTGGAGATCTGGTTATACCCTTTTATGGGAGCCAAAATGCGTTGTTGAACACCGTCACGAAGCCACTATGTCAAAATTTTCCAAAGGATTATTAAATTATGTCAAAGAAAGAAATCGTTTAATTTCAACTTGGCGAAATATTACCGACCCAAAACTTATTATTTTTAATAGATTGGCATTAATTGGACGCGTTTTATCTGGTCCAAA
>CAYPBP010000020.1:0-6203 GCA_964408995.1 uncultured Gammaproteobacteria bacterium | reverse complement strand
TTATTAAATTAATCAAACCTGTAGCTATGCAACCAGGCCAAAGATTTGCTATCCGTGAAGGTGGCTTAACTGTCGGTGCCGGTGCTATTACAGAAATTGTTAAATAAAACTTATGGCCAAAGGTAACCGTATTCGCATTCGATTAAAATCTTTCGACCATCGTCTTATTGACGAGGCCGCGATTAAAATCGTTGAGACTGCGGTTACCGCTGGTGCTCAGGTTGAAGGGCCAATCCCTCTTCCAACTGAAAGAAAAACAATTGTTGTTTTAACTAGTCCTCATACCGACAAGAACGCTCGTGAACACTTTCAAGTGCTTACTCATAAGCGACTTATCGATATCTCGAATACCAGTCTTCGAACTGTGGATAGTCTTCAGCATTTAGATTTACCTTCTGGTGTGGAAATAGAAGTTAAGATGTAATTATGATTTCAGGATTTCTCATTAAAAAAGGTCAAATGACCAGTATCTATACCGAAGACGGCAAGAGAATTGCTGTCACTAAATGTAGTGCTTTACCTTTGATCGTTACTCAAATTAAAACTCAAGAAAAAGATAAATATCAAGCTGTTCAAGTTGCTTATGGTAATCGTAAAAGATTAAATAAAACTGTTTCTTCTAAACTAGATAAATTAAAGATTGAAGCTAGTCCAAAAGGTTTTCAAGAATTTGCTCTAAGTTCAGATCAAATACCTGAACTTGGCAGTAATATTACTGTTGATTCAGTTTTTGCTGTTGGTGATATAGTTGATGCTACCGGTATTTCCAAAGGTCATGGATTTGCTGGTGTTATCAAACGATGGGGTTTCAAAAAGCAACCAATTCGTGGTTCTTCTGACCGAGTTCGACATCCAGGTTCAATCGGGGCTAAAACTCCAGGTAAAGTTGTCAAAGGTAAAAAGATGCCAGGACATTTCGGTAATGTTAATAAGACTGTCGAAAATTTAAAAATTGTGGCTATCAATCCAGAAAATAATGAAATATTAATTAGTGGTTCTTTCCCTGGACATTTTAATTCATGGATTACCATTACCAAAGTCTAATATGAAAGCTCAAATATATAACATTAAAGCAGAAAAGGTTGGAGAAATTGCCTTACCAAAGGCTATTTTTGAAGCCAAAGTTTCTGAAAAATTAATTTCTCAAGCCATTCGTGTTTATCTTGCCAATCAACGATGTTCTTACGCTAAAATCAAAACTAGATCTGATGTCAATGGCACCAGACAAAAAGTTTGGGCTCAAAAAGGTACTGGTCGTGCTCGTCATGGAAACAGAACAGCTCCAATTTTTGTTGGTGGTGGTTCTGCTCTTGGCCCAGATGGTAATCAAAACTACAAACTTAAACTCAGTAAAAAAATGAAAGTTGTGGCTATAAATTCCATTTTAACTAAGTTTGCTCAAGATAAAAAAATAATTGTTATTGATTCTTTTTCTACTTTATCTCCAAAAACTAAAGATGGTTTAAAACTAATCGCTGGACTTAAAGCAACAGATGAAGTATTATCAAAAAGTTCAAAAGTTGGGATTATTACCACAAAAACTCTTTTAAATACTAAAAGAGCTTTTGGAAATATTCCTAAAACAAATCTTTTGTCCCTTAAATCATTAAATGTTTACGATCTTTCTAACCAAAATTTCTTAATTTTTAGTAAAAAGACTCTAGACACTTTATCTAAATAAATATGCAATCTAATTTAACAATTTTAACTCCAGCTTTTACCGAAAAAACCTTGTCTCAACAAGAAAATGGTAAATATACCTTCTGGGTTAAAAAAGATGCTACTAAAGGTCAAATAACAGCTTCTTTTAAGGCAGTTTTTGGTATTAAACCAATAAGTGTCAACACTGTTATTATCAAAGGTAAAAATAAGACTGATTGGAAAAAAAGATTACCAATCAAAAAGTCTGATCGCAAGAAAGCTGTTATCACTGTTGATAAAAGCCATAAAATCGAATTATTAAAACTAAATCTTAAATAATCATGACCAGAATTAGATCTTTATTAACTATCAAGAAAAAAACCAGTGGCCGAGATTCTCAAGGTCATATTTCAATTCGTCATCGCGGCGGAGAACAAAAACGTTTCTTAAGAGAAATTGATTGGAAAAGAAATAAAGTTGATATTACTGCCAAAGTTATCTCTATTGAATATGATCCAGGTCGAACTGCCGATATTGCTCTTCTTTGTTATCAAGATGGTGCCAAATCCTTTATTTTAGCCCCTACTGGTCTAAAAGTTGGTGATGTCATTGTTTCTTCTGAAAATGCTCCTATCAAAGATGGAAATTGTTTACCTTTAAAAAATATTCCAGTCGGTGTACCTATTCATTGCTTATCTTTTAAACCAACCAAAGGCGCTCAATTAATTAAAAGTGCTGGTACGGCTGCCTATGTTCAAAGTATTGATGGCAAAAAAGCCATTATCAAACTCCCATCAGGTGAAATCAGAATCTTTAATTCTGATTCTAAAGCCACTATTGGCCAAGTCGGTAATGCTGATCATTCAAATCAAAAATTAACTAAAGCTGGTCAAAAACGTCTTCGAGGTATTCGGCCAACCGTTAGAGGTGTGGCTCAAAATCCTCATTCTCATCCACATGGTGGTGGTGAAGGTCGAAGCTCTATTGGTATGCATCCAAAGACACCATGGGGTAAATCAGCCTTCAAAAAAACCAGAAAAAAGAAAAAAGCTTCCAATCGATTAATAGTTAAGCATAGAAAATAATATGTCTAGAAGTTCTAAAAAAGGTCCATATATAGACGAAAAACTACTTAAAAAAGTAGCCAAAGGTGGCTCTGAAGCTATCAAAACTTGGGCTCGAAGAAGTCAGATTTCTCCTGAATTTGTGGGGAAGAATTTTGAAGTTCACAATGGTAAAAAATTCATAAATGTTTATGTCACTGAAGACATGGTTGGTCATCGCTTAGGCGAATTTGCTTCCACCAGAACCTTCAAAGGTCATGGACGTGTTGTTAAAAGAGTTATTGAAAAAACGTAAACTATGGCTAAAGTTATTAAAAAAACTACTAAAATTGAAACTCCAGTTATTAAAAAAACTGTTGCTAAAAAAGCAGCTTCAAAAGTTATTGAAACTCCAAAAGTTGAAGTATCAAAACCAACTGTGGCTAAATATCTTAATAAAAATATCATGATTTCTCCTCGAAAATTAAGACTTTTAGTTAATAATATTAAAAAATTATCTCCCTCTGAAGCTTTGCTTAGACTTAAATTTACTAATACCAAAGCTGCCAGAATCATGATTAAAGTTTTACAAAACGTCATTTCTGACGCTAAAGCTAATTTTAATCTCGACACCAACACTCTAAAATTCGATCTTGTTAAAGTTGATGAAGGCCTAAAAATCAAACGTATGGATAAATCCCACGGTTCTCGATTTGCCAGAGGTCTTATTCAAAAAAGACATAGTCGACTTGTCATACATGTTAAAGGTATTCAAAAGTAATTATGGGTCAAAAAATTAATCCAATTGGTTTTAGATTAGAGATTGTCAAAAACAGTCCTCAATGGCAATCATCTTGGTATGCTGGTGCTAAAAAATATGCCGTTTATCTTTTAGAAGACAAAAAAATCAGAGATTTTATTCAAGATAAATTCAATTCAGCTGGAATTGTTTCAATTAGAATTGAACGTTCAGTTAAAAAAATGAAATTAATTTTAGTTGTTTCCCGACCTGGTCTAGTAATTGGAAGGGGCGGTAAAGAATTAGAAACTATCAAAAAAGAAGTTCAAAGATTGCTTTTCAAAGCCAGCGGTAAACAAGGCATTGAAATTCAAGTCGAAGAATTCAAAAATGTCGATTTATCAGCCAAATTAGTAGCTGAAAAAATTGCTTTCCAATTAACTAAAAGAATGCCTTACCGAAGAGTAGTTTTATCTTCTATGGAAAAATCTATTGGAGCTGGTGCCAAAGGTATCAAGATTGTTCTTTCAGGACGTATCAATGGTGCTGAAATCGGCCGTCGAGAAAAATTCTCTCAAGGTACTGTTCCATTAAGTACTATCCGTTCTATGATTGATTATCACGAATGTCCATCATTAACCCGATCTGGTTATATTGGAGTTAAAGTTTATTTATGTTTAGGCTAAACAACTATGCTACAACCACGTAAAACAAAATATCGAAAACAATTTAGAGGTAAAATGAGAGGTAACTCTAAAGGAAACTTAGTTTCCTTTGGTGAATATGGTCTCAAATCTCTTGATTGTAGCTGGATTACTGCTAACCAATTAGAAGCTGCCAGAAGAGCTATTTCTCATTCTACAAAAAGAAATGGTCGTATGTGGATTAGAATTTTCCCTGACAAACCAATTACTGAAAAAGGTACCGGAACTATGGGTGCTGGTAAAGGTGACGTTAAAGGCTACGTTGCTGTCATTAAACCAGGTCGAGTTATGTTTGAAGTTTCCGGCGTCGGTGAAGCCGAAGCTAAAATAGCCTTAACACTAGCCGCTGCTAAGTTACCAGTTAGATGCAAAATCGTTAATCGAAAATAGGGGTAGATTTTATGAAAAAAACTGATAAAATTTCCTACAGACAAAAAAGCACTGAGGAACTATTAAAAAACCTTTTAGATCTTCGTAAAAAATTTATTGAAGCCAAGGCAAAACAAGCCACTGGAAATCAAAAAGATACTTCTGTATTTGCTAAAATCAAATACGAAATTGCTTTAATATCAACTCTTATTAAAGAAAAGAAAAATGATAAAGAAAACTAATACTAACGGTAAAACATTTGAAGGTAGCGTCATTTCTGACAAAATGACCAACACTATTGTCGTTTCTATGGAATACACCAGACGTCATCCTCTTTATAAAAAGATTATTAAAAAACACAAAAATATTTATGCTGAGAACAATTTATCTGCCAAAACTGGTGATATTGTCAAAGTTCGAGAAACTCGACCTTTAAGCAAACTTAAAAGATTTACCACTTTAGCCATTATTAAAAAGGCCATCTAATCATGTCTGTCCAATTAAGAAGTATCATCAAACCAGCCGACAATTGTGGAGCTAAATCAGCTCAAGTCATTCATGTCTACAAAGGTCATTTTCACAAAAAAGGTAGCATTGGTGATATTGTTATGGCTGTCGTCAGAGAAGCCATTCCAAATAGCTTAGTTAAGAAAAAAGAAAAAGTTAAAATGGTTATTGTTCGAACCAGAAAAGAATTTGGTCGAGCTGATGGATCTTATATTCGTTTCAACGACAACGCTGGTGTTATTATAGATTCTCAAAGAAATCCACGAGGTACCAGAATTTTTGGACCAATCGCTCGTGAAATTAAAGATTTAGGTTTTAACAAAATTGCCTCTATGGCAAAAGAGGTTTATTAAAATTATGAAAATATTAAAAGGTGATAATGTCAAAATTCTAATCGGTAAAGATAAGGGCCGAGAGGGTATTGTTGTTAAAGCTATGCCAAAAAAAGACAAGGTTGTTGTCAAAGGTTTAAATTTATTCAAAAAACATATTAAACCAAGTCAAGGTAAACCTGGTTCTATTATAGAAAGAGAAAGAGCTATTTTAGTTTCTAAAGTTGCCCTTATCTGTCCTAGTTGTAAAAAAACTGTTAGAGTTGCTTATCAAATTGATAAATCAGGCGAAAAATCTAGAATTTGTCGCAAGTGTAAATCTATGTTAGCTACTCCTGTTGTTAAAAAATAATTATGTTGAAAAAAATTATAGAAACTACTATTAAAGATAAATTAATTGAATCTACTTCAAAAGGTCGTAACGTTTTTTCTCTACCACGATTAAAAAAAGTAGTTTTGAATTACCGTGTTCCTGATGCTCGTGAAAGTCAAGAATCTCTAGCTGCTGCTACCGAAGAATTAATTGCTATTGCTGGTCAAAAACCAAAACTTTGCAAAGCTAAAAAAGCTGTTTCTTCATTCAAAGTTCGAGAAAATGATCCATTAGCTCTCAAAGTTACTCTTCGTGGAGCTAGAATGTATGATTTCATTGAAAAACTATTCAATTTAGTTTTACCTCGACTCCGAGACTTCAAAGGTTTACCAAACACTGCTTTCGATTCTGAAGGTAATTACAACTTAACCATCAAAGATCAAACTTTCTTTCCAGAAATCAATTTGGATAAGATTAACAAAATTCGACCTCTTCAAGTTACTTTAAATATTAATGCCTCTTCAAAAGAAGAAGCAAAAATGTTATTATCAGCCC
>CAYPBP010000019.1:0-7952 GCA_964408995.1 uncultured Gammaproteobacteria bacterium | reverse complement strand
GAGCTAACAAAAAATCCCCTAAAGATAGGGCATTTTTTATTAGCTTATTCTTTTGATTTTAACATCACAATGCGATTAAAAGACTTTACTAATTTCATTTTCTTTTCTCTATTCCAACCTTTAATCTCTTTTTCTCTTTTTGCCGCTTCCAAGCTAGTTTTGTAATTCTCAGTATATATTAAACTCAAATCAGAAAATTTTTTTGTAAATTTTGATTGTCCATTTTTATGCTGTCTCAATCTGTTTTCAAGATCATTAGTTATCCCAGTATAAATAATTTTCTGATTGCCAAGAAGTAAATAAAGTGTCCACACAAAATATTTTATCGCATTGTGAGGTGAGCTTGCACTGAATGAAATGAAGTGAATCCAGAAGGGCGAGCTCATTGGACTAGAACTATTTTTGAACCCAAAACTAGTTCTAACTTTTCACTACCCCTACTGGACTGAAGAACTTAGTGTATTATTTATTTATGGAAAATATAAATAATACTGAGTTACCACCAACTCAAACAACAACCGAACCTCAATTACCCCCAGTTCAACCTCAACCAGTAGACATACTCATCACACCACCTTTAATACCAGAAGAACCAATTAATCAAAATGAGAAAAAAACTGGTATTGGTTTTTATATTATTTCCATAATAGTAATTATATTTTTAATCTCAGCTTGTTATGTATTAGCTTTTAGATTAAAAGATATTTCTAATTTAATTAATAAAAAAAATATTGATAATCCTGTTCCACCAATATCACAGCAAGTAACTCCAACAATTATAGTTGCACAACAAATAACACCTACTGAGGCAACTATTAAAAGTTTAAAAGGTTTAAGTCCTAAAGAAACATATTCAATACTAAAAGTAGAAGAAGATAAATTAATTACTTTTGATGATTATTTAACTTTTTTTCGTAAAAATGGCTCTAAAGCTAGAATTGCAGAATTTGAAGAAGCTTTAAAAGATGATTCAACATCTTCTATGTTAAAAGAATTTGTAATTTCAATAATAAAAACAGGGGCTAAGGCAAAAGATATAACTAATATTCAAGAAACTGTAAATGGTAATAAGGCAACATTGAATGTTTCAACTAATAAACCAAAACAAAAAGGAACAGTGACATTTGTTTTGGAAGAAGGAATATGGAAACTGGAAAAAGAATCATGGGAAGATGAATTATAAATATCAAAAATAAAACTTAACATTTATTTAGGTTTTTTAATGAACATACATTATTATTAGTATAATGACAGACGAAATATTGGATAACCAAGTACAACCCAAGTTTTATTTTTTAAAAGATTTGTCATTTTGGTCACTATTGCTAACAAATATTTTAATAATATTTTATGCAATAACAGATCATTGGAGTTTTTATAATACTTTTCTTACAGTTTGGATACAAACAGTAATAATTGGCATATTTAATTTAATAAGATTATCCCAATTTAAAAAACATTTTCCAAATGAATATCAAGAAAATATAGAAACAGTGAATCAATTAAAAAATACTTGTATAGATTTTCCTGTTGTCTATATCATTTTATTTTATGCTTTATGTATATTTAGTATGTTTCTTAATATAAATATATTTTCTTTAATCAAATGGAGTGCAGTTTTTTACTCAGCTTGTTTATTTTTTACAAATCATTTATTTTCTTTTATATACAACAAGCCTAGTAACCTTGATAATCAATATTTTATTGACAAAATACATTCTTCAGCAAGCCGAATAGTATCAATGCAAGTTGTATTAATGATGGCTTTTATTTCATTAGGACAAAAATTTTTAAACAGTATCTATATAATAATGTCTTTTTTAATAATAAAAGGCACAATTGATATTGTGATGCATGTTATAGAACATAGAAGTAATAATATTTTGATAACAAATAATATGAAGGGGTTATTTGAAGAAAAATTTAGTCAAATAACAATGAAATTACTTCCAATAATAATAGCAATTTTTTTTATTGTGATATTTGTTTATGTTTATCTCCCGCCAATATTTCGTATACTTATTAAGTAAAACAAGTCCTGATTGAGTCCAGTGCGGGGAGCATTAAATAACATTCAAATAACTAAAATCTATATAACCAGGTGCTGATAGATAATTCTTAACCCACTTTTCTATTCGAGTATCAGCCTGACAGGCGAGCTAAATAATTTTAATTCCATATATTATTCTTTATATTTTTTTACTTTTTGTTATACTTTTTTATGGGTGAAATTGGTGGAGGAGAGTTTTTAAGTATCAATCCTGATTTACAAAAATCAGAACAAGTTCAGATTCCAGAAACTTTATATCGTGGTGAAAGAGTATATCTTGATAATATTGATCAAATTGGCAAACGAGATTTATCGACAACTGGACATGAACAAATCCACAACCAACAAGGAAAAGTATATTTAGCGAGAGATAAAGAATATGCGATGTCCTATTCTGTTGGCAAAGATGGTGTAACTTGGTATGACCGCCCATTATCAAAAGAAGAAATTCCTATTGGTGTCATTTATAAAATTGACAACCCAGATAACATTATTGAAGCTATCGCAGAGGGAGATCCATTACCAGACTTGCCTCAATTAGGAGAACTCGCAGGTAAACATCGTGAATTTACGGCTGATAATATTAAACCAGATATGTACCAAGTGACTGAATTACAAATCATGAATGATTTTACTCAACCAAATGGACATCAACGATCTGATGCGCGGGAGGTTCTTGAGCGATTTACTGTTGACAACCAAGAAAAACTACCTGAAGTGATTGAGAAAGTTAAGAAAAGAATAAATGAATTAGACTCATTACGAAATGATCCTATTTTTGATCAGCACCATTTAAACTAGACCACTTATTGCAATAACCGAAACAGCTAATGTTGATAATTAATTTCTAAACCACTTTTTTATCCGAGTACCAGTCTGACAGGCGAGCAAATCAAAAATACCCTATTTTAGGGCATTTTTTATTTTTTTCTTCAAAAAATTCTAATATTTTGCTTCGCAAAAAGTAAGTTTATCCCGATCCTGAGCTTGTCGAAGGAGAGGGAAATCCAGAAGGTTTTATAGTTATTTATATGGTTCGTTTATCTTTTACTTTGCGATAATAAGACATTTTATACTGGTTTAACCAACGATCTTGATCATCGTCTAAAACAGCATCAAAACCATCAGTCAATTATCTTAAAAAGTTTTTCACCTATAAAATATTTTTTATGGTACAATAACTACCAATGGTTCCAAAAAAATTTTTAGTTGGGTTCACATTTGTTGATTTCGATAAAAAAATAGGAGATCAACATCCTCTTTTAAAGAGTATTAAAATAAAATACCCTTCACGCCTTGATTCTGCATGCACCGACCCAGGTAAAATTTACGAATATGCATCGGATAATATCTATCCAGCCGGACAAATAAACTTTTGTGTTGATATTTGTAAAACTATAACAGTAAAAATTAGAGAAGACAAAAAGATTTCTATTTCTAATAGAAGCCCAAGAAAATCTTTAATTTTACATTCAGTGTTATTGATGAAGAAAGCATTGAATATAAATAATGGTTTTGACATTGATATTAAAAATAAATTAGAACTTAGACATTGTGGTCTCGGATCAAGTGCTTCAATTATTCAAGGCGTTGGAGCAGCAATAAATGAAATTTTTGGCAATCCAATTACTTCGATGGATCTAATTCGTTATCTTGCTGGAAACCACGGTGAAGAAATTGATGGAGATGATAATCATTTAATGCAAATCCAATCAGTTGGAGGGTCAGGAGTTTGTGGCCATTATAAAGGTGGCCTAATTATAATTACAGGAAGGGCAACTCCTATTGTTTCAGTTAACCTGCCAACAGATTTGAAAATCGTTTTTGGTGTTCCACAAAACTACAATCATCCAGATTCAAACGTCTTGATCCATAAAGAAGTCAAAAATATTTTTAAATTTAAAAAAGTAAGCAAAGATTTTTCTAGAGAAATTGCCTATAGATTATTAAATATCGCTATTCCAGAGTTAATTGATGGTAATTACAAGCCCATGAAAGATTTTATTTTTGATTACAGATGGGATATGGGCAGTATCAACAATTGTGCCTATGTCTATCCGGAAGTTGTTAAAATTGCCGAAAAACTACGTCCACTTAAAAACGATAAAGATATTATATTTGTTGCTTTATCAACAGCTGGACCAGGATTCTTTATTGTAACTAAAGAAGTAGAAAAAGCCAAAAAAATATTTTCTAATCTGAATATGACAACTTATGTCACAAATATTTATAACGGAAAATATAAAATTTTAAAAAAAGAATGAGAGAATTAGACTTCTTTAGTGGTTATCATGGCTCGGGAAAAACTTATACCGCTAACGCACTATTAGATAGTTTTGACGCTGAATTAATTGATTGCGGCCCAATAGTTAGAAAAAGTTTTCAAGAGAGCCAGGTTCCCAGTTTTGATGAATGGATCAAATATCAAGAATCTGAGTTCGGTGATAATTGGGATGATTTATTAATTTTACGAGAAGCCAAGTCTCTCAAAAGAAGTTTTGACTCACAAAGTTATTTATTTATTGTCGGCAATAGAAGTCTAAGTACAATAAATTTCTTAAAAAGAGAATTGTCTGATGGTCAAACTGATAAAATTTTATTTTTTGAGAAACCATTTTCTGTTATGAAATATGGTTATGAGCAAAGAACCGGAAAACATTTAACTGACGATGAGTTTATGCAAATTATTCATTCTGATGAAAGAATGGGGTTGCTAGAGGTAAAAAGATATGTTGAATCAAACCCAGAAACAAATAGTATAATCAAAAGCAATAGATATGATATTGACTCAATTGAATTAAGTGGAAAAATAATCTTAAAAAGCAAAACTTAAATGCAAAAAATAACCTATTTAACCACCAATAAAGATAAAGCATATGAAGCCCAAGAGTTTTTTGGCAAGAAATTAGGAGTCACTATAGAGATAATGAAACCAGACTTTAAATTAATAGAAATTCAAGCAGAAACATGTATTGATGTTGTTGCGTTTACTGTAAAATATGCCGCTGATAAAATGCAAAAACCCGTTATTAAATCCGATGCTGGGTTTTATATAGATGCTTTAGGGGGGTTACCAGGTCCATACAGTACTTATTTTGATAAACAAATTGGTATAGAAAAATTTTTAAAATTAATGGAAAATGAAAAAAATAGAAAAGCTAGAATCGAATATAGTTGGGCTTATTGTGAACCAAATGGATTACCCAAAGTCTTTACAGATGGAACTACTGGCACATTAGCCTATCAATCATCAGGTCAAAGTAGTCGTTGGGTAGATAAATTTTTTATTCCCGATGGAGAAACTGAAACCATTAGTGCTATTCGTGACAAAGATTATCAAAAAGCAAATAGCTTTTGGGGTAATGCCAAAGAAAAATTATTTTATTGGTTAAAAGAAAATATATAAAGGAGTTTTATGCCCAAATACAATATTAATAATTATCCTGACAAAAACGGATTTTTCGGTGAGTACGGTGGATGTTTTTTACCACCAAAAATGGAAAAAGAATTTAAAAAACTTGATGAATTCTACCAAAATATCAAAAATGACGCTGAATTTATAAATGAATTGAAATATATTCGGAAACATTATCAAGGGAGACCTACACCAATCACTTTCGCACGCAATTTAACAGAAAAATATAAAGGTGCTGCCATTTATTTAAAGCGTGAAGACCTAAATCATACCGGTGCTCATAAACTAAATCACGCAATGGCTTATGCATTAGTTGCTAAAAAAATGGGTAAAACTAAAATAATAGCCGATACTGGTGCTGGTCAACATGGAGTTGCTATGGCTGCTGCTGCCGCTTATTTTGGTATGGAATGCGTAATTTATATGGGGGAAGTAGATGCTAAAAAAGAATCACCAAATGTTGATCGCATGCGGTTAATGGGTACAAAAGTTGTAGTCGTTAAAGATGGTCATGGAAAATTAATTGATGCTGCTAACGCTTCATTTGCCGCCTATGAAAAAGAAGTAGATAAGGCTTTTTATCCAATAGGATCAGTCGTTGGACCTGCACCTATCCCTCAAATGGTACGTGATTTTCAATCTATTGTTGGACGTGAGGCTCGTGAACAATTTTTAGAAATAACTGACGGTAAATTACCAAACAAAGTTATTGCTTGTGTCGGTGGCGGATCAAATGCAATGGGTATTTTCAGTAGCTTTTTAGCTGACGATGATATTGAAATCTATGCTGCAGAAGCACTTGGTCGATTAAAAAATACTAAAAAAAATATAGTAGGAGAGCATGCGGCTACAGCCACCTTTGGTAGGAAAGCTATTATGAGTGGTTTCAACAGCTTAGCCCTAGCTGACAAAAATGGTAATCCTGAACAGGCTTACTCTGTCGCCTCTGGACTTGACTATCCAGGTTTTGGACCAGAACAAGCATTTCTTAAAGAACTTGGACGGGTTAAATTTGAAGCCATCAATGATGATGAGGCTATATCTGCATTCTATGAACTTTCAAAACTGGAAGGTATTATTCCAGCATTGGAATCAGCACATGCAGTTGCACTAGCCACTAAAATAGCTCCTAAATATCCAGGTCAAACAATATTAGTGAATTTATCAGGCCGTGGTGACAAAGATATTGATTTTATTTTGAAAAATTACAACAAATTAGAAAAATAGAGTCAATTCTTTTAAAAAATTATAAAATTAGTTATTAAAATTAATTAAGTGGTATTAAACACGTAAATTTATCCCAAATCTGTTCCACTGTGCGAGCAAACGATTTTTAGGTTCAACCTTTCATACCCCGCATTGGACTAGAGAACTTTTGTATAATATCTTATGAAACTTAGTAATGTGGACATGGATAAAAAGTTAGAAATAACTGTTGAAAAAACTATTGAAGCAATTGCCAGAATAGAGAGATTTATTATTAAATACGGTTCAAAATTAAATACTAATCAACTAGAACGAATCTCTAATAGACTTCAAGAATTGCAAAAATATTTGTAAATTATGAGTATAAATAAAGATTGGCATTTAGCAAATAAAATGCCCAAGAATCCAACCTTGGATCAAAGAATTAAATGGCATTTAGAACATTCAAAAAACTGCCAATGTAGAGCCTTAGGTGGAAAAATATTAGAAGAGATAAAAAAGAGAGGAATAAAATATTAATTAAAATTTATTTAAAACAAGTTCTGATTAACTCAAAATCAATGAGTAAATTTACTATATATCCACTCTAAATATCGCGACAATTAGCATCATTAAACTAATTAAAATTAGAGAGAAATAATAATACCAGTGTAGTTTTCTATATTTTAAAAATATAAAACAGGCAGTACTAATTAACCCTCCCAGGGTAATACTAATTATTGTATTAGGGTAAGATACAATTCCAATTGTTGCATATACTACAGCGAGTAATACTATCAAAAAAACAGCTTTAATAAATTTATTCAGTTTTGATGTCATTATTTTCCATGAAACTAGAATAATAAGAAAAAGAAAAAATAAATGTTTCGAAGGAAATTGCTGATTATCAATAAATATTTTTCCCATCAAGCTTTGAATAAAGAAATCAAAAATAAAAGTTAAATTAAGTAAAACGAAACTTGTGAAAGCTATCATTAAAGCTGAAAATATATTTTTTATAATTGGTTTTTTAAATAAATTAGTATTCATCTTCTTTATTTTAATAAAAAATTTCAAATACTTTATTTTTTGATTTTTCTCCTCTAATCAAAATTATTCCCGATTTTTTAACTTTCAAAAATTTAGCTAATGATTCAATAACAGCTTTATTAGCTTTTCCTTCCAACGGTGGCGCATTTACATAGACATGAATCATTTCAGTTAAATCTTTTTCTACTCGTGGATTCTTTGAATTTGGATGAACCACCACTTCTATTTTCATAATTCATTATATCTTTATTT
>CAYPBP010000018.1:0-8148 GCA_964408995.1 uncultured Gammaproteobacteria bacterium | reverse complement strand
TTATGGCTACTACCGAGCGGGCTATCGCTGACATGTTGTATTTTCAACCAAATTACCATTTTGACGCTAATAATATTATTAATTGGGATTTAGTTAAAAATTACCAAAAACAAATATATCTATGATTACTCTAAGACCATCTGATGCTATCCACAAAGCCTATTTACTTCGCACGTTAACTGAAATAGTAGATAATCCAATTTTATCTAATTCTTTATATTTTAAAGGCGGAACTTGTGCCTCAATGATGGGAATTCTTGACAGATTTTCGGTTGATTTAGATTTTGATCTTAAAACTGGAGTAAATGAAAAAGAGTTGAGAAAAGAATTTTATAAAATTTTTGACAAACTTGGATTTAGTGTTGATCAAGAAAGCCAAAAAGCTTTAGAGTTTTTTCTTAAATATCAAAATTCACCCAACGAAAGAAATACTCTGAAAATTGATGCTCTTAATTTTGTAGTTAAATCAAATGTTTATGTACCAATATTTTTGCCAGAAATTAATAGAACTGTTGTTTGCCAAAATCAAGAAAGTATATTTGCCAATAAATTAGTAGCCGTTAAAGATCGCTGGGATCGTAAACAAAGCATTGCCGGCAGGGACATTTATGACATTCATTATTTTTTCTTAAAAAAATTAAAATATAGTGAACCCGTGATAATTGAAAGAACTGGCATGCAAACTAAAGAATATTTTATATATCTTCGTAATTTTATTGACAAAAAAATTAGTCAAATTTTAATCGATCAAGATTTAAACACTCTTTTACCAAACGAAACTTTTAGTAAAATAAGAAAATCTTTAAAAGAGGAAACACTTATGTTTTTAGATAACGAAATTACTAGACTGATATAAAATTAAATCGAGGTTGCTTGGCGACTAAAAAAAAGAATCTAAGAAACAAAAGTATTAAAGAATCAAAAATTAAAGAAACTAAGTTTCTAAGTTACTTGCGAAGACTAAAAATCATCTCATCATCGAGAAACCAATGATTGCCGGGACGAGTCCAATGGCCATACAACCACAACCCATCATCGCCGCGCTCGAGCTCAAAGATGCTCGGGTAGCCATCGGAATCAGCGATTTGTTTCATAGCAATATGTTTATATTCATATAAAGGTTGATCCTTATATTTCAATCTTAATTCTGGGCCAACTTCTGGAGGGCAAAGCTCTAAACCAAATTGTTTGGCAGTTTCGTAAAGCTGGTCGGTGGTAGGACTATTGGTAAAACCTAAATCACTAACCTTTAGATGAATTAAGTCAAAGGCTTCAGGAGATTTTAGGGTTTTAAATTCAGATTTTTCCATCATTTGTTTGGCATAGTTACTGACATTAATTTTATTTTGTTTTAATTCTAATTCTAGTTGGTCGACACTTTTGCCACCAACATTAAGAGATTCACGACGAATTTTACCTTCAGGAAAAGAGGTATAAATATGGTCAAGGTTTTTACAATCTTTAAAGATACCTGGAAACAATGGGCCAATATAGGCTTTTGTTTGATTAGTTATTTCATTTTTATTCCAAGCAATTTCATTTGGCTGGCAATCAAAAATTATTGGGGCATCAAGTTTAGGAATTCTTTTATCTAAAATTTCTTGGATACGAGGGTCAGCTTGATAACCAAAGCCTTCAATTTTATTGTCTATTTGATAAAGAAATTTAAGCTCATCTTTATTAAGTTCTTGTTTATCTTTAACCTTGTTATCAATTAAAGTTAAAAACTTCATATCGGCATCTTTTTTATCAAACTTTTCTCCACCAGGAAGTTGATGATACTTTTCTTTAGCGATATCAGTCATGTTAGCTTCCATGTTTTGATCTGGTTCAATCCCTCTAACTTCAGCTACTTCTTCATTTTCCATTCTAATAGCAATTCTTGGAACAGTATATTTACCATTTTTATCTTTTGAATAATAGACATAAAAATCACCACCTTGTAATTGAGACCTAGCTGTTTCTTCTCCAGCAGTACACCAACCAGTTCCATGGCCTTGAAGTGATTCAGCTAAAGCAGTTGGATCATCACCTTTGTTAAACTTAGTCCATTCACCTTCTATTTTTTCTTTGTTTTCTTTAGAAGCAGGAGTTACCTTATCTATGGCAAAAGCATAAATCTTAGAGAAGTTGGCGGTATCAAGGATTCTGTTTAATTCTTGATCATCATGTTTCTCATGCTTGAGGTAATGTTTTTGTAAAACATCATCAACATAAGCTAGAGCTTCTCTATTTAGATCAGGGAATACAGTAGTGGTATCTTTGGTTCGCTTAGAGAATTCATGTTTTTCCTTATCATAGACACCCATTTTGCTAACACTAGTTAAAGCATAATATTTAAACCAAATTGGATAAGGAGCATCAGGATTGGCTAGATAGTCTACCCAATTATCTAATGATTTCTTTTGGTCATGGTAAATAATTTCTCCAGCTTTTTTTCTAGTTTGCTGGTCAATATCTTTAACATCATTAATACCTTGATATTGATAATCACCCATCTGACCTCTGTCTCTACCTATCTTAAGTTGTAAAGCAAAGTAACTATCTGGAACCTTATCTGGATCCATTAGTAATTCTGAATGAAGTGCTTCTTTGTAAGTTTCTACTCTTCTATCTCTATCTTGTTGATCTGGATTATTAAATATCTTGCCATAGAGAGATAGATCAGCTTTATCATCTGGTGATCCACCATGAAGTTCATTACCAATTAATGCATTTAATCTTCCTTTTTTTGAATTTTTATCTACCACATTTCCATCTCTTTTGGCCAATTTACTAGCTACTTCAGCTAATTTAGAACTATGTAAGTTTGGATCTAACTTACTTATTACATCAACTGGTATTTCCCCACCACCTGTTTCACTCATAATTAATCATAGCAAAAAGTAAACAAAAAGAACTATAACAAACTCATATTATTTTATTTTCTATTTTGACTATATCGCAATTTAATAGAAATTATTATTAATATTGTCTAAAACTTAAAATCTACCAAAAACAAGTGTTTGATTTATCTCATAACTTTTGCTATAACATCATTAACTATAAAGTTGTATAGAAAACTGTATCTTTTACAGTCATAAAAACGATTTTTTATACCTGCCACTTTTATTAGTTTAATAAGGTGACTCGTATGAAAAAATTAATGATTTTTTCTAGTTCGTTTGTCTTTTTCTTTCTCATCGCTTCCCCGGTTTTAGCAGCGTCCACTGACGTGACTAAAGTCCAAACCTTCATTCAGGGAGTGATCCAAGTCTTAGTAACCTTAGCTGGTTTAATCTCAGCTGGTTTCTTTGTCTGGGGAGGAATTGGTTATATTACTAGTTCAGGTGATCCAGAAAAATTAGATCGATCGAAGAAAACAATTGTTTTCTCGGCAATCGGTTTAGTTATCGTTTTGGGAGCTTTTGTTCTCTCAACAATAGTGACTCAACTGGCAACAGGGGCTTTTGGAGGACCAACTTTATAAAATGGAAAAACCGTTTTTGAAGAAAATCATATTTTTTATGGTTAGCTTTTTAAACATAGGGATTTTAGCCTCCAAAAAAGTTTTAGCCGTAAGTACAACTGGTGACATAACAAATTACACCAACGATACTTTAAAGATAATTACCGCTATCGCCATGACAGCCGCGGTATTTTTTTTGATTAAAGCTGGTTATCAATACCTGACTTCAAACGGTAAACCAGATTCTTTAATCTCAGCTAAAAAGACTATTCGTAATACCCTAATTGGTTTAGTCATAGTTTTGGGGGCTGGGGTGATAATTTCTCTTTTTAATAATGCTTTATCGGGAACAATCAGTAGTGGCAGTAATCAAGCCATCAATATCGCCCCTCTTAATGCAATCGAACCAAGTGACGGTCTAACTCAAGTCTTAATAGATTCGGTATCGGCTTTTATGCAAAACATTGTGGAGAGTGCTATTAAGCCAATTACAGATGGAATTTTAGGTTATTTAGTGACTACTCCAAGTTTATTATCTAACCAAACTATTGTTAATTTTTGGTTAGTGTCACTGGGTATTGTTGATTCTTTATTTATAGTCGTCACGGCTTTTTTAGGACTTCATTTAATGAGTGCGGAAACTTTTGGTTTTGAAGAAATTGAACTAAAACAAATATTACCTCGATTAGGATTTTTCTTTTTAGCGGCTAATGTGTCTTTATTTCTAGCTGATTATGTGATCGTAACTTGTAATGTTTTAGTTAAGGCCATACTTGATTCAACTGGAGGCTTAAATCACTCATGGGTAGTCAATATTATTAGCTCAACCGCAGTCATAAACAGTAATACGCCTTTGATAACTTTAATCTTTTTAATCATCTTTTTAATTGTGGCCATTGTTTTATTGTTTATGTATATAACCAGATTAATCTTTATATCTCTGGGGGCAGTTTTATCCCCTTTTATATTTCTTTTGTGGACGATTCCTAAATTTTCTGATTTTACTGAAATGGCAACTAAATCATATTTGACCGCTGTCTTTATGGTTTTTGTTCAAATTGTAATTGTCCAATTATCGGCTTCATTTTTAGCTCTACCTGAAGCTTCAAATAATTCTTTAATCTCAATTGCGATTGCGATTGGTTTATTTTTAACTTTACTGAAAGTGCCAAGTTTTATGACCAATATGATGCTTTATGTTTCCGGAAACGGAAAGTTAAGTAAATTAGGTGGTCAAATTATTAATGTGATGACTGCCAATAGTTCAGCCTCAAAAACAGCCACTATTGCTAAAGAAACTATTAAAGATCCAAGGAGGGTAGTAAATCTATGAGAACAACTATAATTCCAGCTCAAATAACCACAGTTGAAGATAAAATTACAGCTAATTTGAATTTAACTCAAATTTTGATTTTAATGGTGCCAGTTTTTTTAACAACTATTCTTTTTGCTTTGATACCACCAATTATGAAAGTGACTTGGTATAAGGTGATATTAATTTTAATCTTTTCTTCTACTTGTTTTATTTTGGCTCTACGAGTTAAAGGCAGAGTCCTTTTTAATTGGTTATTAATTTTATGGCAATTCAAATCAAGACCAAAACTTTTTATCTTTAATAAAAATGATAATTACTTAAGAGAAGTGGAAGAAGAAGTTGTTAAAGAAAAAGTAAAAGCAAAGGAAATAAATATAATCAAAACAGTCTCTAAAAAAGAACAAGTATTAGTGGAAGCGGAAACAATTAAGTTTCTTCATTTTTTAAAAGATCAAAAAAATAGTTTAAGTTTTAAATTAAGTGATAAAGGAGGTTTAAATGTGGCTTTTGAACAAATCAAAAAATAATAAAAGTAGTCGAACTCAAATACAAATAAAAGAAGTTAAAGATAATATCTTAATATTACCTAATCAGGAATATCGAATTATCTTAGAAACTTCCTCAATTAATTTTGAATTAAAGAGTGAAGAAGAACAAGATGTTTTAATTGATAGTTTTCAAAACTTTTTAAATTCTCTACCTTGCGAGTTACAAATATTAATTAGAGTTAGAGAAGTGGACATCGATCGTTATCTACAAGAAATTTCCAAATCCAAACAAACTGAAAAAGAAAAGGCCTATAAAAACCAAATTGATAATTATTGTGACTTTATTAGCAATTTAGTATCGGGAAATAAAATATTATCGAGAAAATTTTATATTGTTATCCCCTATTACCATAAAGATAAAAACAAAGAATTTAAATTAATCAAAGAACAACTCCATTTATTAACCGATATTGTGATTCGGGCTTTAGAAAAAATGGGGATGAAAGCTAAAACTTTAAATAGTTTAGAAATATTAGATTTGTTCTATAGCTTTTATAATTCTGAACAAATTAAAACTCAGGCTTTAACCTCAGAAAGTTTAGGAAAATTATTGGAGGGAAAATATGTTTAAACTTAAAAAAAGAATTAGAAAAATAAAGAAGATTTTTAAAAGAAAAAGTAAACCAATAAAAATTAAGACTCTAAAAAAGCCAGTCAACTTTTATTTTGGAGAACAAGATCAAGTCGATTTAATTTCTTATTCTGGTTTAAAAGAAGAAGCTACTTATTTACAAATTGGAGATAAATATATTAGAACTTTGTTTATTTCTGGTTATCCTTATGTGGCCTCAACTGGTTGGTTATCAATGCTGATTAATTTTAATCACAACATTGATGTTAGCTACCATATTGAACAAGTTGATCCTCTTTTAGCCTTGCCTAAATTAAATAGAAAAATTACTGAACTAGAATCGACCAAGAGAAATATGCTGAAAGACGGAAAAATGATTAGTTCAGAAATAACTGATCCTTTGGAATCGGCTATGGAGCTAAAAGATAAGATTTTAAGAGGTCAAGAAAAACTATTTCAAATTTCGATTTATATGACCATTAGTGCTGATTCTTTATCTGAATTGCAGAAATTAACCACTCTTTTGGAAACAGTTATGTCAACCAGATTGTTTTATATAAAGACAGCCACCTTTCAACAAGTTGAAGGTTTACAATCAGTCTTACCCAGAAGTGAAAATCTATTAAACCAAAAGAGAAATTTAGATAGTTCATCAGCGGCTTTAACTTTTCCTTTTGCCTCTTCTGAATTAGTCCAAGAATCAGGAATTCTTTATGGAATTAATAGATCTAATAATTCACTAGTTATTATTGATAGATTTTCTCTAACCAATGCTAATTCAATTATCTTTGCTCAATCTGGATCTGGTAAAAGCTACACTGCCAAAGTCGAAATTTTAAGACAATTAATGCAAGGCACAAAAGTAATAGTAGTTGATCCAGAAAGAGAATATAAACAATTGGCGGCATCGGTTGATGGTACCTATATTCATCTTTCAACTAAGTCAAAAGAAAAGATTAATCCTTTTGACTTTTCAACTGTAACAGTAACAGGAGAAAATGGTTTATCAGAACACATTCAAGACTTAATGGAAATTATTTCTTTAATGGTGGGTGGATTATCTTCTGAAGAAAAAGCAGTTTTGGATAGAGTTATCATTCAGACTTATAAAGAATTTGGTTATACCTTAAATGGAAAAAATGTAGCCAAAAAGAAACAGGAATTTCCTTTACTTAAAGATTTTTATAAAACTCTTAAAAAGCTCAAACAAAAAGATCTCTGCAATCGATTAGAAAGGTTTGTTAAAGGATCACTATCTTCAGTTTTCGATTCTCAAACTAATATTAAATTAGATAATAGACTAGTAGTTTTTGACATCAAAGATCTAAGTGAAACTCTAAGACCAATTATGATGTTAACTATTGCTAATTTTGTTAACTCACAAGTAAAGTCCCATCCACAAAAAAGAATCTTAGTTATTGATGAAGGTTGGATATTGTTACAACAAGAAGAAAGTGCCCGTTTTATCTCTGGATTAGTTAGAAGAGCTAGAAAATATTATTTAGGAGTAACTATTATCTCTCAACAGGCTAATGACTTTTTAAGTTCTGAATATGGTCGAGCTATCGCCTCTCAATCATCACTTCGGGTTTTGATGAAACAAGACACCACTACTATTAAAAAAGTGGCTGAAGAGTTTCATTTGAGTGGCTATGAACAACATTTCTTATTAACTTGTGATCGGGGTGAAGCTTTGATTATTGCTGATCAAAACCATGTAGCCTTAAAGGTAGTAGCTTCGGAAAAAGAACATCCACTATTAACGACTGATCCAAGAGAGATTTACAACTAATTATGGCACTCCCTATAGGAAACATTTTTACTATGTGGTCTTATAGAAAAGAGTTGAGAATAGTAATAGGTACTTTTCTTTTAATTTTATTATTACCGGTAATTGCGGTCATTATCTTAACCCAAACTGGAATTAATATAGTTTCCGATAAATTGGTTTCTGTAGATTCAGTCACTAATGAGGTTGAAATCAAAGATCCGACTACAGGAGAAGTTGTAACGACTATAAATTCTCCAATAGTTTGGCCAGTTAAAGGAGTAATCACTTTAGAATTTGGTAAACCACATCTTCCTTATCAAATATTTCATACTGGAATTGATATTGCTAATGGTCAGGGCAAAATTGGTGACGATATTACTCCTTTTATGGATGGAACAGTAACTTATGCTGGACAGACAGCCATAGGCTATGGAAAACATATAATTATCGATCATGGGAATAATGTGACATCTTTGTATGGCCACTTAGATAAAG
>CAYPBP010000017.1:1430-9432 GCA_964408995.1 uncultured Gammaproteobacteria bacterium | reverse complement strand
GTTTTTTGTGGTTGTTGCTATTCTTTGACCGAGAGATTTGAAGAAAAGTTTTAGATTAAAGACGATTTTTTAGATCAGATCTTAAATAAATATTACTATTTTTTCCGTCTTTAACGACATTAATATAGTTATCCAAAAGGTCAGGAAGAAACTCAGCATAGGCATTTGGGTTGTTTTTATAAGACATATTGCCGTAATAAATTAAGGCTGGTGGCTTTTCTTGAAAAACTTTTAATCTTTCATCTTTAAACTCTTTAACTGAATTAACCCAAGGGTACCAATATAGAAATCTGTCAAAAGGTTGACGACGAGCAAAGAAATAAAGATCTGAATCATATGGATAAACTAAGATTTTTTCTTCTGGAGTAGTTAATTTCGCAATATCTTCCCCTATTCTTTGTCGATAACTCCAAAAAACTTCATAATTATAGTTTAAAGAAAGAGATTGTAATAAAATTGGTTTGAAATCTATTACCACACAAACAAAAACCATTAATATAATTAAAGCTGTAATAATTTTAGCTTTAAAACTTTTGAAATAATTTAATAATAAAAAGATTGAAGCAGTTGAAATTGATAAAAAAGGAAAAAGAGCAAAATTGTAAATTTGGCCAGGGACAACCTTAATTTCCCTTGAGCGAGTTTCAATAAAAATAAGAATAATAGCTAAAATTGGATTTATTTTTTTCTTTAAAATAATTATTAATAAAAAAGACAAAAACCCGAAATGAACAATAAATTGAAATAAATTAGTGGAATTGTTGAAATGGGTAAAAAGATATAACTCGTTTTTAAAAAAGATGACAATGTTTTGATAAAACATTGAATAATTGTTAATTTGTTCTGGGAAAAAATGCGAATATGTTTGAGAGTTAAAAGTTATTGCTTGACGGAAAAAAGCTGAAAACTGATTATTAATCATTAAATAAATAGTTGGAATTATATTTAAAATAAATGAACATAAAACAAAAGGCAAAAATTGGGTTTTTTTAATAAAAAATAATGGCAAAAGAAAGAGTGGAATGAGAAGTGGTTGGGTCCAAAAAGCAAAAGTAGCAAATAAAATTAACAAAAATAAGTGATAATTAGAAAATTTTTCTAAATCCAAAACAATTGGAGCAATTAACCAAAAAATCGAAGCAATAAAAATGGTAGTAAAAGTTTCACTGAGATAGAGATTGCCATGATAAAGAGGAACTAAAAAACTGATCAATATAATCCAAAATAGAAAAGACGTTTTTGTTTTTTTATTTTTAAAAGAAAGAAAAACAAGTGAAAAAGAAATAAAATAGACAAATAATAAACTTAATCTAAAAACTGCAATGGCACGACTAGGACCACTATTAACCCAAAATGGGGTAAAAAAATAGGCCACATAGAAAGGAAGAGGAAAATGCATATTAAAAATATCCAAATAAAACTTCTTATTTTTGGTCATTAAAAATGGAGCAGTAATATTATCAAATTCGTCTAGACTAGTCATGAAATGACGAATTAGATAAAAAATTACGGTGAAAAAAAACAATGAAAATAAAAATAAAATAATATGAACTATTTCTTTTTTTAAATATTTTTTAATTTCCATAATTGACCATTAATATGTGGTAAGTACTCTCAGGGGTTAGTTGATTAAAATCTGTTTTATTTTTTAATTCATCTAATTTATAGATAAAATAATTATTTTTAGACATAAAATAACCACTAGGACAAGTAAGTCGATTATTATCACAAAAACCAAAAGATTGGCCATTGTCGCTAATTCTGTTTTGGTAATAAAATAGATAAAAAATAGGCATAGCAACCATATTTGAATCTTTATAACCAAATATTTTTATATTTCCTTTTACTTGACTATCTAATTCTTTTTTTATAGAAAAAATAGCTTTGTTTTGGCTTGGATGTTCTTTAATTTGTTTTAAATTAAAGTATGAGGCAAAAAATACAATTAGGGTTAATAAAATAACGCAAATATTTTTTTTGAAATTATAAAGATTAATTAAAATCCATGAGCTTATTAAAATAATTGATCCTTGAAAGGCAATTAAATATTCATTTGATCTCGGACCTTTATAAGATCTCATCAAAAAAACTTGAATTAACATGGCTAAACCGAGAGCCAACCAAAAATTATCTATTTTTTCTTTTTTCTTTAAAACTAAAAAAAGGACAAGTAACCCTAAAATAAGCCATAAGTAACCAACTTTGGGAATTCCGGTGGTAACTGATCCAAATAATTGAGGCCAAAAATCACGTAATTCAGTCAACCATCTTAGTGGCACATAAAACTTTTTAACTCCAACTGTGTAATATTCAATGACACTTTTTATCCAAATTCCTTTTCTAATTATGTCGAAATATATTAATGGTGAAAAAGCAATTAATAATCCAATAAAACTTGAAAAAGCAATTTTGATTCTTTTGGTTAAAGAAAATTTATTAACCAAAACAGTTACTAAAGGAAAACATAATAGGCCAAGTGATTGAAAATGAAAATTAATTGATAAGCCAACAAAAAAACCTAATAAAATAGCCCAAATTATTTTATCTTCTTTAAAAAACTTAGCTATTGTAAAAAATACTAAAGAAGAGCTAAATCCAACTATGACAGTGTTAAGCATATTTGGACCATCGACCACTAAACCTGGAGCAGTAGCAGCAATTAAACCAGTAATTATCATTCCTTTTTTACCGGCTAAAGTTTCTCCTGTTTTAGCATAAAAAAAGACGCTTAAAACTGACATTAGGGTAAAACCAATCCAAGGACCGATTGCAAATGGGATTATTTTCTCCCAAAACATGATTAGCCAAAAATACCATGGACCAAAGTTAAAAGGACCAGCTGAAGAAGGAGATCCAATTATAGGAAAAATTCCAGTTCTATTAGCATAAAGAGCTATCGTAGCATCTCGACCTTGATCTTGATTTAAAATTAATCTGTTGGAATAAAAGGTAAATCTTAAAAAGATGGCTATTAAAATAATTAGAATCAACCATTTATTTTCCAATATCTTCTTTTTAAGACTCATTGAAATATTATAGCTTAATAAAAACTTTAAAAAATGTTGTTTATTATAAATTGAAAAAAAGTTTTAGGTTTGTTGAAGTGCTTTGTCTTGTTCATGTTTAATATCTTTAGCTATAGTTTCCTTTTGATCGGCTCTTTTTATGGCATCATTTAATTCTTTTAATTTATCCTCATTACTAACAGCATTTCTAAATTTAGCCTCATCAATACCAAAAGTAAAACTAAGTTTTAATTCACGATCTTGATTAAAAATTGCTAAATTCTCTACAAGTCTTTTTGCTAATTTTTCTTGTAAATTTTCATCCCAACTAGTATTTTCAATAATAAATAAAAATTCATCTCCACCTATTCTAAACTTAAGATCTTCTTCCCTGAAAAATTTATTAGCAAATTCTACAAAAGATTGAATGTATTCATCTCCTTTGTCATGACCTCCATTTTCTTTATCGTCATTTATCTTTTTTAAACCATCTAAATCTGCCACTATAACGACATGTGAATGGTGATTATCTAACAAATCTTCTTTATAAGCATCTAAGCCACGACGATTTTTAAACCCAGTTGAATGACTAGTTTCGCTTTTTAATCTTGCTTCTTCTTTTTCTTTTTCTAGTTCAGAAACTTGTGTCTTTAATCCAACGTTTTCTGTTTTTAAAGTTGTAATTTCTTGTTTAATGGCTACTCTTTTTACAAGTTGTTGGTGCGCATCAAATGCTTCTTTAATATTCCATGTATTAACACTACTGGATCCTTTTCCTTCAGTCATGAAATGATTATACATCTTCAGAAAGAGACAGGTTTGGGATGGTATAATGAATATGCCCCCAAACTTAATGTTAATAATTTGGTGCTTTTTATATGAATGAGAAAATAAAAAAACAATTAAACTTATTTTTTAGTCAGTTTGAACTTATTAAATACAAGAAAGGTCAAGTTTTGTTTAGACCAGGAGAAAATTTAAATACTGCTTATATCGAAAAATCTGGTTTTTTAAGAGCCTATTCTGTCAGTAATGGAAAAGAAATTGCTCTGCCAAGTTTGAGACCACTGTTTTTTTGTGCTGGAATTAATGGTATTCATAAAAAAGCTAATAAATACTTTGTAGAAGCCATAACTGAGGTTGAACTTTACGCTATACCAATGGACAAGTTTGTTGGATTTATAGAAAAAGATCAAGAAATTTTGAACGAAGTTAATAAAGAATTAATAGACAATTTGGTTGACTTATCTAATAATTGGCAACAAATTGTGGTTGGAGGGGCAACTAGTAAGGTAGCCGGATTGGTTTGTATGATGGCAAAAGAAATTGGAGAAGTGAGTGGTAAGGAAATTTTGATTAATTTCAATACTCCTCATAGAGTTTTGGCTAGTATGGCCGGATTAACTCGAGAAACTGTTACTTTACAGATTTTGAAAATGCAAAAACAAGGCTATCTTTTGAATAAAAAAAGAAAAATGGTGATTAAAAATATTGAAAAGATTAAAGAAATTGCTAGTATCTAATTATGAAAAATAAAAAAATATTTAGATCGGTGGATGACTGTATCGTAGCTGGAATTTGTGGTGGAATTGCCCAATTTTTTGAAATTGATAGCTCTTTAATTAGGATTTTATTTGTTTTGTTAGCACTTGGTGGTGGGGGTGGAATTTTAATTTATATCGTTTTGTGGTTGGTGATTCCTAGGGAAAAAGAAATGAAAATAGAAGAAGAAATTAAAAATTTTACTAAAAAAGCTAAAAATAAAGCTAAATCTATGGCCAAAGATATTAAGTTAGAAAATAGAGTCCAAAAAATGAAAAAAAATCATATATTGGCAATAGTTTTAATCTTAGCAGGACTATTTGCTATCTGGAATAAAGTATCTCCAATCAAAATTGATTGGGATTTCTTTTGGCCAGGAATACTAATATTAACTGGAGTATTGTTGTTGTTTAGAAAGTAATTATTCTAATTCAATCTTCCCCCAACCCCTTCTTTAACAAGACGGGGTGAATGACAAGATTTAATGTTTTAAGCGGCTTTGACAAGTAATTATGCGATTATGTTTCTTTTCAAATTCGGATGAAATTGGCTGATTAGTATTTTGATAATGAGTATAAATTGCCTCTGTTAGAGCATCTACTGCCAATAAAGAACAATGAATTTTAACAACAGGAAGATCTTCAAGAGCTTTGATGACATCATTATTATTAATTTCCATAGCTTCTTTTAAAATCTTACCTTTAGCTAAATCAGTAACCACACTACTGGTAGCAATGGCAGCGGCACAACCAAGGGTTTCAAACTTAATATCCTTGATATATTCATCTCCAGATTTGTTTTTAGCTATTTTTAAATAGAGTTTCATAACATCACCACAAGCCAAGTTACCAACCTGACCAACAACGGTGGGATTTTTCATGGATCCAAAATTGTGAGGTTTTCTAAAATGTTCTAGAACTTTTTGAGTGTACATAATTATGATTTAAATGGCGATAAGAGCCTAAATTTATTAATAACTTGAGGTAAAGTTTTTAACAGGTAGTCAATTTCGCTCTTGGTAGTAAAACGACCAAGACTAAAACGAAGGGAACCATGAGCTTGTTCTGGTTTGAGGCCAATGGCTAAAAGAACATGACTGGGTGCTAGAGAACTTGAAGAGCAAGCAGAGCCCGTAGAGACGCTAATAGCATAGTAATCTAGCTCTAAAAGAAGAGACTCCCCTTCAACTCGGCCAAAGGAAATATTGACGTTGTTAGAAAGTCTTTTTTGGGGATGACCGTTTAGAAAAGAATCGGGAATAGACTTTAGAATATTCTTAGTTAAATAGTTTCGAAGTTCGATTAAACGGTTGTTTTCTTGCTCATAGTTTTTGATAGCAATTTCGGCGGCTTTAGTAAAACCAACAATGGCAGGAACATTTAAAGTTGAAGATCTGAAACCGGATTCATGACCACCACCATGAAGAAGTGGGGTAATATTAGTACCAGTTTTGATATAAAGGAGGGCGGCACCTTTGGGACCATAGATTTTATGAGAAGAAGCGGTTAATAAATCAACATTTATTTTTGATAAATCGATGGGGACTTTAGTAAAACTTTGGGCAGCATCAGTGTGAAAATAAACTCCACTATCATGACAAATTTTACCGATAGTTTGGATATCTTGGATAGTCCCGATTTCGTTATTGCCATGAATTATGGAAACTAAGATAGTATCTTTTCTGATAAGTTTTTTAAGTTCGTCTAGATTGACTAGACCATATTTATCAACTGATAAATAACTGATTTCAAAGCCTTGGTTTTGAAGCCATTTGGCACTGTTTAGAACACAGTCGTGCTCGATCTGGGAAATAATAATGTGTTTTCCCTTGTCTTTATTAGCAAAAGCAATGCTTTTTAGGACAGTATTATTACTTTCAGTGGCAGAAGCAGTAAAAATAATTTCTGAGGCTTCAACTTTTAGAATATTAGCAAAAGATTGACGACAAGACTCAACGACTTTAGAAGCATTAGCACCCATTTGGTGTAAAGACATAGTGTTGCCCGAATAGGAAGAATTGAAATAGGGCAACATGGCGGTTAAAACTTCTGGATCAATTGGAGTGGAAGCGGCGTAATCTAGATAAACAGACTTATTGTCTGATTGAGCTAATTTATCAAGAGTAATAGAGCTTAGGATATTATTAAAGCTGAATTGAATTTGATGCCAAACCGATTTGCTTTGACAATTGCAAGCATTGGGACAAACAAATTCTGGTTTTTCAAGAGCACCAATTATTTCTTTAATAGTAATTTCTTTTGGGTCACGACTTAAAGAATAACCACCAGTGGAACCTCTTTCAACTTTTAAAATGCCAGCTTTTTTAAGTTTGGCAAAGATTTTTTCAAGATAATCTGATGAAATATGCTCTTTTTTAGAAATTTGACCAACAGAACAGCAACAATCTTGACCAATTAAATGAGCCAAAGCCCGAAGGCCATAACGAGATTTAGTTGATAAATTCATATTGGACTATTTTAGTCCGATATTGAATAGTTGTCAATGAGTTATTTTTGACATTTGGGGCAGAAGAAAGTGCCGCGGCCACCGATTTTGATTCTAGTGATTGAAGTTTGGCAAACTAGGCAAGGCTGTTTATCACGTTGGTAAACTTGGAAATTGAATTGGTGAAGACCTTTAGAACCATCGGGGTGAATATATTTATTATCTTTGGCAGTGGAACCACCAGCTTTAATTGAAGTCTGCATAATTTCAACTAAAAATTGGTGTAAAAGAGTAAGTTTTTTTAGATTAATTTTATTAGATTTGGTTTGAGGGTGGATTTTGGCTAAAAATAAAGCATCGTTAGCGTAAATATTACCAATACCGGCAAATTTAGCTTGGTCTAAAAGAACTGATTTAATTGGCCGAGAAGTATTTTGAAGCTGTTTTTGAAGATATTTGGGGGTAAAGTCTGGGCTTAAAATGTCGATACCGAGATTTTTTTGGGATTCGACTAGCTCAGCCTGATTAAGGAGTTTAACCCAGCCAAACCTACGTTGATCATTAAAAAATAATTTAGAAGCATCAGAAAAGGTAAAAAATAAACGAGTAGATTTGTTAGGCAAAACAGATTTGTCTTCTTTTGGGGTAGGATGGCCAAGGACAGATTCCCCCATTATTATTTGACCAGTCATCTTGAGATGGAAAAGAAGAATGAGATCGTTTTCTAGATGTAGAGAAAGCTGTTTGCCAATACGAGAAGTTTTGACTATTTTTTGCCCTTCGACAAGCTCAGGGTTACCGATAAAAGATTTAGGACTAATAATTTCAAAATCGGAAATAGTTTTACCAATTAAATTGGCTTGTAAAAAAAGTCTGACGACTTCAACTTCGGGAAGTTCTGGCATAGATTAGTAAAATAGTTAATTAGTAAAGTAGTTAATTAGTATAACTCTAAACTAAATCGTCGAAATCGATGGCGGTGATGGATTTATTTTTAGCTAAATGGCTAA
>CAYPBP010000017.1:0-1330 GCA_964408995.1 uncultured Gammaproteobacteria bacterium | reverse complement strand
ACTAAATCGTCGAAATCGATGGCGGTGATGGATTTATTTTTAGCTAAATGGCTAACAGCTACAGTCATATCAGCCATACTATCTTTGATTTCAGAGAAAGAATTTAGGTAAGTTTGAGTAGAACCAATATAGCTCATGATTAAAACTAGTTCAGAAATTAATTTGACTCCACCAGAAACTGAAAGTATTAAATAAGCAAAAATCAAAACATAGAAAAAAACGGCTGTGTTTTGGAGAGTAAACCATTCAGTAAAACACCAATTGGAAAGCCGAGAGAAGTGACGACTGAAAGTTTTTTGTTCAAGATCGACATCATCAGTTTCTTGGAGTTTAGCGTAATAAGTTTCTGTTTTAGTATTTTGAATATCCTTAAAATTAATATAATGTTGAGTGGTGTAATGATCAATAAAGAAGTAAATTATGATGTAGGCAATTTCTAAAACGAAAACTTTAAAATCAACAACAAGAAGAATGATTGGAATAGAAAATAAGGAAATAATACTGTCGATGCCTGGTTGACGAAAAAGTTTTAGAGTCCAAGTGGTGGCATCAGAGAAATTCCTAACAGCTTGAATGCTTTGATGTCTTTCTAGTTTAGTTTCGGCTTTAATATCGCCAATAAAATAATTATGAATATCGAAACCAATATTACTAATACATTTATCTAGTTTGGTAACCGATTTAATACGAGTAAAGTTGTCGACAATCCTGACGACAAGAATAATGATTATAGAAAAGAAAATAATAGAAAAATCAGATTTGGTTTCAACTAGGTTTAGGGTTTTAGAAAACAAATATATGGTGATTAATGGAAAAGTTGAAGATAAAATACGAATTGCAACCCAAAAAAAGAAGCGATACTTATCTTGAATAATCTGAAAGATTAATTTAATAACTTGACGAGTTTTGTTGGACATTATTTAATGATAGAGGAAAAAACTATAATAATCTACAATTTCTAATTTAAAATCAAAACCCTTCCGGCCTTCGGCCACCTTCCCTTGACAGGGCAGGAATTATTTATGTTTGGTAAAATGGTGGTTATGGATGAGAATTTAAAATATGATTGCATAATTATCGGTTCTGGGCCGGCTGGTTTAACAGCCGCAATTTATAATGCCAGAGCTGACGTTAAAACAATAGTAGTAGCCGGAAATCAACCTGGTGGTCAATTAACAATTACCCCGATGGTAGATAATTACCCTGGTTTCCCTGGTGGAATTGGAGGTTTTAAATTGATGATGGATATCCAAAATCAAGTAAAAAACTTTGGAGTTGAAATTAAAGGCGGAATTGTAAAAAAAATAAGTGGTAATTTTGAACTTGAATT
>CAYPBP010000016.1:0-10155 GCA_964408995.1 uncultured Gammaproteobacteria bacterium | reverse complement strand
GGGCATGTTTGTACTTATTACTCACCCGTTCGCCGCTAAACTTATTATTTACACAGATATCCCATATGTGGGTTTCTCTGTGTAAACAACAAATCCCGCTCGACTTGCATGTCTTAGGCACATCGCCAGCGTTCACCCTGAGCCACGATCAAACTCTTAGTACTAACATCCGAATAAATTCGGAAGTGTGATTGTTTTTAAAAAAACAATCAAAAAAAATTTTTTTGAAATTCTTCCTGGTACTAACAGCTTCTGGCTCTAAACAAATTGTGAACTTAATTTTAAAGAACAATTCTGCCTTGATTCAGGCAGTGACGTTATTATATAGCACTAGTTTGAAATTTGCACTAGGTAAATTGAAGTTAATTTAAAGCGAATAATTGACAGTATATTAATACATAATATTATAGGGTTCTATTTAAGATAAACATATCTTAAAATCGCTCTCATAATATTTAAATCAAACTTGTCTATAACTGACAATAATTTGATTTTTATATACAAAAAATACGAAGGAAAGGAGGAAAAAATCATATGATGCTATCATCTTTTGTGGAAAAACCCCATTCAACCAAATTTAACAACAGTAGCTAATGCCGACGAAAACAAATCCAAAATAATAGAAGAAAGGAGACTCCCACAAAGATAACAGTTGACAAATTAATAGAAATCACATCTTTACACAATCCCTTATCTTAGTAAATAAAGCCGCATCGGAAAATAAATATAAGAAGTTGTTTTTCAATGACACAACAATCTTTTTATTTTTTCTCATCTGGTGCGGCTTTTTTCTCGTCTAAATTTAAAGTTGGATAACTTTGGCTTGGGGTAGAAGTTTATGGGCTTCTGATTCGGCGGCAGTAAAAATTGTTTGATAATCTTGACAAACACTGGCCACTAATTGTTGATGTTCATTGTCTAATTCAGAAAAAATATCATCTAAAAGTAAAACAGGTTTATCATGATAAGTTTCTTCTAAATAATTTATTTGAGCCAAACGAATGGCTAGAACAGCTAATCTTTGTTGTCCCCGACTGCCCCAGAAAGCTAAATTTTTATCATCAGTGGAGAAGCTATTATTATTAAGACTAAAATCATCACGATGAAGACCAATTTGAGTACAACCACGATGCAAATCTAATTCATAAATTTGATTAAGTTTTTCTTCATTTATAACTGATGGACGATAATTTAGATAAATTTGTTTAATTTGAAAATCTTGATGATTAGTAAAAAAAGAATTAGAAAAACGAATGAAAGAAATTCTAAAATCGTGGATTATTTTGGCATTTTTGATTAAGGCTTGATCCCAATAGAAAAGTTCTGCTTTGAGTGATTTACCATCTCGAATTTGATCTAAAAGTTCATTTCGATGCTTTAAGACACGATGATATTGAGATAAAGCTTGAGCATAGCGCCATTCAGTTTGAAGAAAAATTTCGTCTAAAAAATCTCGACGACGAGTCGGTGAACCATTGATTAAACGAATATCATCTGGATGAAAGATAACTGTTTTGAAAGTGCCGATATATTTTTTTCTAGTTTTTTCGGCTTTGTCAATTAAAAATTTTCGAGAAACAGTATTACTTTTACCAGTTTGATCTTTGATTAATTTAATTTCAATTTCACTGTTTTCATCTTTATTATTAATGAGTTTAGCTCGAACTGAAGTAAAAAAACTATTCCAATTAATTAATTTCGATTGGGAGCTTGATCGGAAACTTTTGCCAGCAGCTAAAAGAAAAATAGCTTCTAAAATATTAGTTTTACCAGAACCATTTTGACCTAAAATTAAATTGGCTTTGGGATTAAATTCTAATAATTTTTGATTGTAGGACCGAAAATTTTCTAGAAGAAGTTTGGAAAGATACACAATATTATTATACCAAAATAATTAAGCGGCAAGTTTTTTTTGGAGTTTTAATTTTAATTTGTTATAAGTTTGATTATCCAAAGCCCCACTTTTGATAATTTCACCAACCCCTAGACTGTTAATATCGTCCATGTTTATAGTTTTAGAACTAATAACCTTTTCGTAAAGAATTTTTAACTCCCTGTCAGTTATTAGAGCCGTAATTAAAATTGGATCATAATTTTTTATTTTAGAAATTTCTTTAATAACTGCTTTAATTATTTCTCTTAATAAAGGAGAATTTGATTCATAATATTTAACATACATATATTTTTTAAGCTCCATAAAGTTTTTAGCAACTTCTGAATCCTTAAAACTGATGTAACCTTTTTGAGCACTTTCTTTGACCAAAGCATTAATACATAAATTAATTTTTGATTGTTGATCATTATAGACATTGGGGTCACAAGGAAAAAGAGAATCAATTTTTTTCAAATCTTTTTCAGATAATCTATTGATTCGTTGAAGATCATTGATATCAGAAAACAAATAAGCAATTTTGTCACTATACATGGCTAAATTGTATTCATCAATTTTATTAATAGATAAATCACCATCTCCACGAGAATGGCTAAGAATACCCTCTATAGTTTGTTTAGTTAAATTTAAACCACCACCACTTCTTTCAATAAAAACAGCAATAATGGCACTAAAAACTTCGTGTCGGAAATTAGTTCCAAACTCCTGGGAAACGGTTTCAAAAATATGGCCGGTTGGAGCATGACCAATGTCGTGACCGTCACAGATGGCTTTAACTAAATTAGTATTAAGGCCTAAAATGTTGCTGACCATCATAGCTGGATTACCAACTTCAACAGTGTGAGTAGATCTAACTCGAATGTGAGGATTATCAGGATAAAAAATTACTTGAGTTTTAGAACCGAGTCGACGATAAGCTCGACTGTCAGCAATTTTGACTTGATCAATAATAAAAGGATCAACAATCCCCTCAAATTCAACAACATGCTGATCGGGTAAATCTTGGTTCCCAGAAATTCTAATTATTGGAGAATTCTTAAATTCAAACTTCTTATGACTCAAAGCCCCTTTATAATCTAAAAGTGGTGACATTTTGGGATAATTTTTTTTTGGCATAATTCTTAAAACTACAAAACAAGTCTTAAGCCTATTATACCAGCCTATAGATAGACTTTAGAAAAAACAAAAAATTAAAGTTAGATTTATATTCCAGGATTAATTATTTTCGTTTCAAGAGGTTTTAAATTTAAATCTACAGAAGGAGGTTCTGTTTTGGATGGAATAATTTTAACTGGTATTTTAATTTTAGGAATATTTAATTTAATCGTTGGTTTGGCGGTTGGAGCTTTGGTTGGAGTTGTGGTCGCACTTGGGGTAGAAGTTGGTGTAACAGTTGGAGTTATGGCTGTGTTTGGTGAAACTGCTTGAGTTGGAATTGGAGTTACAGAAACTTGATTGGTGGTTTTTTTATTGTTTACTGAACTTTTGATAACAAAAAATACGACTATTATAAAGACAACTAAACAAATAGAAAGGATGGCAATTAATCGACGAATACTTATTGAAACCATTTTTGAAAATTAAAAATTAACTAACCTATTTTATCACTTGGTGTCCAGCAGGTAGGAGTTGTCCCGCAGAGGCAACATTACAGACTATTGATTTGTGTGTCCAGCAGGTAGGAGTTGAACCTACTTTAGATAGTTTTACAGACTATTGCCTAACCGTCCGGCTCCTGCTGGTAGAGTACTAGCTATTTTAACAGATATTTCTGATATTTAGGACCCAGAACAAGGTTACATTTGGCAATTAGTTCTTTTGTTGGAATCAAATATTGTTTTGAATTATCAATAACAATGAATAAAAAATCACAATTTATATTGTCAAACCTTTTTATTGATCCCTTACTAGTTCTATTTCCACCTTTAACTGATAAATTAACCTCGTAATATTTTCTTTTATATCCACAAGTTTTTATTTGTACTTTTTTAAGAGAATTGTCAAAATCCACTATTAAATCATAATCTTGACTGTCTGTTAAAGGAATGGCAACTGTTTGACCAATACTAGTGAAATAATGTATGGCCGCACCCATCCCCATATCGCCTTGTTTTTTGGTATTTTTGAATGAATTCATTAACAGTATATTATACCGTTAATTGACAATTTTCAATATGATTTTACTCAATTCCCCAAAGAATTGAGAGATCAGCGGAAATATCCATTTCACCAGTAGATATTTGAGCACCAGAACCAACAGATTTAGCACTCATAACTGAATCCATAGCAACATTTGTATAACGAACTGGAGAAACATCGTAATTAGTGTCAGAAATAGAAATTGGCTTCATTAATTTAACTTTGGCTAATTTGGCTAATTCTTTGGCTTTTTGTTCGGCTTTATTAAAAGCTAACTCACGAGCTTTGGAGAATAATTCCGTTTTATCTTCAATGTCAAAATAAATTCCATTTAACTGAAGATTATCGATTGAAGATAATTCATCAATTATTTTAGTAGCCTTAGTAGCTTTATCGTCAATCTTTTTGATTTTAATTTCCAAAGATTGTGAAGCTTTTTGACCAATTACTCGACGAGAAGAACCAGAGTAATCATATTCTGTATAAACACTAAGATTATTAGTAGTGATATCGGATTCTGAAATATTATTATTCTTTAAAAGCTTCATGGTGGCATCTATTTTTTGATTGACCTTAGCAAGAGCTTCTTTACTAGTTGAAGCAGTTTCTTGAAAACCAACACTTAATTGAACCATATCAGGTTTAGCAAAGACTTTACCATCACCAGAAACGGAAATAGTATTAGAAATTTTTCCATTAGATTCAACTCCACCAGTATTTTTGATATAAATACCAGTACGAGCAAAGAGTAGAGTAGAAAAGAAGATTGATAAAGAAATGATAATAACTGAGAGTAGATTTTTATTGTTTTCCATAGATTAAGTATACACTGTACAATATAGTATGAAAATAATTTCTTGGAATTTAGCTGGAATGAGGGCAGCAGTTAGAAAGGGTTTGTGGCAGAAAATGAAAGAAATTGATGCAGATGTATATTGTTTCCAAGAAGTTAAAGCTAAAATGGAACAAATAGAAATCAATTTTGATTATCCAACTGATTATTTGAGTTATTGGAATCCAGCCGAAAGACCTGGTTATTCTGGAGTAGCTACTTTTACTAGAACTGAACCTAGAAGTATTGTTATTGGAGATAGAAGTAATGATTGGGATAATGAAGGTCGAGTGATTATTACTAAATTTGATCAATTTACTTTGTTAAATGTCTATTTTCCAAATGGAAAAATGAACGAGACTAGATTGAAATATAAAATGGATTTTTATGAATATTTTTTAAAATACATAAATAATTTAAGAGAAAGTGGTGAAAAAATTATTTTTTGTGGTGATGTAAATACGGCTCACAATGAAATAGATTTAGCTAGGCCTAAGGATAATAATAATGTTTCTGGATTCCTACCAATTGAAAGAGCTTTTATGGATAAATTAGAAAAAAATGATTGGATAGATACTTATAGATTTTTAAATCCAGACAAAGTTGAATATTCTTGGTGGAGTCAAAGAAGTGGAGCTAGACAAAGAAATGTTGGTTGGAGAATTGATTATTTTTTTGTGGATAAAGAGTTAATAAACAAGGTAAAATCGGCATTTGTTTTGACTTATCTTGATGGTTCGGACCACTGCCCTGTTGGTGTAGATATAGATTTATAAGAATGCTATTATCGGCTATGAATGAAAAAAAAGGATATCCATTAAGCGAAAGAACACAAGGGATTATTAGAAAAAGTCTTGGTCTTAATATAAAAGTAGTAAATGGTGGCAGTGAAAAAGATTTTAATTTATTTACTAATAGACAAGTTGAACCAAGAGCAATTGATAATGAAACACAAAGTAATGATAAACAATAAAGAAAAATTTAATGTTTTGGTAAATAACGACAAAGAACAAGTGCAGGAACACTGTGGTATTTTTGCGATGTATGTTAAAAAACCAAGAAATTTATTCTTAGATTTAAAGTATGGTGGACTTGGAGTTCAACAAAGAGGTCAAAATGCAGCTGGAATGGTAATTGGAGGTAGTGGTTTTAAGCATATAATACATAAAGATGATGGTTTAATAAAAGATGTTTTTAATGACAAAATAGCACCAAAGTTTCAGATTCCACGAAGATGGGGTATTTTGCATTGTCGATATGGAACAAATGGTAATTATTGTTTAGAAAACAATCAACCATGCTCAGTTAAAACAAAAGATGGAACTTTAATTACAGTGGCTCATAATGGAGAATTTGTAGGATTCCAACCTGACAAAAAAGAACCAGAAATGTCAGATACTAGAATTTTTGCCAATATGTTGGCTAAGGCAGATGGGTCAAATTGGGATGAAAAAGTGATAAATACTTTGAATAGGGTTGAAGGTTCTTATGCATTAGTTATTGGAATAGAAGATACTTTATATATTGCCAGAGACAAATATGGCATAAGACCAATGGTGATTGGCAAAATTACCGACGGTTGGGTTATTGCTTCAGAAACACAATCTTTTGAAAGTATTGGAGCAACTTTAATAAGAGAAATAAAACCAGCAGAAATTACTAAGATTAGTAATACTAAAGGATTTAAGATTATTAAAGAAGGAAATTATAAAAACAAAAGAGAATGTATTTTTGAATTACCATATACTAGATCAATAAATTCTTTATACCTTACTCCAAGTGGTGAATGGAGATCTATTTATGAATTTAGGTTGAAATCTGGAGTATATTTGGCTCGACAATTCAGTAAAAAATATAATGATATTGATTTTATTATTGGGATACCAGAATCAGGTTTACCTTTGGCTGAAGGTTTTCATAATGAATCAAAAAAACCAATAAAAAATGTAATTAACCGAAAACCTAGTCAATATTTTCCAAATGTGCCAACTAGGACTTTTATGAATGATAAAGAAAAAGATTTGATTATTGAATCAGTGTTTCAAAAACTATCCTTTGTGCCAAATAGTAAAATCTATAAAGGTAAAAGAATTGTTTGTCTAGATGATTCGGTGGTAAGATCATCAACTTCTAAGGTAATCATTGAAAAATTGAAAGATTTGGGAGCAAAATCAGTTGATTGGGTTTCTGGATTACCGATGGTAACCAATATTTGTTATTTAGGTATTAGTATTAGAACCCAAGAAGAATTGGTGGCTTTTAGACACAAGGGGGACGCCAAAAAAATCGCTAAGTCGATTGGAGCTCGTAGTGTAACTTTTATTAGCTCGGAAAATATTATTAGAGCTGCTAACAACGGAAAATTTATTAAACCTAAAATACCGGAAGAAATATTTAAATGTAATGGTTTTTGTGGTGGATGTTTGAATTATATTAAAGGAAATATCTATCCTGTCAGTAGAAGTGGTGTTCCTTACAAGATAAAGGGTTAAAATAGAAAGTTTTTTGTCCCCTCTTTTTTTAACCAAAGATTATTTTTTTGGCAATTTGGATCGTAAAGACTCAGTTGATCCCAAAATTTTGATGAATGATTTTTAATATCTAGATGAGTTAATTCATGTAATAAAATGTGTTGAAATTGAGATATTGGGAAAAAAATAATTTGCCAATTAAAACTTAAATTGCCATGACCGGAACAAGAACCATATCGAGAACTTTGGTTTCTGGCAGTGACTTTGCCATATTTAAAATTAAAATTTTTGGCCAAATTTAATAGTTCTTTTCTAATTAAAATGAGAGCAAAAGGTCTTAACTTTGACTCTAAAACTTTTTTGGCATGACTTTCACTAAATAGACTAATATTTGAATATATTTTTTGTTCATTTTCTATAATAATAACGGAATCCTGCTGTGTTTTTGTCCATTGAATTTCATAGATTTTATCTAGTATTTTGATACTTTTTAGACCTAAAATAGTTTTTTTATGAACTATTTTTGAAGAATGATTAATAATCCAGGGTGAATTATTTTTAATAAATTTTTGGATTAAAAAATTGGGAGTTAAATGAGGGCAAGAAATTTGGAAAGTGTTTTTGGAAATTAATTTAAGTCGAAGTGATCTAATCTTTTTGTAGATAACTTGATATTTAAATAATTTATCTTGAATTAAAATCGTATTCATCAATAATGTTATTTTAACCTATTGATGGTATATTAAATTATGAGAAAAATATATGTAGGGGCAGATCATGGAGGAGTAGATTTAAGAGATAAAGTAATGGAAAAACTAAGAGATGAAGGTTATTTAGTAACTGATTTGAGTGGTAAATATGATCCAGAGGATGATTATCCAGATATTGGATTTAAAGTTGGAGAAAAAATAGTAAAAGAAAATGTTTTAGGAATTCTTATTTGTAGATCTGGGGCTGGTGTATGCATCGCCGCCAATAAAGTTGATGGAGTAAGAGCAGCCATGGCAATTAGTCCAAAACAAGCACGAAAAGGAGTTGAAGATGACAATGTAAATATTTTATGTTTATCGGCCGATCATGTAAGTGAGGAAGAAAATATGGAAATAATTAATGGATTTTTAGGAGCCACGTTTGCTAGTGAAGAAAGATTTATTAGAAGAATAAATAAGATTAAAGCCTATGAAAAAGCTAAACTCAGTTAAAGACATTGAAGAGAATAAGGCAGTGATTTTGAGACTGGATACAGATTTGCCTATAAGTGATGGAGAGATATTAGACAATAGTCGGTTGATGAAATCAGTTTCTACAATAAAATTACTTTTGGAAAGAAATAATAAAATAGTAATTGTGGGACATTTAGGCCGCCCCGCCAACAGCTGCGCAGTTTTGGCGGGCAAGCCTAATAAGTTATCCTTAAAACCGGTTTATTTAGAGTTAATAGAAATTTTAGAAGCTGAATGTGGTGGTGATTGTGTGGGTAATGTTTTTTTGGATGATATAAAAAATGAAGAAAAAGTGAAAAAAGCGATTGAAGAAAATGAAATAATTTTTGGAGAAAATTTGAGATTTTATGAGGAAGAAGAAAATGGTGATACTTCCCTCTTTTCGGTGTTAAACAAGTATTGTCATTTTTTTGTTAACGATGCTTTTGCGGTGGCTCACAGAAAAGCGGCTTCGGTTTTATTGCATAATGAAATGGAAACTTATTATGGTTTAAGTTTTATAGAAGAATTTGAAAAAATAAACGAAATAAAAGAAAGAGAGGAAAACCCAATGGTGATAGTTTTGGGTGGAGCTAAAGAAGATAAGTTAAAAAATATTGATGAATTAGTAAAGATTGCAGATTGGGTACTTATAGGTGGCAAGCTTCCTAAATTAATTTCCAATTTCCAATTTCCAATTTCCAATAAAAAAATTGTGGTGGCTAAATTAAGAGAAGATGGGTTGGATTTGAGTGATGATGATATTGAAAAGTTTAAAGAAAAAATTACAAAAGCTAAAACTGTGGTTTGGGTAGGAACTATGGGTCTTTATGAAAATAAAGAAAGTCAGAAAGGAACTGAAGAAATAGCCAAAGCTATTGCCGAATCTAATGGTTATAAAATAATTGCTGGTGGAGATACAGCCGCTTCAATTGTTAGTTTAGGATTGAAAGATAAAATTGATTTTGTTTGTAGTGGTGGTGGAGTAATGTTAGAAATGTTGGCTAAAGATGATTTACCAGCATGGAGTTAAATGCCAGATTATAGATTGTCTATCGTTGATAAGATAGAATTAATTTATGGGTGAAACAGGTGGTGGGGAAATACCAGTTGATGTAATAAGTAAGTTAGATCCAAACTTACATAGTTCTAAATTAGCTGAAGTAGCTAGTAAATTGGCCAAAAGAGATGGAAATGTGGTAGATAAAAATTCAAAAAAAGGAAGATTAAATGCATTAATTGGTAATGAACTTCATGGTGGATCACCAGATGATAAAGCTGATCTATCTCTCTATGGCAAGATATTTAATAATCCAGATCAACAAGATAGAGATAGAAGAGTAGAAACTTACAAAGAAGCACTTCATTCAGAATTACTAATGGATCCAGATAAGGTTCCAGATAGTTACTTTGCTTTACAACTTAAGATAGGTAGAGACAGAGGTCAGATGGGTGATTATCAATATCAAGGTATTAATGATGTTAAAGATATTGACCAGCAAACTAGAAAAAAAGCTGGAGAAATTATTTACCATGACCAAAAGAAATCACTAGACAATTGGGTGGATTATCTGGCTAATCCAGATGCTTCTTATCCCACATGGTTTAAATATTATGCTT
>CAYPBP010000015.1:0-16512 GCA_964408995.1 uncultured Gammaproteobacteria bacterium | reverse complement strand
TCTAAAACTTTTCTTCAAATCTCTCGGTCAAAGAATAGCAACAACCACAAAAAACTTGTTTATAAAATCCTTTAGTTTCTAATTTTTTACAAATATTTTTAGGAATTAAAAACTCAATTCCATATTTTTTGGATATTTTCTCTCCAATTTTTTGGATTTTATCTGAATCTTGATATTCACTGGTCAATAAAGTGGAAGAAAAAGCATCAAAGTCATTTTTTTTAGCAAACTCTGCTGTCTTTTCTAATCTCAAATTCCAACATTTCACACATCTAATTTCTTTTTTCAATTTCTCCCCTTTATCAAGGGGAGATGTCTCCGTAGCGGCGGGGAAAGAGGGGTTTTGATTTAAAGCCTCCCTGTCAAGGGAGGTGCCCGAAGGGCGGAGGGTTTTAAAATATTCTCCCGGTTTCCAATCAGGAATTATCAGTTTAATACCCCTAATCATCAATTGCATTGCCTTTAATCGTGATTGATATTCTGATCTTGGATGAATGTTTGGGTTGTAATAATAAACAACTATTTCTTTAAACTTATTCTCTTTCTTAATCGACTCCACCATCTTTAGCAAACAATCAGCACAACAAGCATGGATTAAAAGCTTCATAGTTATCTATTATAACTAATTTTATTAAGACCTATTTATCACATAAATTATTTGTTGTGTAATTTTATTTACATCTAGTGTTATAATACACATACAACAAGAGTCCTGAGACAAATCCCATTGGGAAAGTTTTAACAAACTATCAGAAACTCTGACCCCGCTTTTGCGGGGTTTTATTTTATCGTAATAATTATTTTCTTTTCTAACCTTCTATAGTATTTTTCTATTTTATTTAAATTTTTTGAATCATAAAAAGATCTAATTAAACCGGCAGACATATCAGCAATTCTAATACATGGATACTGACTACTTCTAACAGTTTTTAATTTATGAACAGAAAAACTTTTAGATCTTAAAATATTTTTAATTTTTCTTTCATACCATTTAGGTTTTTTACCATCTATATAAACACCGTTAATATTTTTTTCAATCAACATGTGGGAAAGTATTCTTTCTATCTCTAAATGTGGCTTAATTGGATTTTTAAGAATGGCAACTTTTATTTTGAAATCTAATTTCAGTATTTTATTAATAAATTGTTGTTTTATTTCCCAAACTGTTTCTGCCCAATGAAATTCTTTAATTTTTAAATCATTTTCGATTTTTAATATTTGTTTATTTAAAGATTCATAATCATCTATTTCTATATAAACCAAAACATAAACAGAGTTATCAATATTTTTATGTATTCCAGATTCATCAATAAAAACATACATAATAAATATTACCAAGATAATGTGATTTATTAAACCCTAAACACTTTATAAAATATGGCTCCCATTCATCAAAGGGAGCTGTCCTGAGTCCGTCGAAGGACTGAGGGATTTATTTTTCTAAAAACTCTTTCATCTTTTCTAATCCCATCTTTACTTCTGGTTTTTCAAAATGTTTTCTGGCTGGCTCTAATTTGTCTATAATCCAATCAGCTAAACCATTTTTCAAATCCAATGGGTACAATTTTTCACTCTTATAATCATCAATTAAATTAGAAACTTTTGTGTAAACAATATCTCCACCAAATTTTTCTGGTCTTTTTATAGTAAAACTTCCTTCCTCTTCACCCCAAAAAACCAAAGTTTTTACCCAGTTAATCAAAGGATTAAAATCAGTTTCTTTTGGTGGTCCATAAGCTTTTCTAATCTTATTTCTAATTTCATCTGGGGTGTCATGAATAAAAATAGCTGAGTTTGGCTTTGATTTACTCATTTTCAAATCAATATTAATATTTTCTTCATCTTGTTTTAAATCAAGACTCTCAGGTCCAGTTAATCCGGCAATTAAATTTTGATGAATTGCCACTGGAGCAATAATTTCTCCTTTAGCATTTTTCAATGGATTAATTGTCAATTTTTTGGCCACATTTCTAGCAATTACATGAGCCTTTCTTTGATCCATACCGGCATGAGCCAAATTTACTTGCATGGTAAAAATATCAGCCACCTGAAGTGGGGGATAAAACAAAGTTGCCATATCCACATCAGTGCCTTGTTTTTTACCCATTATCGATATTGATCTTAAATTTCTTGATAAAGTTACATGCTTACCCACTTCCATAAAGCTTTCCCAGTGAATAAAATTATTTTCGTATAAATCTTTACCAGTAATAAATTCTACTTGGCTTTCATCCACATCAAAACACTTAAGAGAAGCTATTAATCCTTGTTTAAAATAATTTTCTGTGGCTAGTCTAATGTTTTCCCAGTTTCCACCTAATTTATTGTTTAAATAAGAATGAAAATCAGCCAAAAATACTTTGCATTTAACTCCAGCCTTCAAAAAATCGGCCACCTTACCCATCGAAATTAAACCAGTTCCTAAATGAACCAAACCTGATATTTCAAAACCAATATAATGATTCAACTGGGTGTCGTTTTCGATTAGATTTTTTAAATCTGTATCAGTTAATACCTCTTGGCAATTACGAGTAATTAACTTAATTTTTTCACTAGTTTCCATGACCTAAATTATACCCTATTTGTAGTAGCTTTTTACTTGGAACAACACATACCAACTTATTCCAGTTCCGATTATTAAAGAACCCAAATCAAAATTTATGATATTTGAAACGGCACTTATCAATGAAAGATAAAACAAAATCTTCCATCCTTTCAATTGTCTCTTAAATAAAGCTGGTAAAGCTACAATTTGCAAAGCTATCATTCCAATTAAAAACAAAAGAGACATTATAGAAATAATTCCAAAACCAACTCCACCCATAAGAGCAAATGGTGTAAACATAGCCCCAAGACCCAATATGGTCAATATTGCTGGTATGGTTAAAAACATCATTACTAATATAAAGTATGGTCCATATTTTACAATTATTTCTTTAGCTTTATCTGGAAAAGATGGCATTTTTTTAGTAAAAAATTCTTCCAATTTATTTTCTAAATCATTCAACATACTTTTCCAATCATTTTTTTTCTCAACTTTTTTTACTATTTTTTTCTCAACTTTTTTTGTTTGTTTTTTTGTTGCCATCTTAACTTATTTTACACTATTTTTAAGAATTTAATTAAAAATGTTAAAATATTCTAATTAATAATTTCCGCTATAAGCGGATCAGCCTATGGCTGATATTCATAAAAATGAAAAAAATAAGCACTTTGGCTCTAATTATTTGTTCCGCTTTTATCTTTTCAGCTTGTACTTTACCAAAAAAGACCACCAACCCAGACGCAAATTCCAAAACAGAACAAAAGAAGACTTTTTCCCTAAAAGATTTAATTTCTCAAGGTGTTGCTCAAAGATGTGTTTGGGAAGTAACTACAGAGCAAGGTATTAGTCAAGGTGAAATTTTAATCAAAGGTGATAAGTTTAAACAAAGCATGAATGTCAAAAATCCTACCGGAGAAACCAAAGTCAATTTTATCAGCGATGGTAAATATCTTTATACCTGGTCAGACGATTCTCAAATTGCCAATATGGCTTTCAAAACCAAAATTGATTTAAATCAAAAAGAACAAGACACTGGTACTCCTCAAGCTTCCACTAGCAATATTGATTGGGATGAAAAATATGATTACAATTGTCAACCAACCACAGTTAGTGATGCTGATTTTGCTCTACCAACAGGTATTGATTTTCAAGATTTTGATCAAATAACTAAACAATTCCAGCAATAAAGAATATAAAATCATATCTATGAAAAAGAAAAAACTAGGCTTAGCCTTGGGTTCTGGTGCTTGGATGGGTTTAGCTCATATTGGTGTTCTTAAATCCTTAGAAGAAAATAAAATTCCCATTAGTTTTATTGCCGGTTCTAGTGTTGGTTCCATTATTGGTGGCCTCTATGCTTTTAACCCCAACATCAAAGAAATTGAAAAAATAGTTAAAGGTCTAAGTTTTAAAGATGCCAATCTTTATCGTCTTTTAAAAAATATTATTGGCAATATCAAAATTGAAGATTTAAAAATTCCTTATGCCGCCATTGCCAGTGATTTATTAACAGGGGAACATGTTGTTATCAATAAAGGCAGTTTGCTTACTGCTATCAAAGCTAGCAGTTCTGTTCCTTTATTATTTCCTCCAGTCAAGATTAATGGCAAGCATTTAGTTGACGGTGGTATGACTAATCCAATCCCTATTTCCACTGTTCGTCAAATGGGAGCTGATGTGGTTGTGGGAGTCAATCTTTACGATGGCATTTTCCCCATCCCTTTAAAAGATAAAAAAATTTCTCGATTAAAATCTTTTAAAATGTCTCGTTATATTTGGCTTAAAAAACTGGCCGAAATTGATCAACAATCCTCAGATATTGCTCTAAATCTAAAAATCCCCAATACTGACTTTGGTGTTTTTGCCAAATTTTTTCACAACCAAGAAACTATTGATATTGGCTACCAATCTACTAATAAAATTATTGATAAAATAAAAACCAAATTAAAGTAGGTCTTTAATTTTAAATCCATCTTTCTCTTTACTATCAATTATTCTTATTTTAACCAATGCTCTCTCTTGTATTTGATTAATTCTTTGCCCAGTTAAACCCATAATTTTACCTATCTCATCAAATGTTTTTGGTGTTTCTCCGTTTAAGCCAAAATAGTGAATTAATACCTCGTAATCTCTTGTGGTAAAAATAGTTTTTTTATCATCATTTATTTTTTTACCAATCATTTTTTGTAAAATATTTAAAATATTTTCTTCAGTTTTAAATACCTCTTCTACTGGTTCACTACTAGGAATTAAATCGTATAATCTAGATTGATTTTGTTCATCTCCATTTTGGGAATCTATAACTTGATCTAGTGATAAAATTTTTTTATTTATAAAGGAATTAATTAAATTTTCAACTTTTTCAGCTGGTATTTTAGTTTTAGTTTCAATTTCATCAATAGTTGGTTCACGTCCAAATTCGCTTAAATAATCGTTTATAAAATTATTAATACGCCATACTTTATAAGTATCGTTTTTAGCTTTTTTAATACCTGAACCTTGTCTAAACATTAAATCTGTAATTTCTTGACGTATCCAAAAATAAGCATAAGTTGAAAAAGCACCTTTTTCTTGTTCATAGCCATCAATTGCTTTCCCAAGACCAATAACTCCTTGTTGAAACATATCTTCATAATCAACTCCATTATTATTAAATCTCCAAGCAAATTTAAGAACTAAACCTAAATTTCCCTCTATCATCCTATTTTTAGCTTTTAAATCTCCAGATTTTATTTTTAATAAAAGTTCTTTTTTTTCTTCATCATTTATTGATTTAATATTTTTAATTTCTCTAATAAAACTTTCAGGTAATCTTCCATTAGAGCTATGCAAAGAAATATCTTCACTACCTTTAATTTTTGCTTTATTTTCATCTTCAATATCCAAAAAACTCAAATCAGTTCTTGTAGGACTTTTCAAAGCCATATTTTCTTTGATTTGAATAGACACTTCAACCTTTTCTTTCATTTGGCTTATTTTATCATTATAAATTTTAATTATTTTTATCTAAATATGCTTTCAAAAATTGTTATAATCTGTTCATCTATGAAATTAAAAATTTTAGGAACAGGATCTTTTTTTGCCAATATTAATAGAAGTGCTTCATCTTTTTTATTAGAAATAGAAGACAAAAAAATCCTAATCGATTGTGGGCCGGGGACTTTAATCAGACTTTCACAAATAGGGATTAACCCGAAAGATTTAGATTATGTCTTTATCACCCATTTTCATCCCGATCACACTTCTGATTTATTTCCTCTTTTTATGAATTATTGCTTAGCCGATCTTTCCAAACCAGGCAGTATAACTAAATTTCCTAAATTTATTGGTCCAATTGGAATTGGTCAATTTATGCTTAATTATTCGCAAAATAGTGAATTATTAGCTTTAAATAAATGGAATAAAATTGAATTTGTCGATTATCAACCTTCAATGGATTTTGATAATTTTAAATTTAAAGCCTTTAAAGTTGAGCACAGCGCTTTTGGTTCCAAAGCCAATGCTTATGCTCTTCGTTTTGAAACTAACGACAAAATAATTACTTTTTCTGGTGATTCTACTGATTGTCAGGGAGTTAGAGACGCTTGCAGAAATGCCAATTTATTTGTTTGTGATGCTTCTTATTCTAAAGGTAACAGTAGCCCAGCCCATATGGACACCGCTTCTATTGGCGATATTTCTCAAAACAGTCAAGTTAAAAAAGTTCTTTTAACCCATTTTTATCCTCAAGTTGAAAATATGGATTTAGTTTCCGAAGTTAAAGAAAAATTTACAGGTGTTGTTATCAAAGGTCAAGATTTAACTGAAATAGAATTATGAAACTTGCCTTATTATTACCAGGTTATGTCGATTCTCCAGATTATTTGGATATGCTAATTTTTGAAAAAAGACTTCAAAGTATTGGTTATACCGTCAAAAGAGTTGATCTTTGCGATCTTTGGAAAACCGGCAATGGTAATAATTACAATCTAACTAATTGCTTAAAAAGTGTTAAAGATATTATTGATTTTTATAATTCTCAAAATCCAGAAGAAGTAGTTGTTATTGGTCATAGTTTCGGTGGTGCCGTGGCTGTTATGGCTGGCTATAAATATCCCCAAGTAACCAAAGTAATCGGTCTTTGTCCTGCTCTATCGTTTGATAATTCTAATCTTAAGTGGGATGAGTCTAGTATCAGACATTCAAAAAGAGATTTACCCAATAACCCTTCAGAGTTTAGAGAATTCGATATTCCCATCTCTTTTGTCGAAGACAGAAATAATTATTCGATGTCCGATGCTCTAAAAAATCTTCAAAAACCATTGATGGTTTTAATTGGCATGAAAGATGAAAAAGTTTTACCAATCGATACTGAAAACGCTCTTAAAGACGCTAATAATCCCTATGTTGTCAGAATGGAAAACATGGGCCATGATTTTAGACGTTCAGAATCTGATAGTAATCAAGTAGCCGATCAAATTGAAAAATTCTTAAGCATGTAATTCTTGTATAATAGCTGTTGGTTATTGTTTTTAACAAAAAATAAATATGGTCAAAAACCCTGTTAGACGTAATAGTTATGCTGTTGGTGGTGCCGCTTGGGGAGATGAAGGTAAAGGTAAAATTGTCGACGAAATTGCCATTGAATGTTCCACTCAAAACAAAAAAATTATTGCCTATCGAGTTAATGGTGGTCCCAATGCTGGACATACTATTGAAAAAGCTAATGGGCAAAGAATTGCTCTTCATCAATTACCATCAGCCATTCTTATTCCTAATTCAGTCATTATTCTTGGCAAAGGTATGGTTATTCATCCCTCAGATTTAATCAGAGAAATAAATTCTGTCAAAGATCTTCAATCTTCTATCAAAATCGATAAAATGGCGGCACTGGCTTTGGATACTCATCGGGCTTATGAAGGTGTTTTAAAAAGTTGGCAAACTGGCGGCAGTCAAGGTGCCACCGGCAGGGGTATTGCTCCAGCTTATTCTGATCTTATTCTTCGCCAACCAATGCAGTTAAGAGATCTTTTAAATGAAAATTGGACTAAATTTGAACAACATTACGATCTTTATAACCAACAAATTGCTGGACTTGGTCAAGATATGGCCACAATCGAAGTCGCCACTTCTATTCCTAATTTCAAAGTAAAAGTTGGTACTAAAAAAGAATTTATAAACAGATTAAAACAAGACCGAGAAATATTAGCCCCATTAATTGAAGATGTTTATGATTTTGTCAAAGATACTTGGCAAGATGAAGACCAATATGCCTATATTTTTGAAATGGCTCAAGCTATTGGCCTAGACCCTCGATTTGGGGTTTATCCGGACATTACTGGCTCAGATACTACTTTTGCTTCAATCACTGCCTCAACCGAAGGAATCGTTGATTACAAGCAAGTTGAACACCGAATTCTAACTATGAAAGCCACCTATAGTTCCAGTGTTGGTGTCCGTAAATTACCAACCGATATGATGAATTCTGATCCAGAATTGGCCAACAAAATTAGAGAAGATGCTTGGGAATATGGAGCTACCACCAAGCGGCCACGAGATATTGTCTTTTTAGATCTTCCAGCGGCTCGTTTTTACAGCCAACACGGTGGTGGTAATGAATTTGCCATTACCCATATGGATGTTGTCTACGAAAATACTCCAATTAAAATTTGTACTGATTATCAAGTTAATGGCAAAATAGTTGCCTACAGACCAGACCAAGAATTCTTAAATACAGTTATTCCAATTTATAAGGAAATTCCAACTTGGGATCAAAAACAAATAAATTTAGCCAAAACTTATAGTGAAATTCCAAAAGAGGCTAAAGATTATGTTGACATGATCTCAAAAGAATTAGGTGCTCCTGTCACCATTATTACCAACGGCCCCAAAAGAGAACAAATAATCAAAGTTACGGCTTAGAATTTATTTAATTTTTTAATCATCATAATCTTCAGATTCTATTGGTATCTTTTCATTTAAATTTATTCGTTTTAATTTTTTTGCCAAATGGTTCATTTGGTTTTCAATAGGTCTTGTATCTTTATAGGTCCTACCTCTTCTTAACATCTCTTCGACACAAAAATTAATTCTGTCACCAACCTTTTCTCTATTATACATACCTATATTATAAACATTTTTATTTAAATTTTTCATTAAAAAATTCCACATCCATTTTCATCACTTCATTCCAAGATTGTTTTAGATTGTGATCATTTCCTTTTCTAATATCCAATTTAACATCTTTACCCAAAGCTTTTAATTTCTTTTGCAGATCTTGTTGCCATTCCACCTTACACCACACATCTTCAGTTCCCTGATGAATCAAAATAGGGGCATTAATCCAACTATAAAAATTATCAATCGAATAAAGTTTACTGTCATATTCTTTTTCAAAATCTTCAATCTTTTTTTTGACTTTCAAACTGCTTTCACTTGTATCATCAACCATTTCCAAAATACTTTTAGGAAAAGGGTTGGTCATTGGTGCCCACAAAACTGTTGGGTAATTTTTACCTGTAATTTCCAAAACCGAAATAGCAATTTGACCACCATTACTATGAGACCAAATCCCAATTTTTTCACTATCAACTATATCCATTGCCTTAACCGATTCAATCAATTCAATCACATTTATTGGTTTTTCAAACCTAGCTTCTAAAATATCAGTCGATTCATAGTCAGACAATCCAAATCCCAAAAAATCTAAACTAACAGTGATATATCCATTTCTAGCCAATTCATCGGCTGCCCTCCAACTGCCAGAACCAATATAATAACCATTATTTTCAGCAAAACCCCTAAGCATTATTATTGCTGGCAATTTATTACTTTTTAAAGTTGCTGGGATGTTCATCATCCCACTTATTTTCTTTCCATTAGATTCAAATTGAATTGCCTGAGTTTCAAAGTCAAAAGTTTTACCGGCCAAATCTCCTCGTTTTACCAATGCTTTTCTAGCTTCATCAACCATCAAAGCTTTACCTATTTTAGTTATTTTAGAAACTTTATAGTCTCTTTTTCTTAAATTTTCAAAATTATATTGAGCAAAAAATCCAGTATTTTTATTTTTACTAGTTTCTTTATCAAGAGAAGCCATTCGGATTTCAGTCAACACCATTGGAATATCCCTGTTTACATAAAAATATCCACCAACTATCACTAAAATAATTAAAATTATCAAAAATATTCTTTTCATTTATTTTTTCCATTCGAACTAGTTCTATATCTTAATAGAATATAAAAAAGAAAACCTATTGCCAAATAACTTTCTGCAACCTCCTGCCATGAAAAAAGATATATTCTTCGATATATTGTTATATCGTAATATAAATTTAAAAAAAGTCTATCAAAATAAACTAAAAATATTATAAAAAAATAGACAAACAAGCAATAATCAGGAGTAAACACTAAAAACTTCTTTAATTTTTTGTTAAAAAATTTATTAACAATAAATCTAGAAAAACACCCATATAGTCCAATCAATATATATAAGATATATGTTCTTTCATATTGAAATAAATATAAATTATGAATATTTGTTTCTTTTTGTAAGTTTTTTGTTATTAAATATTCGGGTGTTTCAATTTTAAAAATTCTTTGACTCCAAGATATTTCTTCAAAAGCAATAAAAAACATAAATACTGAAAATATAAAAAATAAGATAAAATAAAATTTATTATTTTTGTGTTTTAAACTAGTTTTAAAACCAAAATATCCAGCTAGTAAATAAACTCCAAATTGAGCGTATTCCAAAAAAGAATCTTCTTTAACTAAAACTTTAAATTCGTCAAAACACTTAAACTGAAAAAATGACAATAAAAAAACAAATAGTAACGGAAGAATATATAAAAATTTTTCTTTTTTATTTTTCAATTCTAAAATTGAAACAAAATATATAATTCCACTAAATAAAGCTACAAAAAAGAAGGAATAAGGGAAAATATGAAAATATTTCAGAATAAAATTTGGATATTGAGTATTTTCTAATATTAAAAATATTAAACTTATTAAAATTAGAACAGGAAAAATTTTTTTATTAATTTGAATAATAAAATTTGATAAATAAAGCTTTTTTATTAATACCGATATTAATAACACTACAGAATAAACAAAAAAAATGTTTAAAGAGCTTACACCTAAATATCTAATAGTTAAGTTTGGGTAAAAAACACTGTTTAGAGATAAAAGTATTAGTGTCAGTATTGATAATATTTGAAAAATATTTTTCATTTTTTTTAAATTTAACTATATTTTTTATCAATTAATTCACTAGCAATTCTTCCAGAATGGAAAATTGTTGGAAGTCCACTTCCAGGGTGAGTTCCACCACCAACCAAATAACAATTATCTATTTCTTCAAATTTGTTATGAGGTCTAAACCACAACATTTGGGATAATTTGTGCGACAAATTAAAAACAGCTCCCTTGTAAACATTGTATTCACTTTGCCATTCTGTTGGAGTAATTATTTTTTCCACTTCTATATATTTTTCAATATCCATTAAACCCAATCTGTCTTTTAACCCATCTATTACTACTTTTCTCAAACTTTCTTTTTCTTTATTCCAATTAGCATTATTAAGTTTTAAGTTTGGAACCGGAACCAAAACATACAAAGCAGTTTTACCCTTTGGAGCCAAAGATGGATCAACTAAACTATGATCTCTAACATAAAAAGAAATATCCTTTGGAGTTATTTTCCCCGAAAATACATCATTCACATTCTTTTGATAATCTTTTGCAATCACAATTGTGTTATGTTCCAATTTGTATTGCTTATTTAACCCAATATACATCATAAAAATAGAGCAAGACAAATCTTTTTTAGCCATTTTTTTGGGTGAATACTTTTTCAAAACTCCCTTATCAAACAAATTGGTCATGGCATAACCAAAATCAGCATTAACAATCACTTCATCCCCAAAATATTTCTTACCACTTTCAAGTTCTACCCCCACTGCTTTTTTATTTTCCACCAAAATTCTTTTAACTTTACTATTAAAATTAATTTTTGCTCCATCTTCCATAGCCGCTTTTGCCATTTGTCTTGAAACTTCAGATAAACCACCCTTAATATGATAAACCCCAAAAGCATGTTCAATATAAGGCACAATGCCAAAAGCAGCCGGACATTTCCATGGCGACATACCCAAATATTTAGCTTGAAAAGTAAAAACTATTCTGGTCAATGGATTTTTAAAGTAATTACCCAAAATTGAATAAATTGATTTACCTAATGAAAAATAAGGAAGCCCACTAATGAATTTTTTAGAAAAAACATCAAAAATATTATTATTATCATCAAGTAAAATTGGCATCAATTTGCCATATCTCTTTTTTTCTTCTTTTTCAAATTTATCCAAGCCTTCTTCTTGGCCAGGAAATACTCGGGCTAGTTCCTTTTTCATTTCCTTACTATCTTCATAGACATCAATATAATCTTTTTCAAATTGAAGCCGATACATTGGTGATAATCTAAAAAAATCTAAATAATCAGCCGATTTTCTCCCAGTTTTCTCAAAAATTTCATCCAAAACAAACTTCATCATAAAAAAAGTTGGGCCAACATCAAAGCGATAGCCTTTCATTTCTATCTCAGAAGTTCTGCCTCCAACCTGTTTTTCTTTTTCAAAAACATCAACATCAAAGCCTTTGTGGGATAAAAGCATGGCCGAGGCCAATCCACCCGGCCCAGCCCCCACTATTATTATTTTTTTATTTTTCATTTATATAAATTATATCTTTTTTAAACAGAAAAGCGATTTAAATATGAGTTAAAATTCAATATGATCAATTTAAAAAACATAATCAGCTTTTTTATTGTCTTTTTATTCCTCTTTTTTGGCTTTAATCAAAAAATATCTGCCCTTGGAGACACTACAACCGAAAGTGTTAAAGCCAGAATTGTCAAAATCATTGAAGAAAAACAAATTGAAGTCATGGACAAAAGCCAACTTTATCAAAAATTAGAATTAGAACTATCTACCCCAGACAAAAAGAAAGTAATCATTGAAAATGGTAATTTACCCCTAGCTAGTATTATTAAATATTCAGTCAATGACAATGTTTTGGTGACTGTTGGAAAAAATATGGAAGGGGAAGATGAATATATTATTACTGATTTTATTAGAAATGACAGTTTAATTCTTTTGGCAATTATTTTTATTATTTTATTGATAGTCATTGCCAAATGGAAAGGATTTTTCTCTCTTTTTGCTATGATCTTTACTTTTTTTATTATTTTTTCCTTTGTTTTACCCAAAATACTTGCTGGCAGTAATCCCATATTAATTGTCATTATTGCTTCATTAATTATTATTCCTGTTACTTTCTATGTTTCTCATGGATTCAACAAAAAAACTACTATTGCTGTTATCAGTTCAATAATAAGTTTAACAATTACTGCCATTTTAGCTGCAATTTTTACTCAAATTGGTCATTTGACTGGTTTGTCTTCAGAAGAAGCGGGGATGTTGTCTATTAGTCAAGCCAATTTAAATATGAAAGGAATTTTATTAGCAGGAATTGTTATTGGTGCCCTTGGTGTTTTGGATGATATCACTATTTCTCAGGCAGCTATTGTTGACGAATTAGCTAATACTGCCAAATTAACCAAAGCTAGTGATCTTTACAAAAGGTCAATGATTATCGGTAAAGACCACATCACTTCTATGGTTAACACCCTAGTCTTGGCCTATGCTGGTGCTTCCCTTCCTTTGCTTTTGATTTTTACCAACAATCCTCATCCTTTTTCAGAAATCATAAGTTACGAATTAATTGCCGAAGAAATAATCAGAACTCTAGTTAGCAGCATTGGTTTAGTTTTAGCTGTTCCCATTACTACTCTAATCGCCGCCAATTGCTACAAAAAATAAAGTCAATATGTTTAAAGACACATCATCTCATTTTGAGAAGAATTTTGGGAGTTTTCTAAAATATCTTCTTTTAAAATAGGTGCATAATCTTCCATTGGTTTTTCTGGTTTAGGTTGAACATAATTTACCTCATTATTTAAAGGTATTTCTGAATTTTTTATTTTAATAATTTTTTGTTTACTGACCCAATTATCAAAACCATTCCAATCTATTAAATCTAAAGCTAAAGCTTTTTCATATTCTTTCCACCATTCAAGTCTAGTTCCACCTAAATAGGCATGAGATACCAAAATCATATTTTTTGGATTTTTAGCAATACTTTCATCAAATATTTTTCCAAATTCTTCAGCATTTGCCCCTCTGGCCCACAGACTATAATCGCAAAGCGAACCTCTTCCCATTGGCTCGCCAACATCAACATTAGTTACTGAAATTATTTTAGTTTTATATTCCTCTGGTTGATAAATAGTTGCTTCTACATCATTAACTCCACGACCCAAAATATATTCAATCCCCAGATCATCAGCTGCTTTTAAAGTAGTTTCATCATAGGCAAAATATCGACTTCCAAAAACTCTCATCTTTTTACCAGTTATTTTTTCTATCAAATCTTTTGATTCTTTTAAATATTTATATTGCTCATCATAAGACATTTTCCAAAAAGGAGCAATATCGTAACCACCAGCTATTTCATATCCTTTATCAGCTAATCTTTTAAAAACTTCCGGATTTTCTTTAATTACATTATCTTGAACCTTGACTAAAGCAGTCAAGCATCTTTCATCTAATTCCTTTTCCCATTGGATAACTCCGTCAATCTTTTCAAATTCTATCAACATCAACATCGTATTAATTTTTGATTCTGTTTTTTTATTTGTAAAAATAATCAATATTGAAATAACAAAAAATATAAAAGCTATTAAAAGTCCAATAAATTTTTTATTTTTATTTATATTTTTTTTCATATTTAATCTAATTTTTAACTATCTTTATTGCTTTTCCTTTAACTATCGCCATGGCTATTTTTTTATAAGCCTTATCCAAAATTCTGCCAAAAGTTGGTTGTGATATCTCCATTTTTTTAGCCGCTTCAATATGGCCCAAACCATCAACATCATGTAATTTTAAAGCTTCTAACTCATCATGAAACAATTCCTCTTCTGCCAGTGTAGACAAAGGAATACCCCGGGGTTTGAAATACAATACCTCGGGGTTGAAATGCAGACGTCTAATATTTTTAGGTCTAACCATGGTTATTTATTTATACCACGGCCTAAACCTAATCCTTTACCCCTGCCTCTTCCTCTTCCTAAACCTTTAGCTAGTGGTCTATTTTCGGTGTTTTTAACTTCACCTTTACAACCACCAAGGCCACGACCTGTTAATGGGCCATTTCCTAATGGTCCTGTTTTATCTCTGTTTGGCATATTGCCTCCTTTTAGATAATTAATAATAATGAATATATATTCATTATATTACTTATAAAAACAATGTCAAGTAAAATTCATTAAACTATTTTTGAAAAGCTTTCATCAAACAAATTCCATTAACCACTTCCATGGCATTTTCTTTGGCCAAATTTTCGGCCTCTAAATTCAAAATTCCTTCTTGAAACCAAATTACTGGTTTTTGTCCAGATTTAATCACTTCTTTTACTACCTCCAAAACTTGATCAGATTTACGAAAAATATCCACAATATCAATCTTTATATCTTTTGGTATGTCACTATAACTAGCATAAGCTTTAATTCCAAACACACTTTCAATAGTTGGGTTAACTGGAATAACCCTAAAACCTTCATTGATAAAATATTGAGCCACTTGATAACTAGGCCTATCAGCTTTATCCGACAAACCCACCACTACAATATTTTTAGCTGTCTTCAAAATTTCATCAATTGAATTCATAGGTTGTATTTATATTTAATAATTTTTTCGATTAAATCATAAGGAATTGGTTTATCCAAACTAAACCTTATAGTTCCTTTAGCTGTTTCATATTCTTTTAAATCTTTTTCAAATTTTTCAATTACTTCTGGTTCTGGATAAATTCCTGCATGTTCTTTAAAACCGGCATACATTATCGATTTACCGTCTAATTTAAATCCAGGAACACCATAAATCATTTTTTCTTCGGCCAGTGGTATCAATTTTTTAATCAGTTCTCTAATCTTAATCAAAATTTCTTTTTGAGATGCTTCTTGTTTATCAATATATTCTAAAACTTTTTGATTCATATCATTATTTTATTAAACCCTTCTTTTTCTTATTCATTTATTAACCAATAATAACATTTATGCTACCTTTCTCACTTCCCAAAATCCTCCTTGTTAAAGGAGGAAGTTTAGCTGGCAAAGCTAAACAGGAGGATTTGTAATTTTAATAAGAGTCTTAACAGAATTCTTCAACACTAAACTAGAAATTTGTCTACACAATTAGTCTTATTTACAATTTATTTTCTAACTTTTTAATTGATGAATTATTTATTAAAGATTTTATTTGAGAGATAGCAATTTGGTTTAGTTTAATTAATCTTTCTGATTGAGGTAAATTTTGTCGAATTAATTCAGCGTTCATTCCTTCAAGATTGGCTAAAACTACTAATTGGGCAACATCACAATAATCTCGGATATTACCTTCTTTGTCTTTGTTTTCTTCACGCCAATCTTTGGCAGTTTTACCAAAAAGAGCCATATTTAAAACATCAGCTTCTGAAGCATAAACAGTATTAGATTGATTTTTTGATAATGATTTTGGAATTAAGTTTTCTTTAATAGCATCAGTATGAATTCGATAATTAATTTTGGTTAATTGGCGTTTAACATCCCAACCAATAGTTAGTCTTTCATTTTCCTCATCTTTAAGTCTTTGGAACTCTTTAATTAAATAAAGTTTGAATTCAGGACTTAACCAAGAAGCAAATTCAAAAGCAATATCTTGATGTGCAAAAGTTCCACCACTATAACGACCAGATTTAGAAATTAATCCAATTGCATTCGTCTTACTGATCCATTTTTGTGGAGTCATAACAAAAGAATTTGTTCCAACTTCAAGTCTAAAGGTGTCGAATTCGACACGGTTAAAATTATTATTATAAATCTGTTCCCATAT
>CAYPBP010000014.1:0-18492 GCA_964408995.1 uncultured Gammaproteobacteria bacterium | reverse complement strand
ACCTGGAAAGTCTGCGTCCGCAAGGACTCGCGAGTTCGAATCTCGCCTTCTCCGCCGAATTCTAGTTTTTCCCGAAAGTTCCATGTAATATAGTCAATGATACTTAGCGAAGAAAGTTATATTTGTTCCTGTTTAGCTTCAAAAAAGTTCCAGACTCACTCCCTCAACAAAAATGAGCGCCTTGAGGTGTCCGATAATTATTCTATAATAGAGTAGAAGTTTTTTATTCTTAATTATGCGTAAGTACTATCTGGATAATATTCGTTGGACAATTGTTCTTTTGGTTTTGGTTTACCATGTCTTTTATCTTTTTAATGGTGTTGGCGTTCTAGGTGGTTTCGGTGGCTTTTCGAAGGTGCAATACCAGGATGCTTTTTTGTATTTTGTCTATCCATGGTTTATGGTTCTGCTATTTTTGGTTTCTGGAATTAGTTCTCGTTATTCTTTGGAGCATCGGGTGCCTCGGCAGTTTATTAAGGAGAGAACTGTTAAATTGCTTGTGCCGTCTACACTTGGACTCTTCGTTTTTCAATGGTTGACCGGTTATTTTAATCTGATAATCAGTGGTGCTTGGGAGACGATTCCGACGGCTATCCGTTATCCAGTTATGGCTGTTTCTGGGACTGGTCCTTTGTGGTTTATTCAGGCTTTGTGGCTGTTTTCTTTATTACTTGTGTTGGTTAAGAGGCTGGATGCCAAAGATAGATTTTATACAGTCTGTGGTCGATTTAGTTTTCCTTTGATCTTATCTTTTTTCCTTTTGCTGTGGGGAGCGACCCAGATCTTGAATATACCTATAGTTACGGTTTATCGTTTAGGTATCTATTTTACTGCCTTTCTGCTCGGTTATTTTGTCTTTTCTCATGATGAGGTACAGGCTAAGGTCCGAGCCGCTCATCTGCCATTATTTTTTGTCGCCCTTGCGATGGGTGTTGCTTATACTGTCTTTTATTTCGGTCAGAATTATGCGGGCGATGCTTGTTTGAAAAGTTTGTTTACCAATATCTATACTTGGGTAGCAATTCTTGCGGTTCTGGGTTGCGGTCAGGCCTGGTTTGATCGGACTTCGCGTTTTGCGAACTATATGGCAAAGTCGAGTTTTGGCATTTATATAGTTCATTATTTGGTTGTGCTTTCTGTCTGCTATTTTCTGAAGTTCTATACCTTTTTGCCGGTGCCAATGATTTATCTGACTGCTATCATTTCCGTCCTAGGACTTTCACCTCTTCTATATGAACTTCTGAAGCGCATCCCGGTTCTAAAATATCTGGTTTTGGGTATCAGCGATAAGAAAAAAGACTAAACAACGGAATTATAGGGATAGAAAGGTTCCAGACTCACCTACTCCGCACTTCGACAAGCTCAGTGCTTCGCCTTATAATTTATTTATGATGTGGTTTATTTACATTCTTTTTTGCGATCAGAAAATGTACTATGTTGGCTCAACAAATAATATAGAACGTCGGTTATTTGAACATCAAAACAAACAATCAAATTTCACTCATAAATTTTCTGATATCAAACTTGTTTACCAAGAAAAATTAAACTCTCGAGAGGAAGCCTGGCAAAGGGAAAAACAATTAAAAGGTTGGTCAAATGCAAAAAAGAAAGCACTTGTTGAGGGAAATATGGCATTTTTAAAAAACTTGTCAAAGAAGCATTGAAGTTGTCGAAATACAGATGTGATTGATGAGAAGCTTGCCTTGAGCATTTCGGCGAGCTCAATACGAGTCGAAGGTCGAAAGGAATCTCTCCTCCTCCGCATTGTTTTTGACAGAGATTTTATTGTTGATATAATTGATTAATGCGAATCTAAACACTAAATCAAATTTTCCGACTTTTGTCGGAGCTGGTGTTTTCCATATAAAATTTTAATGTATATTGTTTAGTATTTACACCAGTCGAAAGGCTGGTTTTTTTTATTTTATGAACTTACAAATTAATTCATTATCAAAAGAATATTTTGACCATCAAATATTAACTGATGTTAATTTTTCTATAAACTTAGGAGACCGAATTGGTTTAATCGGTACTAATGGAAGCGGTAAAACTACCTTATTAAGATTAATATCTGAATTGGAAACTCAGGATAGTGGTCAAATAATAAGAACTCCAAATAACTTAATAATAGGTTACATCCCACAAGTGTCTGATTTTCCTATTTCTAATAACATTACTGAAGGATTGGCAATATCACTTGGAATTGATGACAATAATATTTATAAAATCCATGTTGCTTTGAATACATTGAACATTAATGACTTAGCATTGAAACCTTTTGAAACTTTGTCGAGTGGTCAAAAAACTAAAATTTATTTAGCAAGGTTGTTAATCCAAAAACCAGATATTTTATTATTAGATGAACCAACCAATCATCTTGATGTTAAATCCTTGGAATGGTTGGAAAATTACTTGAAGAACTATCAGGGTGCATTTTTAGTGGTATCTCATGATCGAAGATTTTTAGACAATACAGTTACTAAAATATTAGAGTTAGAGAATGGACAAATAAAAACCTATCGAGGTAATTATTCGTTTTATCGACAACAAAAATTAATTGAATTTGAATCTCAAAAGCGAAATTATATTACTCAAGAAAAAAAAACAGAAAGAATTTTAGCAAGGGTTAGAACGATGAAAAATCAAACTCAACAATTAGAAGTAATAACATCAGGAGCTGATCATTATAAACGTCACAAGGCGGCTAAAGCAGCTAGTAGGGCTAGATCAACAGAAAAAATGTTGATTAAACAATTAAATGAAAATGGAATTGAAAAACCACAAGAAGACTTTGAATTGTCGGTATTATTTAAGCCAAAAAAAGAAAGTAGTAACTTAATCGCATTTTTAGATAAAATATCAAAAAAATTTGGAGACAATCAAGTTATTTCGAACTTCTCTTTAGAAATAAACAAAGGTGATAGAATTGTTTTGATTGGGCTTAATGGTAGCGGAAAATCAACTTTAATTAATTTAATTTTGAATAAATTAAATCCAACAAGTGGAAAACTTGAGTTTGGTAATAATGTTGATATTGGATACTTACCACAAGAACATAATCAATTAGATTCAGAACTAAATCCAATCGATTATTTAATAAATGTTACAAAAATTGATAAAACCTCGTCATATAAATTAACAAAACAGTTTTTATTTACTGATGAAGACATCAAAACTCCAATTAATAAATTAAGTAGCGGTCAAAAATCGAAAACATTATTAGCATCAATTATGGCTTCGGGGTCAAATTTTATTATATTGGATGAGCCAACAAACTATTTAGATATTCCATCAAGAGAAGCTTTAGAAGAAGCTTTAATTTCTTATAAAGGAACGTTATTAATTGTGTCTCATGACCGTTATTTTTTAGATCGAATTAATCCAACAAAAATTATCACTTTAAATTAATGATTGTATTCGACTCATATTGTTATAGGGATAGAAAGGTTCTAGACTCACCCTCTCCGCACTTCGAGTATTGTTCGAGTAATCATGAAGATGTTTGATAAAATTTAGTCATGAATATTGAATTGGTTTTGATTAAAAAAGAAGAAAAAGAGATTTTGAAAAAATTGATTGAAGAATATGAACGAGAATTATTAAAAACAGAAAAAGTAGAAAAATATAAATATCTAGATAGTTATTGGGAAAAAGAAAATAGATTTCCATATTTTATAGAAGTTAATGGAAAAATTACTGGGTTTGTTTTAGTGAACGATTACAATTTAATCAACAAAAGTGGAAAATATAATTGCGTCAATGGTTCACCACTTTATATTTAGGCATGAAAATATTACCATATAATGGAAAGTTGACAGCATGTTTTTCTGCAAAAGAAATTACTTCTTTGTTAATCTCAAAATTCTTTACTCAGCTATTTTCAAACGAAGAACTGAGGAATGAGTCATACGATTCAGTAAAAGTTTCAAACTATATAAAAGAATTATCAAAACAGTCAATTGATTCAAAAGACTACGAATTTTATACTGGAATATTAGATCTTTATGAACTTTTTGAAAAAAATTGTGAACTTTGTTTTTATCTAAAAACTACTTTCAATCCTAAAATAAATCAAATTGTTAGTATTGATGATATAAATTCTTATAGAGAAGATCCACCCGATATTATTGCCAAATACAAAGGTAATTTATACGAGTTTGAGTTAAAAAGATATCGAGATGAGTTTAGTTTTGACAAGTTATCAGATTTTCTTAAAAAGAAAATCATCAGACATTATTCAGGAAAACAAAATTTTCTAGTAATTCTTCAACTAAAACCGAATTCTAGTATTAATCTAGATATTTTTAGACAACTTCATGAAGAATTAAGGTTTGAAAAAAATCAACCAGGAATCATTGGTTTTTCTTTTAATAAAAGAAATGAAGAAATAGTTTTAATACGTATTCTCCCTGAATTAAATATATCTAAACGACCATATAACGAAGTTAATTTAATTAATGAAATAATAAATTCTGGATAATAAATCGTAACTGCGTCAATGGTTCGCCGCCAAGATATATTTAGTGTATTTTTCCGTATAAATATTACTTATCCATTCTACCGACATACTCTCCTTCATTTGGAAAGCCGTTTTTGTAATCTTCAGATAGCTTTAATGAGAGTGGGTGAGGAAATAAATTATCAGGAAGATTATTAATATCTAACCAAGTGCACCAAACGTCATTTTTTGGATGTTGCGGATCAAAATGGTGCTCGAGTTCTTCAAATTTATTAATATCGCCGAGAATAAAAAACTCAACACTATGTTCATTTTCTCGTTCTGGAAATAAAAAATCACGAATGTAAAGAATTTTCTTAAACTCAAATTCAGCTCCATCACATTCCTCAGCAATTTCTCTTTTGCAACCTTCTAAGATTGTTTCGCCCCATTCTAAGTGACCACCAACATAAAAATAATAGTTATGATCAGTTCGATATTGGACTAACAATTTCCCATTTTTAATAATTACCATTCGAAGACGGATATTAATTTTATGATCTTCCATGTGCTAATTATAACGTGCCGCGATCTTGAAAGTGGGTTAGTTCAAGCATTTGATTTGAGAAATAGGTTCTAACTGCGTCAATGGTTCGCCGCCGAATGTTTTATAATGAATTATGAAAAACATTGTTTTATTAAACGTATTACTTAATTTAGGCTTAATGGTTGTTTTTGTTTTATTAAACAACAGTGTTTTAAAAAATGGGCTAGAGGAAACATTTATTTCATTGGCATTAATTTATGGAATCGTTGTGGTGTTTACTAATGCATTTTTTGTCGCTATATTTTGCAAAAAATAAGTTCTAACTGCGTCAACGGTTTGCCGCCGTATTTGAGTTGTTCCGTATCGACTCATGTAGTATAGGCGATGCTAATGCTTCGAACTTTTTATTTTTTGTTCCTGTTTATGTATAAATTTGGTTCCAGACTCACCACCTTAGGGTTTATAAGAACAAAAAAATTGAAAAATCTCCTTACCAATGGTACAATCGACATCAAATGTCAGCAGAAAACTTTTCAAAATCTTACAGATCAGAACTAGCTTCTAAATTGCTAAAAATTGAAGACCATCATTCTCAACGAGTATGTCTAGATCAAGAAAAAGAAACTTTAAACTTTCAATTAGCCAGAGGTGAAAAACTGGCTATTCAACAAGGTGAAACTTATGTTTCAAAACCAATTTTAGATCAAAAAGAGTTTCAACAAAAAGTAGGTAATAAGTATGAATATTATTATATTTCTAATGAACCTTGTTTATACAAATTATTTCCAGTTATCAAAGAACAAACAGGCGCTATAGTTGCCCTTGGTAGTGAACAAGGTTTTGATTTGTTCGTTAACAGTCAAGCCAGTCATTTATTTATGGTAGATATCACTGAGCATACTTCTTTGCTTACTAGAACTTTATTAGAAACTGGTAGTCGCCATAAGAAAACCTTTGGACAATATCCAAATCCAGACGAATTTATTCAATATTTTAAAAAAGAAAATAATTCTCACATAAATAGATTTTTAGAACCAAACTTAACTCCAAATGAAATAAATCAAGTTTCACATTTAATTAATAAAAATAGAAGACCTTATTCTTTTTCAGAACCAGATTGTTACCGATATCTAGAATATAAAAAAAGTGTTACCAACGATGAAAACCAACTTTTTTCTTGGAATTCAAGCAGTTCAAATCTAGAAAAAGTATTCACAGCTTATGATGAAGGTAGAATTTTTGTTCTTAAAGGAAACATAGGTCACAAAAAAACTATTCAAAATATCAAAAATATCAGCCAATCATTAAATTGTCCCATTGGAACAATTTATCTATCAAATGCTGAAGAATATTATGATACGCATCAACAACGCCGTGGTAATCTTAAAAATATCATGGCTCTACCATTTTCAAAAAATGCAGTACTTCTCAGAACTATTAAAAATGGTCACAACACAATTGGTGATAGAGAAAAATTTAAAAACTCCGATAATCAAGGAATAGTGTTTCGTGGTTGGCATTACAATGCCCAAACAATAGATTCTCTTACAACAAGCAAAAAATTTAATTTTAAACAAAAAATTGATAAATTATGTCAAGAAATATCTCCTGAACATCCAGAAGAAGGAGTCTCTTTCATTGGTATTAGACCAAAAGCTTAATCTAAATACTTAATCCCTTTTTATAGTGTCTCATTTGTCTCATTTAGGTATAAAGGATTGATATAATAAGACACCTAGGTGGGAGTTATAAAGATAGAATAGTTCCTAGACTCACATTCTCCGCCGTATTTCAATATTACTTTATAAAAACCGAGAGTAATATTGTTAGTTACAACTTAATTACCATATATTTACCTGGACTTGGTTTTTTTTGACTAAAGATTTCTTTTTCGTCATTAATATTATTATTAATTGCCTGAAATACTTGAAAAACACTTGAATGAGATACTACTAATACATTATCTCCAGAGTCAACAGCTTTTAATATCTTTAAAGTAGCCCGTCCAATTCTGTATCGTTGATCCTTATAACTTTCGGCACCATGTTTACTAACTAATTCGTCTGTTGGTGTCGCATACCATTCTGTATACGGTTTTCCTTCTAAATCACCTCCGCCACATCCAGTTAGATCATTTAAAGTGATAATTCTGTCTTCTGAAATACCACATGTTTTAGCTATAATTCTGGCGGTATCTAAAGATCGTGAGAGTGGTGATGAAAAAATATAATTAAAATTAGGTTCCAAGTGAGCAATTTCAATTGCTACTGCCTTTGCTTGATTAACTCCAGTATCTGTTAGTGGAAAATCCATACTACCTGCCAATATACCGTCACGATTTGATTCTGATTCACCATGTCGGATTAGATAAACATTAATTCCTTTTTTTAAAATCTCACTTTTAGTATTAGATTCATATGGTTCAGCAGTTTTTTTATAACGAAAGTATCCTACATTTTCACCAGTTTCATTATCAATTTTAGAATAATTAATGATTGAACAATTCTCAACTTTATGATCAGGTATATCTTTGTTTTCTATAATATTTTCAAGTGTTTTTATTAATCCACCATGAGTCACGATTAAAATATCTTTGTTGTGATATTTTTCTTTAATCTCATTAATTAGAATTGAAGCTCGTTTAGAAGCTTCTTCATTTGTTTCATTACCATTATGGTTATCACCCCAACCGCGCTCTAATAATCTTATATCTGTTTCTGGACAAATATTTTTTTTTATAAAATTCAAAGTCTCTAATGTACGTCTTGTCGGTGACAATAATATTTTATCAATATTTTGTGTTTTTAATTTTTCTGCTGCCCAATGTGCTTGTTTAATACCATCTTCAGATAATGGTAAATCTATATTTTGAATATTAGGATCAAAAATATTTTCTCCATGACGAACAAGTATTAAATTATTTGGTAGTTTTTCCATCATATTTACTCCTTGCACATTTTAATAATTCATTAACATATTCACTTTTTAGTAACTTATATTTTTTTCTATCATTGTTTATTTCTTTAGCTATTTTATATTTTATTTTTGAATAGTTCTTGGCTTCACCGGGATTATCTATTAAATATTTTTTTAAAAATAAAAAATCTTTATAACGATTACTTCCTTTAATTACTAAATGTAAATGAACATCACCATTCTTAGTCTCTTCTTTTCGAGATGAAAAAAATAAATAATCACTGAAATTATTTTCACCAATATAATAATTACTATTTTTAATCTTTTCTGCCATTTTTTTAAAAACTATATTATTTGGAGTATCAATTAAAATATCTATAATGTTTTTGCCTGACATATCTGGGATTGCTGTTGAACCAATATGTTCAAAATCAACTAGGTCACCCAATAATTTAACCAACTGTATTTTTGTTTTATTGAATAAATTTATGTTTTTCTGATAATTTTGGCGAATAATTTTAATCATTATTCATTCTCCCCATATGAATTATTAGCTAATTTTTCATTTGCAAAGTATTGATACCAAAGCGGACGATAATTTTCCCATCTTTTTGGGCGCATTGTAGTATCTATAAAAATATTTTCTAATTCAATACGACTTTTAACAAAGTAATCTAAGTTTCTTGCTGACTCATCTAATATTTTAGACTGTTCTAATGTTTGAATTTGGTAGACATTCACAACGGGAAAACTACTTAGGCTATCCTTAATTTTTGTAAACCCCTCTATCATGTCGTTTATTGGATCAATTCCAGAAATATATGCCATATTAGTTCTAATACCTAGACTTTTTGCATTACCTAATGTTTCTTTTGCTACATCAAGTGTTATTTTTGATTTTACTTTTGATAAAATTTGATCTCTTTTTGTAAAATTATCAAGAGCATAAACTATAGAAAAGTTATCAATTTTAGATAACTCATTTAGAGCTGTTTTTGAATTTACTTCACAACCAAAATACATTAATTCACCATTAAAATCTCTTTTTTTTGCCACGTCATTAACAATTTTCATATGTTCTACAACTTTTTCTTCACTACCAAATAAACCTGTTACTACGGCTATCTGTTTTAAATTTGGAACATCTATTTTTTGTTTATCAAAGAAATTTTCAATATCTTCTGGTGTTTGGAGTTCAACATTATCTTTAATAACTGTATTATCATATAAGTCTTTATAGTTGTGAACACAAGCTTTACACCCACTACAATTACTACGACTGCGACTATTAAGATTAAGTAAATTTGGACCGCGTTGATATGAAGATTCACAAGTATCAAGCATTAAATCTTTAGCAAATCCAATTTCAGTTTCGTTCAAATAAACTCTTTGAGAAATATTATTAAAATTTGTATCTTCATTTCTTCTAACTGGAAGTGCGAACCATGATTCATTATCTTCAAATAAATTACCTTTAAATCTAACCCTAAAGCCTTCTCTAACTTCATTATTTTTTAAATGAATACCACTACGATTTAAATCTATTTGTGTTATCTCTGAGAAATGAACATTATATTTCTCAGACAGAGAGTTCCAAGTTTCTAAAGAATCAGTAATTTCCATATTAAACCTATTAAATAATGTTTTACTTGATTTATCTAAATGACTGATCTTTTCCATATTAATTTGTTTTTATCTAACGATAATTAAATGTAACGATATTAACATGGATTTATAATATTTTCAATAAAATAATATTATAGGGAGATAATAGTTCCAGACTCACCTGTTTTGCCGTATTTGTTTTATATTATTGTATTTAGAATCTTGCTTTTAATGTCTTGAGCGGAATAATTGCCATTACTAAAACGAATTAAAGGGATATTAAATTTTTGAAAAATGGCTTCAACAAATTCATCTCTATTAAAACTTTTATAATTTAAATGAGAATTCCCGTCTAATTCAATAGCAAGTTTTGGTGCTTGACTACTTTTGTCAAACAAAACAAAATCAATTCTTTTATTTAATTTGCTTAATTCTCCCCGATTATGCCATTGTTTAATTGGTTGAAAAATAGCACCTAATGGAACTTGAGGATAAATATCGTATTTATCCTCCACAGCTAACTTAAGTTGGTTAAAAAACACATGTTCGTTAGAGTTTAAAAGCGATGAATAAAGTCGAAAATCATTGATAGTAACTTTATGAAAATTGAAACGTTTTTTATTATACGGTTCTGAAGTATCTTCTTGATTATCAGGAAGACTAAAAAGTTTTTTGAGTAAAACAAATAACAAAAAAAACAATAATACCAATAATTAAATAAGAATTTGTCATAAATAAAGTATAGCTGATAAAAGTATATGAATTATGGGTAGGGTTTTTGGATGGTTGAGGCGGTATAATTCAACCATGCTAAAAGAAACTGGGGTTGCAAAACCATTTGTTAAACGGGTTGGGGGTAAAGGTAAACTTGTGCCAGAACTTGTTAAAGTGTTTCCCAAAAAATTCAATAATTATTTTGAGCCTTTTGTTGGTGGTGGTGCTTTATTTTATGAAGTAACTTGGTAATTTCCTCTTTCAGTAAATTTCAAATAACCTTTATCTCTTAAGATTTGTAACTGTTGTCTAATTTTATCTTTTATATGGTTATTTTCAGGATGTTTTTGTTTTAAAAAATTTTCAAAATTATAAATTTGATTGATATTAAAATTTTTTCCTAATTTATCGATACAAAACATAACATCTAATAGCCAATTCTTTATCAAAACCTCTTTTTCTTCTTTTAAAAAAAGTGTTTTTTGCCATTCATTTAACACTTTATCTTTTGATTCTATTTTATTGTTTTTTACCAAAAAAATTTTACCTGTTTGGGGAATGTTTTGACATAATATATTACATCCAACCCAACCTGCTCTGACTGCTGTTGGAGCTAATGGTTTTCTTTTTTCAATAATTTCAGTGGTAAAAAAATATTTTGGAATAATAAAAAAATTTGTTACATCAAGTTTTTGCAAATCATAATTTAATAGAAAGAAATTAGGATTATCATTGCTTTGTAATCTTTCTACCATTGTTCTATATGCTCCATCGATAATTTTTTTATCAAAATTTTTCTTGCTACTTTTCAATTCAAAATCTTCTTTACAATTTTTACAGAAAAAATCTGCTACTGGTCTATTATTTTCGTAATTATCTATATTAACTTTTCCACAATTTGGGCAATATATTTCATTATTTACCCAATTTTCAGTTAAAACCCTTATCTTTTGTGAGCTACTCGTATATTTGTCTGCTAAATTTGATTTAAGTGATAAATTCATTGTTTAAAAGTAGTTTATCAAAAAATAGAGTTAGAATAGCTTATGTCCCAATACTACAACCCAAACAGAACAAGTGGATTATATGATTCAAAAGATTCTAAACCTTTTAGAATAAGTCGAAGTAAAATTGATATGTTTTTGAATTGTCCGAGGTGTTTTTATTTAGATCGAGTTTTGGGAATTGGGCAGCCACCAGGATTCCCCTTTTCTCTTAATTCGGCCGTCGATAAATTACTTAAAAAAGAATTTGATATTCATAGAGCTGATCATACGGCTCATCCGTTGATGAAAGCTTATGGACTTGATGCAATTCCTTTTGAACATCCAAAAATGGATGAGTGGCGAGATTCATTAAAAAGAGGGATTACTTATTTAGATCCCGAAACTAATTTGTTAATTACTGGTGGAGTTGATGATGTGTGGGTTGAGCCTAGTGGCGAGTTGATTATTGTGGATTATAAAGCAACATCAAAAGAAGCTGAAGTTAATTTAGATGCCGAGTGGCAAGATGGATATAAAAGACAGATGGAGGTTTATCAATGGTTATTTAGAAAAAATGGTTTTAAAGTTTCTCCTACTGGTTATTTTGTTTATTGTAATGGAAAAACTGATGGAAAAGCTTTTGATGGAAAATTGGAATTTGATATTAAATTATTGCCATATATAGGCAATCCAGATTGGGTTGAGGGGACAATTAAGGATGTTTATAAGTGTTTGAATAGTAAAAAAATCCCAGAATCAAATAATGATTGTGATTTTTGTAATTATAGAAAAGCAGTGAAGAAGGTGGAATAAATGTTACTATTGCTTAATGGTAAAAAAGATAATTAATTTTATTTTTAGCCTTGGGCCTCTTTTTTTGATTTTTCTGGTGGCTACTTTTTTTACTGTATTGAATTTCTATTTTGGAAATAAAACTAATATTTTTGATAATTTGTCTACTCTTTTTGCCTTTTGTATTATTGTTACAGCTCCAAGCATCATTGACTATTTTTTATCAAATTACACTAAGGGTTCTAGGTGGGTTATAGTTTTTGCTGTTACACTTTTTTTATTTTGGATATCAACAATAAATTCATCAAATGAAGGAGTTTTGATTGAAATGGTTGAATTAATTTGGGTGATACTTTTACTTTCTTTTTTGTTGTATCTATTTTTACCGCCTTTTAAAGGTATTTTTTGGTTAATTAAAAAGATTCCTTTTAGATTTGTTAAAAGATTTGTGGCTTATATTGAAAGATTACTTGATCCAATTTATTTGTTTCCTATAAAACTAGTCACCTATTCGGCTTATTATGTAATTTATTTTTCGGTTAAGACAATTATTGAATTAACAAAAATGATTATTGATGGAATTAAATTTCCTTTTAAGAGCTATCGAAATTTTTTGAAATCTTTGTTAACCATTGCTTTGGCGGTTTATTTGGTGGCTTCAGTTTTTGTGATTGTGGACTATGTTCGAACTCATTATGGTTATTATGGTAAGTTTTTTTGCTCGGCGGGAACTAGCGAAAAAATGAAAAAATCAGTGGTTAGGGTTGTGGGTGGTTTTTCTGAGGGCACTGGTTTCTTTATTTCAAAAAATCAAGTTTTAACTAATTTTCATGTGATTGACGGTGAGCCTAGCCCTAAGATTATTTTCCCTGATGGTAGTTTTATTACTCCAAACAAAATTACGGGTAATAAAGAGGCTGATTTGGCCCTGCTTTTCACTGATAAAGAATATCCTGAGATGGTGAAACCTTTGCCTGATAAAGAGATGACTTTTAAGGAAGAAGAGCCTTTGATTGCCACTGGTTTTGCCATGGGAACTGATTTGGTGGGTAAAGCGACCGTTTTAAAAGGAAAATATGTTGATTTTAGAAAATCTAAAAACGATAAGGTGAGCTATATTCAAACTGATATCTCTTTGGTAAAAGGAATGAGTGGTGGCCCATTGGTTGATCAATGTGGAGATGTGGTTGGTATTAATACAATAGGAATGGCTGGTTTGTCTTTGTTTATATCGGCAAATGAAGCCCGAAACTTGATTCCTGGATTTACCGATCAAGGAATTAAAAAGATTAATGTTGATCCAACAAAATCGCCTGAAGATGCTGTTGATGCTTTTTATATTTATCTTAAAGCCAGACAGATGGAAAAGGGTTTTGATTTATTAAGTAAAGAATATTTGCAAAAAACTAATTTTGAAGAATGGACTAATCGGTTTAAAGATGTTTTGGATGTTTATGTTTATAAATCAGAGATATCTGAGGATGCAAAAGATATAGTTAATATTAAATTCGACACTATAAATTGGGTTAACCAAGAAGTTGAAACTCATTATTATGAAGGTACATGGCAAACCGTGTTTGAAGATGGGAAATACAAGATGTTGAAAAGTAATATTAAGGAAGTTAAAGATCCTGATGTGGTTTGGTTTTATTTTTAAAGAAAATATCGAAAGGCAGTGAAAAAGGTAGAATAAATTGTAATTGATTTAACTAATTGACTTTGGGTTTTCTTCGGGTATATTTATAGTATGAAGAACAAAATTAGCAAAATAAAACCTGGTGAAGTGATAATTTATCAAATTTCAAAAAATAACTCTGAATTACGTGTCAGATTTGAAGGTGAAACTGTTTGGTTGACTCAATCTGAGATTGCTGAACTTTATGACAAAGATCGTTCAGTAATTAGTAAACATATAAAACAAATTTTTCTTGATAAAGAAGTTAATAAAAAAAGCAATGTGCATTTTTTGCACATTGCTAAATCTGATAAACCAGTAGCCTTTTTTAGCTTGGATGTAATTCTTGCTATTGGTTATAGAACAAATTCTGCAAAAGCAATTCATTTTAGAAAATGGGCAACAAACATTTTGAAAAAATATTTACTACAAGGATATGCTTTAAATCGAAAACGTTTACTTCAGGCTAAAAATAATCTTGAAGATTTGCAACAAACAATTCTATTTTTAAAAGAAAAATCTGGTAATGAACTATTGGCCGGGCAAGAGAAAGAAATTTTGAATATCTTGGCTAATTATTCAAAAACTTTAACTTTTTTAAGTAAATACGACAAAGATGAATTAAAACTTATTGGCAAATTTAAGGGTAAATTTATTTTAAATTATAACTTGGCCAGAAATTTAATTAATCAGGCTAAAAATCAACTCTTGGCCAAAAAAGAAGCAAGTCTTATGTTTGCTCAAGAAAATGGTGATAAATTTAGGGCTATTTTAGGAAATATTTATCAAACTTTTGACGGTAAAGACCTTTATTCTTCGATTGAAGAAAAAGCGGCTCATTTATTATATTTTGTTATTAAAGATCATCCTTTTGTTGATGGTAACAAAAGATCGGCATCACTTTTGTTTGTTTATTTTCTTGATAAGAATAATTATCTTTATCGAATAAGTGGTGAAAAGAAAATTAGTGATAATGCTTTGGCTGCTTTGGCACTGTTGATTGCCATCAGTGATCCTAATGAAAAAGATAAATTAATTAAAATGATTACTAACTTATTAAATTTTTAATTTAATTAAAACTCTTATTAAAATTACAAATCCTCCTGTTTAGCTTTGCTAGCTAAATTTCCTCCTTTAACAAGGAGGATTTTTGGGAAGTGAGAAAGGTAGCATAAATGTTAATATTGGTTAATAAATGAATAAGAAAAATAAAAGATATTGTTATCGAGAGCCGGATTGGCCAGATAGTGCTTATGTGGGAATAATGTTTGTTGGTGGAGTTGAAGGTTTAAGATTCATTCAAGTATTAATTGAAATATATCCGACTGTAAAATCTCTTCAAACTAAAATTAAAAAAATAAAAAAAGATTTACTTAAACTAAAAGAAGGTCCTATTTATGTTAGTGGAGTGGTTATTATTAAGATTAATTTTAAGAAAAGATTTCCGTTGAAAAAGGAATATTGGAATTCTGAGGAAATTATTACTACAGACGAGATATTTAGATCAAAAGAATATATGAAAATGATGAATGATGTTTATCAGTTTTATAATATTATGGTTTTGCCGGCTCATTATAATGTTAAAAAGAAAGAATGGAATTATATTAATTGGATACCAATTTTGACTAGCACTGATGATAAGAAACTTGAGGAATTGTCTATGATATCCGACCAACCAGTTGATTCAACGGCTAAAAGTATCGGTATTTATTCAATTGAATTTGTGAGGGGTTTTGATTTGGATAGTGGTGAATTTTTTAAATCACAAAAAGAAATTGATTTAGAAGAGGCTAACTGTTGATGGATTGTTATAATAGTTTATGAAAAATAATAAATGGATAATTCTTATTATAATCTTGATTTTGGCTGTATTTTTGATTGTTTTTTTGAAAAGTAATCCTAAAAAAACAGAAAAACCTTTGACTTTGAATAATAAAAATGAAGCCACTTTTTTAATAGAGGGATTTCCAATCGATAAAGTTCCTTTATATAAACTTAATAAAGTCAGTTCAAATAAAATTTTTGTAAACACCGATCCGAAAAATATATCAGGTTTTGAGGAAAAGAATTTTGCTTATTACAATGTTGTTTTTTATTCAGATGCTAGCCAAGAAGAATTTTTAAATTACTATAAAAATTTATTTGAAAGCCAAATTATAGAAGAATTTGAGAGTCCAGATATGGTTAAAGGGATTATTGGACAATATAAAGTCTCGGCAGCTCATTACGGATCAGGAAATACAGGTTATTTACAAGTTCATTTGTCAGATTATAAAGATGAAAGTTTAAATAAATATTTTTTAGAGTTTCCTGATATTTTGAAAATAAATGCAAGTCTTGTTGAGCATGAAAAATCTTATGGTTTATTAAATCAAAAAGGTGGAGAAATTGAATATACAAAATATTTTACAGTTATTGATAGTGGAGATCAAAATAATGATGGCCGAGATGATGTAGATGAATTTTTGTTACTTGAGGAAGAATATAAAAAACAATACAAAGAAAAAACGGCATATGTTTATGATGAAAAAACTGGAACAATGAAATGGAGTGATAAAGAATTTGAAGTAACATTAGTAATTTCTCGAGATCATGGACGTATATATTTAATGTTAAGAAAAGCTTTAGATAAATAATATTGGTAAAATCAGTTATGTCTATGAAAAAAATTATTCCAATCGTAATAGCCGTATTGGCAATTGTTTTAGTTATTGGTTTTTACTTTTTCAAAAAAGATAGTAAATCATCTAAGGACCAAGTTGTTTATGAAAACACTTTGTCAATCTCAAAAGAATACACTTTGCTTAGATATCGAACTGAAAATGTTTTGGAAAAGGCAAAAGAATATGGAGATTATGATAAATGGAATCAAGAAATGGTTAAAACTATTAATAGTTGGAAAGAGTTAGAAACTAAAGCAATCGAATTAGAAAAAGAAGCTGACAAAATGGCCAATGAAAAAACAGCCTTTAATTTAATAAAAGATGTTTCTGCTTATAGTTCACTAGAAATTCAAAAAGTAATTGAGACTGCCCCAGCAGGCAAGACAGTCAGAACTCTGGCTAAACATTTGGGAGTAGATGCCAAAATGGCTCAATTAATCTTAAACCAAACACAAGACCAAATTACCCGAGAAGCTTACGGTGAAGAAGGAGATGTGTTTGAAACTTGTGAACAAAATTCAATGAGAATTAAAAATGGAGCCAAGGTGACGGTGTTTGTGGGAGGGGTGGTACTGACTGGAGGCGCTACTGGGGTTTTGGCAACGACAGCAACAGTGGTGGGCGGAGCAGATTTGGTCTTAGAAGTGGCTGATGATGAAGCTAGAATCGCTCTGGGAGACAGAAATAAAGTGTCAGAAATGGTAAATAAGGCAAGGGCAGTGACTGAACCAGCAGCCAGTATTTTGACAATTGCCAATTTGCCGGGAAATGTGTCAAAAGCGATGGAAAAAGTTAGTGCTGGTTATTTTGCCGCTGACCAAATCAGATCAGCCGTTCAAGATAAAAAAATATTAGGAATTAGCATTAAAACTGATGAAAAGGGCGAAACTAAAGCTAGTATAGCCGGACTGAGCGAAGAAGAAATGCCTCAGTGGATGAAAGAAAATAATGTCGTTAAAAGCGGAGAAGGGGTTGAGGAAATTTTGAATAGAGTTGAAGAAGAAATAAAAGAAGAAGAAAAGCCAACAGAAGTAGCCAAGGAAGAAGTTAAAAAAGAAACTCCAAAAACTAACTATGACAATAATTCTGCTCAGGTTTACAAAATAGTTAATGTTAGCAATGAATCTTATATGATGGATGTCTGCCATAACCCAACTTGTTGGGATGATTTGGCGGCTAACCCGGCAGAAGATAGAGATGTGGGCGGCATCTATACAATGGGAAAAGTTTATGGTCCGGGAGATAGTTTTAAGCATGGGTTTAGACCATCAGATAATATAAAAACTAGCGAAAGGGTGGAGATGTTTGATGATGGATATAAAATAACTGCTTATTTTGCTATAGCCCCTTTTGAAGGACCAAAAAACAAGACCATTGAATATGGAACTTGGCAAAACCACTCGGTGGAAATAAAAGCAAATTATGGCGACGAGCCTGTGGTTGAATGGGATGGAAACAGTTTAAAACAAGTTAAATAAAATAGTTACTACAAAAAGATATTTAAAAATTAAATATTATGAGAGTTTGGGACGTAGATCCAAAACATTTGTGCCAAAAACATTTATTGGCAGAACATCGCGAACTTCATGGACTTTGGAATATTTTGACAAAACATATAAAAAAGGGCCCCTCCTACGCCGAGGCTTCGAAGGGTATAGGTTATTCAAGGCATCCAGAAACTTTGCGTTGGGTAGGCAAAAATAAGGCTCTTTATTTACGCCATGAAGAATTGGTAAAAGAATTTATGGCCAGAGGATATAAACACCACACTCCCCTTGATAAAAAATTAGCAACTGGACTTGGCAGTCAGGAAATTTTTGTGAATACAGTTAAAGAACAAAAAATAATTTTAAAGAAAAAAACTTGTAAATGTTTGTTACATGTTGAAAATTAACTAATTGACTTTGGGTTTTCTTCGGGTATATTTATATATATGAAGAATAAAAAAATAAATATCCGTGGATTTGAGGTAATAATATTTAAAAAAAATCTTAGTGACTACATATCTTTAACAGATATGGCTAAGTTTAAAAATGCTGATGATCCGAGATATGTAATTCAAAACTGGATGAAAACTCGATTTACTGTTGATTTTTTAGGAATATGGGAACAGATTTATAATAATAATTTTAACCGTGTCGAATTCGACACCTTTA
>CAYPBP010000013.1:4105-18743 GCA_964408995.1 uncultured Gammaproteobacteria bacterium | reverse complement strand
AAGGGAGGTGGCGATCCCGCAGCAGCGGGAGAGACGGAGGGTTTTAAAATAAGGATGTTTTTTAAAGTTCACCGCAGAATAACTGTATAAGGGAATTTTGATATATTTTGTGTTATTGACGGCCCCTAGTCCTAGTGGGTATGATGATGAGCATCCACTAGAGATAGTGTTTTATTAATTATAATAAATATAACAAATGTTGTGTCCATATTGCGGTTTTGATGAGTCAAATGTACTTGAAAGTAGGGAAGCTGAAGATGGAAAAGTGACCCGAAGACGAAGAGAATGTTTAAAGTGTAAAAAAAGATTTACCACTTACGAAAGAGTGGGGAATATCGATTTGAAAGTAATTAAAAAATCTGGCAAAACTGAAGATTATTCTAGAGAAAAATTGAAAAAATGTATCGATAAAGCTTGTTGGAAAGTGTCTGAAGATGAAAAAAATCAATTAATTGATGAAATTGAAATGAAATTATTAAATTGGCCAAGTGTAGAAATTCCTTCAAAAGATATTGGAAGATTGATTATGGAAAAATTAAAAAATATTGATCCAATGGCATACATTAGATTTGCCACAGTTTATTTAGACATAAATGAAGTTAAAGACTTCGAAAAATTAATTACTAATTTTAAAAACAAAAAATGACAGATATAAGCAGGACAGATATTAATGTTAATGGGCTAATGGAACCGAATCTCTCGGCCAATGCTAAATATATTGCCGAAACCCGATATTCCCAAAAAGATGAGAATGGCAAAATATTAGAAACAGTTAGAGATATTTTTTGGCGAGTAGCTATTAATGTGGCTAAGGGAAATAAATTTTTTGGATTTAATGATGATCAAGTTGAGAATTTAGCTAAAACTTTTTATCAATTAATGGCTGAGCAAAAGTTTTTACCAAATACACCATGTTTGGTAAATGCAGGTAAAGCTCATCAACAATTATCAGCTTGTTTTGTATTGCCAATAGAGGATTCAATGGAATCAATCTTAGAAACTATGTCTAATATGGCTATGATTCACAAGAGTGGTGGTGGGACTGGTTTTTCTTTTTCAAGACTAAGACCAAGTGGTGATTATATTAAATCTAGCGGTGGAACCACTGCAGGTCCAGTAAGTTTTATGCAGGCCTACAATGATGTTACAGCTCAAATAAAGCAGGGTGGAGTGCGAAGAGGAGCTAATATGGGGATGCTTTCAATTGATCATCCAGATGTTTTAAAGTTTGCAGTAGCTAAGCTAGATGAATGGAGTTTAACTAATTTCAATATTTCTTTGGCGGTAACAGATGTTTTTATGGAAAAAATTGAATTAGATAAGAAATTTGTGACCGATGATTCAATTCCAGAAGATGTGGTTGATGAGATTAGAATAGCAGAACAAATTAGAGGACCAGATCAAAGATTAAGAGAAATTGATGTTGGAGTTAAAAAATTGTATGAATGGGCTAAGGCAGACCAGGATGGAGAAGGTTATGATTTGGTTAATCCAAGAACAAAAGAAATAACTATGAAACTAAATGCTTATAAAGTGTTTAATTTGATTACTAGATTAGCTTGGCAATTTGGTGATCCAGGTTTGGTTTTTATTGACAGAATGAATGATTCTACTTCAAATCCAGTTCCAAGTGTGGGGAGGATTGAAGCAACTAATCCTTGCGGAGAACAACCGCTTTTACCTTATGATGCTTGTAATTTAGGAAGTGTTAATTTAAGTAAATTTGTTTTAGAAAGTAAAACTGATTTAGATTGGAATGAATTGAAAAGAGTTATTGGTTTGGCAGTTAACTTTTTAGATAATGTGGTGGAAGTAAATCAATTTCCAGTTCAAAAAATTAGAGATATGGTAAGCAATACTCGAAGAATTGGAGTTGGAGTGATGGGTTTTGCGGATGCTTTATTTAAAATGGGAATAAAGTATGATTCAGATCAAGGAATTGAATGGGCGGAAAAAATAATGAAATTTGTGACTGAAGTGGCCAGAGAGGCAACTTGTGATTTAGCGAAAACCAGAGGAGTTTTCCCTCTTTGGGATGTGAGTGTGTTTGCTAATACTGATTATAGACCTAGAAATATGGCTTTAACTACAATTGCTCCAACTGGAACAATTAGTATGTTGGCAGATACTAGTTCTGGAATTGAACCTGTATTCTCTTTAGGTTATCAAAAAAATACAGTTGAAGGTAAAACTCTTTATAATGTGAGTCCAGTTTTGGTAGAGGAATTGAAGAGAAGAAATCTTTATTCTGAAGAATTAATTGAAAAAATTGTTAAAAATGGAGGAATATTAAAAGGGATAGACGAGCTTCCAGATGATTTAAAATCAGTTTTTATAACTGCTTTGGAAATTGATCCACAATGGCATATCAGAGTTCAAGCAGCTTTTCAGAAATATACTGACAATGCAGTTTCTAAAACTATTAATTTACCAGAAGAGGCAACTGTTGATGATGTTAGAAAAGCTTATTTAGAATCTTATTCTTTGGGTACAAAAGGAATAACTATTTACAGATCTGGTTCAAGATCTTTTGAACCAATGCAAAAGGTTAAAGATAAGACAGACAAGGAGAAAGAAGTAGCAGTTATACCATTAAAAAAGAAATCAACTCCAGTTATGGCAAGGGGGGTTAGATTGAAGAAAAAATGTGATTTAGGAAGTGTGTTTACTTCTATTTTTTATGAAGCAGGAGATGGTCCAGTCGAAGTTTTTGTGACGTTAGGTAAAAGTGGTGGATTTACAGCTGGAGCAGCTGAAGTTACTGGTAGATTAGCTTCGTTGTCTTTGAAATATGGAGCTAGTTTAGATGAAATTGCTGATCAAATTGTGGGTATTTCTTGTGGTCAAAAAATAGGTTTAGGAAATGGAACTGTTTTAAGTATGTTTGATGCAGTTGGTAAATCACTTTTAGAAATTGCTCGGGGAGAACAATTAGATATGTTTAGTTGTGAGAAATCTTCAATTGACACTGTAGCTTTGGAAGATTTGAGAACTAAACAAGCAGAGATAGAAAGTAAAACAATTTCTTGTCCAGATTGTGGTAGTCCACTTAGGGCAGAAGAAGGTTGTTTTAAGTGTACAAATGAGTTTTGTGGTTATAGTAAGTGTAGCTAGGGGGTTTTATTTATGGCAATAACAACAAAAAATGGAGATGAAGGTAAGAGCCACTTTTTGGGTAGAGTGGTGGATAAAGATAGCCCTTTATTAGAAGCAATTGGAAATATTGATGAATTACAAGCAATTTTTGAATTAATTAAAGTTGAAAAAAAACTAGTGAATGACTTAATGGAGATTATGGGAGTGTTGGTTTGTAATCAAGAAGTTAACTTGATAGAAAAAGTTGAATTTTTAGAAAAAGAGATAATAAAAATGGAAGAAAAAATACCAAAAGTTAATAACTTTTTGAAATTTAAAGATAAGAAATCTTTGGAGTTAAATTGGGCTAGAACGGTTTGCAGAAGAGTAGAAAGAAGAGTTGTAGCTCTAAAAAGACAACAAAAAATTGATGAAAATATTTTAATTTATTTTAATAGATTGTCAGATTATTTGTTTTTGGGGGCAATAAAAACAAATAAATAAAATAAAAGTGAATTGGGTGGAATTCCCAGACTGTGCCGCAACGGTTAAAGTCCGAGCCTAGAAGCTTTCGAGCATCCCGACAAATCGGGATTGTGTCTTTAGACAAAATTTCGTCGTCTTCGACTTGAAATTTCAACTAAAGAAACAAAAAAGTAAAAATATGAATAATAAAGAAACAATTGGTTTTTCAGCAGATAATGAAAAAGACTATTTAGACAGGTTGTCACCTGATTTAAAGAGACAAAATTTAGAGCAAGAGTTAAAAACTCAATTAGCTGAGGATTTTGGTTTGGTTGAATTTACTTTGAAATATAAAATTAAAGATGGGAAAATTGTAGATTTAATTTCTGGTGGCCAAGAATTAGTCGAATTGACGAATCGTGGTGGAATAGATGAAGAAACACTTTCAATTAAAAAAATTGAAAATGATTTAGTAAATAATCCCCAAAAAACATGTATTCATTTTAGTCCAAAAAACGAAAAATTAGGTTATCCTCAAAATTGTGTTGATTTTTGGAGAGTAGTTGATAATGAGGTTATTTGGAATAGAATTGTGGTTAAAAATAGTTTTGAAGAGATGAATAGGGTCAGAACTTTTTTAAGTGGTGAAAAAGAAATTGAAAATGAAATGGAGATTTTAAAATCACCAATATCAGTTGATTTGAAGTTGGTGGAAATTTTTGATTTTTTTCAATTAAATGAATCTAAAAATATTTATAATTTTGGCTATATTGAAAAAGTTGTAAATAATTATTTAAATGAATTTAAAAATGATTTTGGCGATACATTAGTTAATAATAGTGATTTGATTTTTAGATTATATTCGGCTTGTTTTGATGTTTTAAAATCTAAACGAGATGAAAATGAGTCGATTTTAAGTCGAAAAGATTTAGATAATTATATGTATGGGGTTATGAATGAAGCTAGGATTGAGAAAAGTCATGGTTGTGCTGTGGCTACAATTGTTGGAAGTTTTGGAGAAAAAATTGGATATTATGTATCTTCTGGTGGAGAAGTAAAACATGGTCAAATTCCTGATGGATATAAAGAATGTAGCCAATGTGGATGTTGGTATAGTGGAGGAGGAAAGTGTCCGTTTTGTTAATTTAATTAATATTAACCGCAATTTAATAATTTAAGTATTTTTGACATAGTTTGCTTAATTGATTTAAATTGATGGCTGGTTTAATCTCTATTTATGGCAAAAGAAGATAAATTAAAAGTGGAATTAATAAGTCATACAGCTAATCCAGAACAAAATGTAGTAGCAGCAATTAGGCAATGTTATAACTCAGTTGGAGCTAAAGAACTTAAGGAAAAAACAGATTTGGAAACAACAAAAAGATTGATTAAGCAAGTAATAGAATCTGGTCACACTTCAACTTTGGAACATGCAACTTTTACTTTTGCAATTGATGGAGTAAGTCGAGTAACAGAAATTCATTTAATTAGACATAGGATTGCTTCTTTTTCAATTCAGTCTGGAAGGTATGTAAAAAGAGGGGATGCGGCTTATCGAGTGCCACCAAAAATAAAAGCTTTAGAAAACAAAAAGCTTTATAAAAAATATTTAAAACACTTAGATAATTCACAAGAACTTTACAACGAATTAACCGATGCTGGAATTAAAGCCGAAGATGCTAGATTTTGTCAGCCACAATCAGTTCAAATAAAAATGGTAATGAGTATGAATGCTAGAGAGCTGTTACACTTTTTTAGTGTCAGATCTTGTACTAGAGCCATGTGGGAGATAAGAGAAGTGGCGGCTCAAATGTTGAAATTAGTTAAAGAAGTGGCTCCTATTATTTTTGAAAATGCTGGTCCACCATGTATATCACAAAAAATTTGCGATCAGGGTAAGATGTCTTGTGGTATATGGAAAAACATTAAAGGAGCAAGATTAAAAGAAGAAATCTAGAAATGATAAATATAATTGCAGCTATGTCAAAAAATGGAGTTATTGGTAATAAGGGTCAGTTGCCATGGAAATTAGCTGAGGATATGCGTCATTTCGTTAGAGTTACCAGTGGTTTTCCAGTGGTTATGGGGAGGAAAACTTTTGAATCAATTGGAAAACCATTAAAAGATAGAATTAATATTATTTTAACTAGAGATGAAAGTTACAAAAAGGATGGTTGTTTGACACTTAATAGTATTGAAGAGGTGGTGGAAAAATTTAAAGATAAGAATTTGATGGTTATTGGAGGTGAAGAAATATATCGTCAATTTCTACCATATACAGATAGAATTTATCTTACTTATATAGATAAAGATTTTGAGGGAGATACTTTTTTCCCTAAATTTATTGATCAGGGATGGATAAAAGAATTTGAAGAAAAAGGAACTAAAGATGAAAAAAATCCTTATGATTATTATTTTCAAATTTATATTAAAAAATAATGATTAAAGGAAAATTTATTGTAATTGAAGGAATTGATGGATCAGGAAAGGGGACTCAAACAGAATTGTTAGTTGAAAGATTAAAAAAAGAAGGTAGGAATGTAGTGGTTGATGATTATCCTCATTATGAAACTAGTTTTTGGGGTAAACATGTAGGACGAATGTTGACTGGTGATTTCGGAGAACTTTTTAGTATCAGTCCATATTTAGCAGCTTTGCCTTATATGCTTGATGAAGCTGATGGCAGTAAAAAAATAATAAAACCAGCCTTAGATGATGGAAAAATAGTAGTTTCAAATCGATATTTTACTTCTAATGTTCATCAAATTGCTAAAAAACCAGAAGAAGAGAGAGAGGTTTTTGCCAATTGGCTTTGGGAGGCTGGTTATAATCAAATGGAGATTGTTAAACCAGACTTAGTTTTGGTTTTATTGGTTGATCCACCAATTTGTCGAGAAAATATTTTCAAAAAAGTAGAAAGAAGTTATGTAAAGGGTCAAGCCATGGATCAGGCTGAAGAAAATTTTAACCATCAAATGGAATCGGCAAAGGAATATAAGAAAATGACAGAAAAAGAGCCATATACATGGGTATTGATAGATTGTTGTAGAGATGGAAAATTGATGTCTAGAGAAGAAATAAATGAAATAATTTTATTAGAAATTAAAAAAAGGAAACTATTATGAATGGAATTCAATTAATTGCAGGGACGTCGCATCCAGAATTAGCTCAAAAGATTTCTAAAAAACTAAAGATACCCTTAACTCCAACATTAATAAAAAAATTTGTTAATGGAGAGACTTATGTGAGGTTGGGGAGAAAAGTAAGAGGAGATGATATTTTTATAATTCAAACAATGACGGATCCGGTTAATGATTGTTTAATGGAAACTTTGATTTTAGTTGATGCTTTAAAAAGATCTTCAGCTCGTAGAATTAATTTGGTTTGTCCTCAGATGTGTTATTCAAGACAAGATAGAAGAACCCAATCTCATGAACCAATAACAGCCAAACTGGTGGCTGATTTAATTACCATAGCGGGGGTTGATAGATTAATAACAGTAGATTTACACGCTGATCAAATTCAAGGTTTTTATAATATTCCAGTTGATCATTTAGTTGGATATCCGTTGATAGCAAAGTATTTAGTTACAAAGAAATACAAACATGTTGTAGTAGTGGCACCTGATGTGGGAGGAGCTAAAAGAGCTAATAAAATGGCTGATTTATTGGATGGTTCAATTGCTATTGTTGATAAGCTTAGACGAGAACACAATAAATGTGAGGTGGCTAATTTGATTGGTGAGGTTAAAGGTAAAACGGCTATATTAATTGATGATATGGTGGATACTGGTGGATCAATTTGTGCAGTGGCCAATGAGGTTAAGAAACATGGAGCCAAAGAAGTAATTGTTTGTGCTACTCATGCTTTATTAAATGGAAATGCGATAGAAAATTTAAAAAATCCGAATATATCAGAAGTAATCTTTTTAGATTCCTTGCCAATTTCTAAAGAAAAAAGATTAAAAACTATGAAAGTAATTTCCTTAGCTCCACTTTTAGCTAAGATAATACATAGAGTTCATATGGAAAGGTCTTTGGGAGATTTATTTAAATGGGAAGAAAAACGTAAATTAATGTAGACTGTTGATAGTTATAAATTTTTAAAATATTTTTATGATAGATAAACAAATTAGAGATTTAATTAAAAAAGAAGAAGAAAGGCAAAAAGATTTAGTACATTTAATTCCTAGTGAAAATTTTGCATCTGATGAAGTTAGAATGGCTTTGGGTAGTTGTTTGACTAATAAGTATGCTGAAGGATATCCAGGGAGACGATATTACCAAGGTAATGAATTTGTAGATCAAATTGAAAATTTAGCTATTGAAAGGGGTAAAAAAGTTTTTGGAGTAGAACATTTAAATGTGCAGCCATATTCAGGAAGTCCGGCTAATAGTGCAGTTCAAATGGCGCTTTTAGAAGTAGGAGATAAAATTTGTGGTTTAAAACTTTCGGCTGGTGGTCATTTAACTCATGGTCATCCAAATATTACTTTTTCGGGTAAATTTTTTACTAGTCTTCAATATGATGTTGAGGAAGATGGTCGAATTGATTATGACAAATTACAAGAATTAGTTTTAAAAGAAAAACCAAAAATGATTATAGCTGGAACAACAGCCTACCCTTATATTTTAGATTTTAAAAAATTTGGAGAGATTGCTGACAGTGTAGGAGCATGGTTAGTGGCTGATATTTCTCATATTGCTGGATTGATTGTGGGTGGAGTTCATATGAGTCCAGTACCATATGTTCATGTAATTACTTCAACAACTCATAAAAGTTTAAGAGGTCCTAGGGGAGCAATTATTGGAGTAACCAAAAAAGGATTAGAAAAAGATGCTGATTTGGCTAGTAAAATTGATAAAGCAGTATTCCCTGGGTTACAAGGTGGTCCTCATGAAAACCAAATTGCAGCTTTGGCAGTGGCTTTCTTGGAAAATGATACCCAAGAATTTAAAGATTATACGGCTCAAATAATTAAAAATGCTAAAATTTTGGCCCAAACTTTAAGAAAGAATGGTTTAAAAGTTTTTGGAACTGAAAATCATTTAATGGTGGTGGAAATTGGACTTGGAAAAGGAAAAGAGGCAGCGGTTAAGCTTGAAGAGAATGGAATTGTGGTTAATGCTAATACTATTCCACATGATAAAGCCGGTCCATTTAAACCATCAGGAATTAGAATTGGGGCTCCAGCAATGACTACTAGAGGTTGGAAAGAAAAAGAGTTTAAAGAACTTGGAAATAGAATTGCAGCGATAGTAAAAAGTATATAATTTATTTTTGTAAATATTTAAGGGCGGACAAACAAGTCCGCCCTTATGTTATGATTATTGTGTGAATTATCACAGAAAGTCAATAAGATTAAAGGGATATAATTATTCAGAAAATTGGTATTATTTTGTGACGATTTGTAGTGAAAATAGAGGAAATGTTTTTGGTGAAATTGTAGGGGCGAGGCGTGACTCGCCCAAATCAATAAAATTAAATCAAAATGGGAAAATTATTGATGATGTTTGGAAAACATTGCCAGAACATAATGATGTAATTTTGGATGAATTTATAATAATGCCGGATCATGTTCATTTTATTTTGATTATTAATAATAATTTTTTTGTAGAAAATAAAAAATTAATAAATGGTATGGAATTATCATTAAATTATAATAAGGGCGAATTATTAAAAAACAAAAAGGGCGCGTCACGCCGCGCCCCTACATTGGGATTTATTGTTGGAATGTTTAAAACAGAATGTACAAAACAGATTAATAAATTGAATAAAACACCAGGTATTCAATTATGGCAACGAAATTATTATGAACGAATTATTAGAAATAAAAAAGAATATTTAATGATTAAGGAATATATTAAAAACAATCCCAATAATATTTAATTTTTCTTAAATATCCAAATAAAAGTAGGTATTAGGAGGACGAAACCGAGGAATTGTAGTATTTGAGGCCAAAAGAAAACATAGAGCGTTATAGTGTTAGAATTTTGGTTTTCTAGTTGCCAACCGTTGGCCCAATTATTGATTAACATATGATTTTTTAAGAAAATTGGTTTTAATCCATCGAAATAAAAAGCAATCCAGCCTTTATGAAAAGATTGAGGTAAAACAAGATAAGAATTTTGATTTTGGTTTAGTTTTAATTTGTAAAAGAAAATATTTGATTTAGCTTCTAAGTAGTTATTTACAGGTGATCGATAATTTTCGATTAAAGGAATATCGTTTTGATAAGGATAAAGTTGGGGGTTTTTGATTTGATTTATAGATTCTATTTTATTAAAACTGGGATTGTCAAATAAAAGAGTAAGACCAGTGTCGAAAGAATTGTTTTCCATTTTAGGAATTAAAAACCAAGATGTTTGCCAACTTGAATTTTTTTTAATTTGATCTCTAAAGAAATAATATTTAGAATTATTATCAAAAACAGAAATAATAGGTGTTTGACCTTGAATATTTTTGGATTCTATTTTTAATAAATAATCTTGATCAAAAGTAATATTAGGAAAATTAAAACCTAATAAATTGTGTGATTGTTTGTTTTGAAAATGAAAATAAGATTCATTGTTGGCAATAATCTTAATAGATTGAGGATTGCTAAGAAGGCCATGGTCGAAAGGATAGATGACAGAATCAAGAGAGGGGATGTATTTTGGTTTAAAATTAGAGCTAAAATTAGCTATTGGGTAATTAATATTTTGGTGTGTAGTGGTATATATTTTGGTTGGATTTTGATTTTGAAAAATATAAATTGAACCAATATCTTTAACTAATTTTAGGTTTGGAATTTGAAAAAGAAGGTCTAATTGGGATGAAGCCATTTTGCCATATATTTTTTCGTCTGGGAAAAAAACATTTTTATCAAAAATAACATATTCGACAGAATATTTATTTATTAGATAATTTAATGCTGAATAATTTCTTTGTTGAAGAGCAGTAATTAATTGCCAATAATAATTTTCATTTTTTAAATTCCAAACATCAAAAGCTCGATCCATTATTGGTTGCTCTATACCATACCAAAGAAAGCCAGAACCACTAAAACCCCAACGATAATTGGTCCAGCCCCAAAAAGATCCTTGAGGTAAATTCATAATTCTAGCAGTAGGAGAAACCTGATTAAAAAAATTGAACAATTGAAAGTATTCTTGGGGTATGTTTTGTTTAAGTTGAGGTGAAAATAAGTGTCCTTGAAAGATAGGAAAACTAAATTTAAAAAGACAAAAGACAAAGATAAGACTGATAATTGATTTAGAAAAAATAGGGGAGTACTTGATTCTTTTTAAAAAATTAAATGTAGATTCAAGACCAAAGGCTAGCAAAACTGAAAAAGTAAAAGCACAAGGAACTAAAAACTTAGTCCAAGGAGATCGAAAGATTTGGTTAATAATAGGAATTTGACGAATGAGATAGTTTATTTGTGAAAAAATAGGAGTTGAGGATAAAAGAATTATTGAAGATAGTAAAAACATCAATAAAAGAGAAAGTTTTATGGATGATTTTTGTTTAATTTTAGAAAAAAGAAAAAACAAACCAATAATTACAAAAGAAGAGACAAGATAGCCACAAATTAAATTATATTGATTAGAAAAATAGGAAGTCCAAGGGGACATTAAAGTGCTGATTCCTTTTGGAAAATCATAATAATAGTTGCGTAGAAGAAAGAAATCCAAAAGACCACCTCGATTTTGGCTGCGATCAAAAGTTTCTTGATTGGCCATTAAATTACCAAAAGCTTGAGTAGTGTTGGTAACATCATTTTTTAAATAATAAAGAAAAGGGAAAAACCAAAAAGAATTTAAAAGAAAGATTACTAACAGAATAGAAGAATGAAATTTAAAAGAAATTTGTTTGTAATTGAAAATAAAGTGAGAGAAAAGAATGATAAATAGACAGATTAGATATACTATGAATATAGTCTGAACATAAAAAGCGGGGATGGCTAAAAAATTTATTAGAGCTAAATAAATTAGATTTTTGCGGGTGGGATTTTTGATATAGTTTAGGAGAAGAAAAAATAGAGCTGGGAAAAAGCCCCAAAAAGTTGAGAAAGGTTCAAAAGGGACCCAAAAATATTGAACAGTGCCAAAATTTAAAAGATAAAAAAGAGAAGCAAAAAGACTTGAGGTTTTTGATAGTTTTAGGGTTTTTTGAAGACCGATATTAATACTAAAGGCACCTAAAACTAGCATGGCAAATTGCCAAAAATAGCGAATAAAACTGGTGGGTAAAATTAAAGTTAAAGGAAGAATTATTAGTTGACGGATTAGTTCGGTAGAATGGGCCATACCGCCGACTAAACCTAGACCTTGATATTCTTGCCAAACTGCCAAGAGAGATCGTTTAAGATTGAGCCAAATGTCTAGCTCTGGCATGAGATTATCCCAGCCAATAAGCCAAGTATTAGGGGTGAAATTTTGACAAATTAAGACAATTAAAACTAAAGCTAAAACTATTTTATCGAGGTGTGCTTTTAATTTATTTAATAAAGGCATTAAATAAATTATACTTGAGCTTTGGCAAAAGTCCCAACAGTAAGACCGTTTGGTTTTTTAATACCACGAAGATGAGACCAAATTTCATTAATTAAATGATTTGGAATTAGGGCAATAACAACTATTTGCATTAGGTTTAAAATGATAGCTTTAAGGCTTGGTCTAAAACCAAATTTTAAAGCGGTAAGACGGCTTTTGATAGTTAAATTGAAAGTAGATTTTGGATTTTTATGAGAAAGACTACCATTTAAATGACGATAAAAAAGTAAATTATCTTCAAGATTGGCAATTTGACCATAAAGCATGAATCTAAACATTAAATCAACTTCTTCAGCAGAAGATTTGTTTGGAGCATACCAAACGAATTTTTTTGGTAATTTTGAAAGATTGACCATCATTGATGGTTGTTGCATGGGAATAGCCCAAAAAATCATTTCTTTTAATTGTTTTGGTTGGGTTGGAAAGTTTTTATTACCAATGATGTTATCGAATTCATCGATAACTACACATTGACCACCAACAGCAATAGTTTTTGAATTTTGGGTTAAAAATTTGACTTGTTTTTCAATTCTATCAGTAAAGGAAATATCATCGGCGTCCATTCGAGCTAATAATTTACCTTTGGCTTTAGAAATAGCAATATTAGAAGTTAAACTGACTCCTAAATTAATATGGTTTTTAATAGCGATAATACGTTTATCTTTTTTGACAAATGATTTGATTATTTTCCAAGAATTGTCGGTGGAAGCATCGTCGATGATAATAAACTCAAAATTAGAGTAGGTTTGGTTTAAAATACTTTCGATAGCTTGATTAAGATATGAAGAGGCATTAAAAACCGGCATATAGATTGTCACTAATGGGGTTTTAGTTTTCATAGTTTTAATTTCCAGTTTCGCCCCGCAGCGGCGGGGCTCATCAGTTCCTTATGGAAGACTGGGAAACGCGGGGATAGGAATAGGTGATGGGGATAAAGATTGACACAATGTCAGGAATTTCTTTATTCATCAGATATTCGTGTCCCCGCGTGCGTGATTTATTTGAGCGGTGCGATGATGTTTGCTGTGTCGACTGTGTCATGATCCCATTTGTACTTAACTGCTTGGCCAACGCGGAACCAAAATTCATTATAACTCCACTCGGTTATTGTTGTTAAAACGAAGCCGTTAGTGACAGTTACAGTATAGGTTCCTACTGGGTAGGCTCGATATACACCTTTGCCGACACCGTCAACAATATTTCCGCCGACAATTCCGACTTCACCGGTTTTTACCTGAAACGTCCACTTAAATGTTTTATCAGTACCAGTTTCGACATAGAAATTGGGGTGGCCGATCTGGGTCTGTGGGTAGGTTCCGTGCTCGAGAGCAGGATCTACGACAGGTAGGTTGGAAGGTGTTGTGTTCGGGGTTGTTTCCGGAACTGTTGCGTTTTCGCTTGTGATGATCGTTGTACTACTGTTATCGTTATTAGTGCCGATGGTGGGAGCGAGGAGGAGAGTTAAACCTATTAAACAGATTGCTCCACCTACGCTCAAAAGAACGATGCCTGTTGTTTTAATCCAGTTTGCATTTGATATTGCAGTTAAAATTAAAAATACTGCTCCGCTTGTCAGAACTGCTGTTCCTGCAACAAGAACCACCAATGTCCATCCGGACGTAAAAATGATTGCCAGAATTAACCCTGCTATGCCGAGAACCGCTGAGATAATGCCTAAAATTAACATGATATTTCTCCTTTTTTTTTAGTGAGGTTGGTAAATCCAACTTCTCACTTATGAATACACGGATTAGGGAATATATTTTGAGGGTTGTCTAACTGGTTGTTAGATCCCGAAAAACGGTGTCAGCTAATATATCTAGGGAATTGTTCCCATTATATTATCTTTTATAATATGTACCATTCTAAGCTCAAAGGATTGGGCTCAAGATGGTACATATTATATAGGATGTACAAATACCACAAGTTTTCAAATAAATCACGAATTTTTAAAGTACGGTGAATGTTTAAAATCAAAACGCGATGTCTTGGTTTAAAGACTCACTTTATTTAATTTGATACTTTTTGAGTATCAAGCGGATTGTACCATATAATATTGATTTGTCAAGGTTATAGGATAGAAAACCTACCCCTAACCCCTCCCTTAAAAAAGGAGGGGAATAAGAAAATAATTAGATGGATTTTGAATGTTTTTAGAAAAATGGCAATAAGAACCCCCGGATAAAAAATTGCAAGCAAAGCTTGAAAAATTTTAGAGCCGGAGGGTCCTTAAAAAACTTTAGGAAAAATCTGATAGGGTGACGACCCGTTGGTTGGTGATTTCACCAGGCCAAGGGTTAATTACCCCGTCAGTGACAATGCCTGAGATAGGTGAATTGTAAAAGACGACTTGTCCTTCAACAATTCTTCCATTTATGGTTATTGACCAGCCTGTAACTGTGTCACCAACACCAAAAGGTTTTGATTGACCGATGCCAGTTGGAATGCGAGTCCTTGTTTGAGGAGCGGTGGTTGAAGGTTATGTTGTGGTTGCTTGGGTTGTTGGAGTCGTGGTTTGGGACATGATTTCATCATTACTGATAATTTTCATTCCAATCATT
>CAYPBP010000013.1:0-4005 GCA_964408995.1 uncultured Gammaproteobacteria bacterium | reverse complement strand
GCCCCCAGTACGTTCTCTCCCTTATTGAAAGTGAGTTTTTTGCCTTCGCCGGTAGTCCGTCTGTTTGTAGCTGCTGCTTGAGTGGTAGTCGTGGTTTGGGACATGATTTCATCATTACTGATAATTTTCATTCCAATCATTTCCTTTTCCCAAGGATTAATTACGCCGCTTGTGACAGTGCCTGCCATTGGAGCATTCTTGATTAAACCACTGAAACCTTTTCCATTGATTTCAATCCACGCCCCCAGTACGTTCTCTCCCTTATTGAAAGTGAGTTTTTTGCCTTCGCCGGTAGGAGTGCGAACATGAGTTGCGGCAGTGGTTGCTTGGGTAGTAGATGTTTTTTTTGTTGTAGTAGTTGATAACATAGTTGTTTCTTCTTGGAAGTTTTGCTCGTCTATAATTATTGTTGACTCTTTTATAGTTTCTACTTGTGTTGTGGTCGTTTCTGTCGCAATGGCAGATTTTCCACAACCAGTAAAACCAATGAGAATAACAATAACTATGGCAGCAATTAGGATGATGACTGTTTTTTTCATGACCTGATACCTCTTTCTTTTTTTATATTTTAGTCTCGCCTTACTAAAAACCAATTGTTTGTTGGCATCCAATAAGGCGAGGTTAAAATACCTCTCTTTTTTCCTAAACTTAGTTTTTTAAGGTGCGAGGGAATATAACATAGTTAATTCAAATTTTCAAGTTATAGGATATTTTTTCCATCAAAAAAGCCCCACGGGGAAGTGGAGCTTTAATGATTAATTATTCAAAGGAGAAGCGGGGTGCGAAACTCTAGAGGAGCCACACTCCAAATCTCTCCTTTGAATAATTTAATTTTAAAAGTACGAATTATTTTATTAATTCTAAAAATATTATAGTTCTATTATAGGCTTTTGTCAATAGGCAAATGTATTTTAATTTAGGCACAAATAGGGGAGTAAATTTAATTTAGCGTCATTAATAAATTAGTTATGGGTGTAAAGTGATTTGTATATTAATATGTTTTAGATGTGTATAAAACCTACCCCTAACCCCTCCCTTAAAAAAGGAGGGGGAATTACTTTTTCTAGTTTATTAGTTTTAGTTCTCCCTTTTTTAAGGGGAGATGTCCGAAGGACAGAGAGGTTTTGTTTGAAGGGATTTTAGAAAATTTAGAAGGTCGGATTTTAGGTTTGGATTGTTGAGAGCGATGGTGATATTAGTTTTGAGCCAACGAAGAGGATCGCCGGTAGTCATCCAATCTTCTTGATCTTCGAAGGCTTGGGTTAGAACAACATCATTTTTGGCCAGAGTGTTGCTGGCATCAGAAAACCAAAGCTCGCCATCTTTGGATAAGCCTTGTTGTTCTAGAATAGGAAAGACTTTGGAAGTGACCACAAAACGGCCGCCTTGGGCAAAGGTTGAAGGAGCTTCGTTTGGTGGAAGTTTTTCAAGCATAGCGGAGATTCGGTTTGGATATTTGGAATCATTTAAATATTGAGCTGAGCCGTAGCGAGAAATCTCTTTTGGCCCAACATCTTTAACGGCAATTACTTCAGCGGCTTGATATTTTTCAAAAGTAGCTATCATTTTGGATAAAAATTGACCAGGAACAGGTTCAACGGTAAGATCGTCACCGTACATATAAACGAAAGGATCTTGACCAACAAATTCTTTGGCAGCCAAAAGAGGGGAGCCAGTCCCATAGGGAAGATTTAATGGTTGTTCTATAAAAATTAGCTTGGCTTTATTCCAAATAACTTTAAGACTGTCTAGATACTCAATTTTATTGTTTTCAATCAAATATTTTTCTAGATTTTCATCTGGGGAAAAATAATCTTTAATTTTGGTTTCTCCATGGCGAACAATAATAGCAATATCAGTAATGCCGGCACCAATAGCTTCTTCAATTAGATACTGAAGGTTAGGTTTTGATAGAATGGGAACTAGTTCTTTGGGGTAGGCTTTGACTACTGGTAAAAAACGAGTGCCTCTTCCGGCGGCAGCGATTACAGCTTTAGTTATCATGTTTTTTTATTTTAAAAATTTCATTACAAATTTTTTGCAATCGGCGAAGTCTGCGGAGCAGGTTCGATATTACAAAAAATTGTAACTTCAAATTTACTTTATTTTAAAGCCGCCCTGTCAAGGGAGGTGTCCCGCAGCTGCGGGACGGAGGGTTTTAACCTAAATTTTTAATAAATTCGGTTAAATCGTCTTTAAATTTGGGATCTTGAAGAGCAACGGCAATGTTAGCTTGAAGCCAGCGAAGAGGATCTCCAGTAGTCATCCAATCTTCTTGACCTTCAAAGGCTTGGGTTAAAACAACGTCGTTTTTAGCCATATTGTTTTGAGCATCGGCTAGCCAAAGTTCGTTACCCATACCAGTTGATTGGTTTTCTAGAATATTGATGACTTTATTAGAGATAACAAAGCGGCCACCTTGAGCAAAGGTTGATGGAGCTTCTGCTGCTGGAAGTTTTTCTAACATAGCTGAGATTCGATTTGGATAATTAGCATCTTCCATATATTGGGCTGAACCGTAGCGAGAAATTTCTTCAATGCCAACATCTTTGACAGAAATAACAGAAGCGACTTGATATTTTTCGAAAGTGGCAATCATTCGGGATAGAAATTGGCCAGGAACAGGTTCGACGGTTAAATCATCTCCAAACATGTAAACAAAATCGTCTGAACCAATGAAATCTTTGGCGGCAAGAACAGGGGAGCCATTACCGTATGGCAAATCAGCAGGTTGGGCAATGAAAGTTAATTTGGCTTTACTCCAAATGGCTTTTAAGCTGTCGAGATATTCAAGTTTGTTATTTTGGGTTAGGTAGTTTTCTAAATCAGCATCAGGAGAGAAATATTTTTCAATAGAATTTTCACCTAATCGGTGAACGATAGCAATATCGGTAATACCAGCACCAATGGCTTCTTCAACTAGATACTGAATATTTGGTTTAGCAAGAATTGGAACCAGTTCTTTTGGGTAAGACTTAACTACAGGTAAAAAACGGGTGCCTCGACCGGCGGCGGCGATTACTGCTTTTGTGATCATAAATAAAACCCCTCTGTCCCCCCGCAGCTGCGGGGGGACATCTCCCCTTGAGAAAAGGGAGACTTTTAAATAAATTGTTAATTATTAAAACTAGTAATATGATAACAGAAAATAGATTATTGAGAGTAGTTTTGGTAGAATAAAGAACTTTTGAAGGGCCCATAGCGTAGTTGGTAGCGCGTCCCCATGGCATGGGGAAGGCCAGGGGTTCGAGTCCCCTTGGGTCCACATGAAAAATAAAATAATATTTTTTGATTTTGATGGAGTAATTGTCCAAAGTGCATCTTTGATTTTTGACATAACCAAAGAATTTGTTCCAGATGTAGAACTTTCTGAGTTATTAAAATGGTCTGAAGGAAATGTTTATAACCAAAAGTTAAGAGAAGATGATAATTATGATGAAGTTTTGCATGAAAGTTATTATTTTGAACAATATGGGAAAAGGATTAATGATTTAGTTCCATTTGAAGGAATGGAAGAAGTTTTTAAAAAGATAAAAGAAATGGGTTTTTTATTGATGATAATTTCTTCGGCTAGTGAGGAACCAATAAATAATTTTTTAGCTAAATATAATTTAAAAAAATATTTTAGCGAAGTTTTGGCCAAAGAAACTCATTTTGGTAAAGTGGAAAAATTCAAAATGATGTTGGAAAAATATAAAATAGAAGCTAAAAATACTCTAATGATTACTGATAGTATTGGAGATGTGAAAGAGGCGATGGAGGTGGAAATAAAGACAATTGGAGTGGTTTGGGGAGTTCACGATGGCAAAAGATTAAAAGAAAGTGGGGCAGATTTTATAGCTGAAAAATCTCAAGATATTATAAAAGGGGTTCAAAAATTATTAGCTTTGAATTAGTTGATAAATTAAGGTAAAATTCGATACTTTAACAATATATTTAGGCCCATAGTGAAACGGTTATCACCGCAGTCTCCAAAACTGCTATTTGAGGTTCGAATCCTCATGG
>CAYPBP010000012.1:0-24055 GCA_964408995.1 uncultured Gammaproteobacteria bacterium | reverse complement strand
GTATCCCCACCAAGAATCGGACTTGGATTTACCACTTAGGAGGTGGTCGTTCTATCCATTGAACTATGAGGACAAATTAGATAAATAATTTATTAGACAATTAGATAAATAAAAATTTAAAATTTTAATTTCTGTTTTTTTTATTTATTTATTAAAAATATCGATGGTAATAAAAATAGATCAATTTTTTTTATAAAAAAATAGTTGATTTTTTTAAAGTATCTATTTTTTTAAATAATTTAAAGGAACAGATTATTATAACTCATGATACACAAAGTTTATTTTGTATTTACTTTGATGTTTATTATTATTTTTTGGAATTTAATATTTAGCACTAAAGGTTATCATTGCTAATGATGTTTTTGTCTTTATTTAACCATGTTTATCGCTTTTATTTAGTTAAAAAAGCTTTGGAATTATTAAGTTTTATGGTTTTGTTAGTTTTTTGATAAATAAGTGATATTTAATAGAAATTACTTGACACTGATTTTAAAAGCATTTAAACTGATTTATATGACAGATTTTGATAGAAATATAAGGACTTTAATTATTTGCTTTACTATAGCTATAATAGCATTGGTTCCTTTAAGATTTGTTGAGATTGGGAATACAAGTGTTGCTTCTAGTTTTCAGGTTTTAGGTGAGACTATTGAACAAGATGTTTATGAAGTTGTCTTACCAAATGCGGATATAGAAAATATGGAGCTAGAAGAGGCTTTAAAATAGTGGATTTACTATCTAATCGAGATAGAATAGAGATTTTCTTGAGCGTTATTGTATGGGGCTATTAGGGTGATTATTTTATTGCCATCTAACCACGGATAAACAACATCTTTGTTGAAGTTACCGGCAAAAAGAGTTTGTTTATTAGTATTATCGTATTCTACGGTTTGAATTTTTTGATCTTCAATGTAAATAATATTACTAGAATTAGCTAACCAGTCTGGGTTATATAGAGACTCTAGGTTGCCGATAAAGAAGTTAGTATCATCTTTAAGGTCATAAACATAATAGCTGTTTTTTTTGATATCTCGAGCCTGATTTTGGGTACTTTGAGCTGGTGGAGGAGTTATTAAATCCTTTTTAAGCGAAGAATCAATTTGAGCTAAGTACAAGACTTTGGTTTCATCGCTATTAAAAGTAATATTTTTAGCAGAGTTAGTAGATACGACAGCTTGAATTTCTGGTGGTAATAAAGCCATTTTGGTTTTAATAATTTGTTCTTCTTGGTTTTTCCATTCTTCTTTAATTAGGCTTAATTTGGCAGTGATATCATATAAATTTTTGAAATCAGTGTTGCTATCGAGATTAATTAAATAATTAATATCATTTTTAGGGTTGTGAGCTAATATTTGTTTTGAATTTGGAGAGAAAGTGAAATCGAACTGGGACCATTCTAGGTTTGATAAATTAGGACTTAGTTGTTTTGGTAAATTTTTAGCCAAGAAAGTTAGGCTATTGTTTAGTTCAAGTAAATAAAGACCATTATCTTTTGAAGCTGAAGCTGAAGCTACAGAATAAATAACCAAACTATGATCTGGGCTGATTACAGGGTTAATAGCACCAGTTAAGGTGACAGGTTTCATGTCTGGAGAAGATCTAAAAAGTTGAGTGTCGGTTTGGTAAACTATTTCTTTTTTAATTTGGACAGTTTTTTGCCAAGGAAGATAACCATCTTTGACTATTCTTATAGTGTATTCATTTGGGGGAAGATTAATAGTGTCGTCGGTAGCTGTAATTAGTTTGTCATCAATGTAAACAGAAGCACCTTTAGGTTTAGAGGTAGCCGAAATGATACCAGTGGCTAGAAAACTGACCTTGCCTTTGGTAGAGATTTGGTAGCCTCTGGCGAAAAAAGAAATGCCATAGGTGACACTAATGATTAAAACTAGAACAAAAAGAATTATAGAGATACTTTTTTTATCTTGTTTAGACATGGTTATATTATATATCAAGTAAGACGTTGGTGTGTTAATTAATTAATCTCTCTGCCTGGCGGTAGGAATACAACTTGTAATTAGGTTAAATTTGAATAATCTCCCTGCCTGACGGCAGGGAGACATCTGCTTTTTAGGCAGAGATATTAGCTATTAGATGTAAAAATACGGTGGGTAGGATAAAATTAGATTATGAAATTGTTTAAAAAGTTAGCTATTGATTTAGGAACAGCTAATTCAGTGGTCTGGGAGGCTGGGAAGGGAATAGTTTTGAACGAACCTACAATTGTGGCGGTGGGAATAGAGGATCGTAAGGTGTTAGCAGTAGGAAATGAAGCTAAAAAGATGTTAGGTAAGACTCCAGAATATATAGAGGTAATTCAACCATTAGAAGACGGGGTTATTGCTGATTATGAAGTAACTGAAGCTATGTTGAGGTATTTTATGAAGAAAGTAATGGGAACAAATTGGTTTATTGGTCCAGAAGTAATGATTTGTGTTCCAGCTGGAGTGACTCAGGTTGAACAAAGAGCAGTTTTAGATGCAACTTTATCAGCTGGAGCTAGGAAGGCTTATTTGATAGATGAGCCTTTAGCAGCGGCAATTGGAGCTAAGGTACCAGTATCTGAAGCTTTTGGTAATATGATTGTGGATATAGGCGGTGGAGCAGCAGAAGCGGCAGTAATTGCCTTAGGTGGGGTAGTAACTCATAAAAGTGTTAGAGTTGGTGGGAATAGATTGGATAAGGTAATCATGGATTTTTTAAAGAAAAAACATAATTTGGTGATTGGTGATCAGACAGCAGAAACTATTAAAATTCAGTTAGGAAATGCAGTAAAACCAAAAAAGGTGGAAAGTATGGAAATAAATGGGAGAGATTCGATTTATGGATTGCCTAAAAATGTAACAATTGATTCAGACGATATCTATGAAGCTTTAAAACTAACTTTAGAATCAATAATTATGGTTATAAAAGATACTTTAGAAATTACCCCACCAGAGTTAGTGGCTGATATTGTTGATAGAGGAATAATTTTAAGTGGCGGTTCCTCTCAATTAAAAGGTCTTAATACTTTAGTTACCAGAGAAATAGGGGTGGCCGCCCATGTTGCACCTGAGCCACAATTTTGTGTTATTAGAGGAACAGGAATTGCAATTGAGAATTTGGAAATATATAGACAAGCAATTAGGTGATATATTTGATTGACAAGACCTATATTATTAAAAATCACAATTTATAATTTCTAATTTCTAATTATTTTTTAGTCTTATAATTTTTAATTTTTGTTTTTTGTATAAATTATTGTTTTTTTTGTTGTTTTTAGATTTTATTCCTGTTTTTAGGGTTAATATCTTGAGTAAAGATTTTATTCAATAACTTAAAAAATGCGGAAAATGTTTTTTGATGTTTCAGTTCTTATAGTATTAAAAGACCAAAAAGGTGATATATTTAAGTGTAAAAACATATTTTTTATAAATATAGGTCGTTATTTTAAAAAAATTTGGTTATTTTTTTAAAATTTTTGATGGTAAAATTAATCAATAAGACTTATAAAATAAAAAATGGACAAAAAAAACAGCTTTGGAGTTAAAAATGGGAAAAACTCATTAGATACTTTTGGCCTAAAATATTGGCAAATCTTTGATATTCCTCTGTTTGGCAGAGGTATGACTGAAGTGCTAAAGATAACTGAGGATTGGCTTAAGTCTGAACCTAAAAGTAAATGGATTGCAACGGTAAATCCAGAATTTATAATGAAAACAGTAAAAGATGATAAATTTAGGGCGTTATTAAAAGAAACTGACTTGAATGTAGTAGATGGAGTAGGACTTTTATGGGCAAGGCAAGTATTGGCTGGAAAAAATTGGTTGAAGGCTGGAGGAGAGATTTTGATAGGGAAGCATAGAGAAAGTTTAGTTTGCGGTTCTGATTTGATACCAAACTTGTGTCAGTTAGCATCAAAAAAAGGTTACAAAGTTTTCTTTTTGGGTGGTTTTGGAGATAGAGCTAAGAGGACAGCCAAATATTTTAGTATTAAGTATAAAGTATCTAGTATTAAGTATTCTGCTGGTGAACCAGAAATAACAAATGATGAAGTATTATCTAAAATTAATCAGTTTAAACCAGATATTTTGTTTGTGGCTTATGGAATGAGAAAGCAAGAAGAATGGATCAAAAACAATCGAAATAAAGCTAATTTTGGGGTGGCAATAGGAGTGGGAAGAAGCTTTGATTATTATAGTGGGGACTTGAAAAGAGCACCTTTGATGTGGAGAAGAATAGGAATGGAATGGTTGTATTCATTGATCAAAGAACCTAAAAGATGGAGAAGACAGTTGGTTTTGCCTCAATTTGTGTGGAAAGTATTGACAAAATAAATCCTATAATAGTTGACTTTTAAGGATATTTTGGTATAATCCGACCTATTGTTTATAAACAATCTTTATCAAAAACGGTAGAGTAATTGGGTGTAAACAATAGAACTTTAACAATCTTACAAGTTGATATTTTGGCCTAGCCTTATTGAAGATCTAAATTGGTCTTTAGTAAGGCTTTGGCCAAATATATTAGAATAGAAAGAGGTTTAAATGTGTCGTGTTATTAGTCTAGTTGAAACAAGGATGTTTCACTGGAAGGTCAAAAAAAGGAGGTAAATAAGTTTAGGAAAGAAAATGGTTTTCAGCCGGTTATTTTGAATGGAGGAATAGACAAAAAAGGATTAATTTTCGATGTGTCGGTTTCAGTAGACAAAAAAAATATTATATTAAAAAGGAGAAAAAAATGTTATTTGTAAACGGGAATAGTATCTATGAAGCGGAAAGCTTCTCCTCTTTACCCCAATTTATGAGGGGTGCAAACACCAGGCAATTAAAATACGACGAAAGTCAAATTTCGGTATCTGTGGTTGCTTTAAATCTCCAAAATAAAACTGCGCTTATATCAGAAACAATAAAAACACCCGATTTTATCAATTTTATTTCGGCAAATTATTTGTCAGAGCCAACAGCACCATTTTTAAGCATGGTGTGGATTGGAAAATTAAAAGGAAGGGCAATTGTCGAGTATTCATCTAATTCTGTAAACATTGTAATTTTAATCAATGTTGAAATTCAATCTGAGTTTCAATCTATGTTTGTCAAGCTTGATTTTTCAAAGCCTGGAGCTTTGATTGATCGGGTAGCCGAAATTCTCAAAAACTTGTAAGACTTTTTGGGGTTGATAAATATATCTTTTCGAGCAATCGAAGAAGAAACAACAATATTTATCAACCCCTAGTTATATTGGTGAAACCAATACTGATGAGTTCATTTTTAGAAATAAAATAGAACGAAAACTAGAAAGTTCCTAAGAATTTGATTTCAGGTTCAAACTGAAAACCGAATTTAGCTTGCATAAGTGATTGGATTAAATCGATTAGAGCTATGTAGTCTTTAGCGGTGGCATTACCATTATTAACAATAAAATTCGCATGTAATGGGCTAATTTGAGCACCACCAATAGATTTGCCTTTTAATTTAAGTTCAGTATCAATAATTAAACCGGCAGATTTTTTTTGACCCCAAATAGGAATGCAATCTTCTTCAGTTGGATTTTTGAAAACTGAACCTAGAGAAATCATGGATTGAACTTGGGATTTTTTTTGAATGGTGTCTAAAACTTCTTGTTTAGCTTGGGTTGAATCACCTTGGTTTAGCTTTAGGATGCTGAAAATAATAAAATTGTCATATTTTTCAACTGATTCAATATAATCAGAAAAGTGCCCTTTGGTTCCGTGAATATTTCCAGCAATAGCGCCACCGACGGTGGAAGGGATGTAGGCAAATTCTTCTAGACCTAAAAGATTTTTGTCTAAAGTGAATTCAATTAAAGAAGAAAGTTGGGTTCCAGATGAAACTTTCACTTTATTATTATCAATAATTTCCATTTCGGATGAATCATTTTTAATAACAATGCCGCGAATACCAGAATCAGAGATTAAAACATTGGAACCGTTACCGAGAATAGTAATTGGAATTTCAAAATTATTTATGAATTTTAGAATATTTAGAAATTCGTCTGAATTTTTAGTTTGGATGAAAATATCAGCTGGACCGCCGATTTTGACGGTGGTATATGGGGCGAGTGGATGATTTTGATAAATTTCTAGGTTTGGGAAGTTGTTTTTAAGCTCTAGAAAGACTTTATTTAGGTCCATAGAGGAATTATATCTTAAATTTCAATTTTATTTAAATTTTTATCACAAGTTTAAAATAATTTTTCATCACATATTTTTTTGGCTGGTGAATGTGCGTTGCACGTTCAAGGCCTTCAAAAATAGTAATTTCAAAATTATTTTAAGCTAGAATTTATCTTATAAAATAGTTTATTTGGAATAATAAAAAAATATGGGTTGTTGGTGTGGATAAGTGGAGAAAATAATAAGTATCTTATAGTATTAATACTTGTATTTAGCCGTGTTGGCGGCATATAATAATGGATGACGATAAAAGAACCTTTTAAGCAGACAATTGTTGATGATGTTAGCCATGTTTGTCCAACTTGGGATGAGATGGGTGAGATGGTGTTTTTGTTAGCCCAAGAAATTATTAAATCGGGTAAGAAGTTTGATAGATTAGTGGCTTTGGCTAAAGGTGGTTGGACTTGGTCTAGAACTTTGGTTGATTATTTAGAAATAGAAAATATCTCTTCGACTAGAATCAAATCTTATACTGGTGGTATTAATTCAAATGGTGAAGTAAAAATAATTCAACCTTTAACAGATAGGGTGGATGGAGAAAGAATTTTACTTTTTGATGATGTGGCTGATTCGGGTAATACTTTGGTGAAAGCAAAAGAATATTTAGAGTTTCTTGGAGCTAAAGAAGTGACCACAGCAACTCTTTGTTTTAAACCTAGATCTTGTTTTTGTCCTGATTATTATGCTTTTTCTACTGAAAGCTGGGTTGTTTTCCCTCATGAATTTCATGAATTCATTAAATTATCACTTAAAAAGTGGTCAGATGAGGGTGTTTCAAAGAAAGAAATTACTTCTCGTTTTAAAAAGATTGGTTTACCTATGAATCAAGTGGATTATTTTTTAGCAAAGTCGGGGACTTTGTTAAAATGAATTTATGATATTAGGAATAGATCCAGGATTGGCAAATACGGGATGGGCAATATTAGATCGTCGATTATCAATCGTTGATGATAGCGAATTCGAATTAGTTGAATGTGGATGTTTGAAAACTAAGATTAGTGAAGTTTCGGCTAAAAGATTAGATCAGATTTATTGCGAGCTTGAGGGATTGATTAAAAAATATAAGGTTGAGGCGATGGCGATTGAAACTTTGTTTTTTGCTAAAAATGCTAGTTCGGCTATAAAAGTGGCTGAGGCAATTGGGGTGATTAAGGTTTGTGGTCAAAGAAATGGGATTGAAGTGACTGGATTTACTCCACTTCAAGTTAAAATGGCTTTGGTGGGTTATGGGAGGGCAGAGAAAGAACAGGTGGAAATAATGATTAGAAATTTTTTGAATTTGGATAAAGCAATTAGTCCATCACATGCATCTGATGCAGTGGCAGTGGCTTTAACTTACTTGTTTACCAACAAAAATCTAGTTGTTTGATATAGTTTAGGTGGTATTAGATAGTCTTTGGGTTTTGTTGGGGATAGTGTAAAATGAGAGTATGATTTCGAGTTTAAAAGGAGAAATTTTAACAATAGGTAATAATTTTGTAGATATTGAAGTTGGTGATGTTGGTTATTTGGTTTGGTGTGGATTGAATTTTTTAAAAAAAAGAACGGTTGGTGAAAAAATCAAAATTTATACTTATCAATCAGTTTCAGAGAACGATATTAGTTTATTTGGATTTGAAACTATTGATGAAGTTAATTTGTTTAAGATGTTGATTTCAGTGTCTGGAGTAGGGCCTAAGAGTGGAGCTCAAATAATGGGGCAAGTTAATAGTGAAGAAATTGTTAAGGCAATTGGAAATGCAGATGTGGTATTTTTTGAAAAAATTAAAGGCATTGGCAAAAAAACAGCCCAAAGAATTATTATTGATTTGAAATCAAAAATTGGTGGTTTAGGTGAATTGGATTTAACTAAAGAAAATTCTAGTACGACTGAGGATGATTTAACTTTAAGTTTGAAACAACTTGGTTTTGATAGAAAAGAAATTGAAAAAGTGGTTTGTAAATTGCCAGTTGAATTAGAAACAATTGAAGAAAAATTATCATGGTGCCTAAATGGTATTTAGTATGAAACAAAATAAAATAAATAACGAAAATCAGGAATTTTTAAATCCAAAAGTGGAAGTGGATGAAAAAATAGTTGAAAAAAGTTTGCGACCACAAAGGTTAGCTGAATTTATTGGTCAAGAAAAATTAAAAGAACAATTACAGATTTTTTTGGAAGCAGCTAAAAATCGGGGTGAAGCTTTGGATCATATTTTATTTTATGGTCCACCAGGACTTGGAAAAACAACTTTGGCTTGTTTAATGTCCAAAGAAATGGGCAGTAATATTAAAATGACTTCTGGTCCAGCTTTGACTAGGGCAGGAGATTTGGCTTCAATTTTAACTGGACTTAAAAAAGGTGATTTTTTGTTTATTGATGAAATTCATCGGTTAAATAAGCTAGTGGAAGAAATGCTTTATTCAGCGATGGAAGATTTTGCACTTGATATTGTGCTTGGTAAAGGGCCATCAGCAAAGACAGTTAGGCTTAACTTACAAAAGTTTACGCTTGTAGGGGCAACAACTAGAATTGGATTAATTTCAGGGCCAATGAGAGATCGATTTGGTTATGTTCAACAGCTAGATTTTTATAATGAAAGAGAATTAGAAGAAATAGTTGAGAGGACTGGTGAAGTTTTACATACTAAGATTGAAGAAGGGGCAGCCAAAGAAATTTCTAATCGATCAAGAGGAACACCAAGAATTGCTAATCGATTATTAAGACGGGTGCGAGATTATGCCCAAGTCAAAAACGACGGTCTAATCACTTTAAATGAAGTCAAAGAGGCATTAAAAATGTTGGGAGTTGATGAAATGGGATTGTCTGATGCAGATAGGAAATATTTGGATATTATAAGAAAACAATATGATGGTGGGCCGGTGGGAGTGGAAAATATTGCAGCAGCTTTGACGGAAGACGTGGGGACAATAACTGAAGTCTATGAACCTTTTTTAATGAAGAAAGGATTGATTAAAAGAACACCAAAGGGTAGGGTGTTGATGGTAACTTGTTTATGAAAAAGCAGATTAATGTTCAAATAAAATATTATGACTCCTTTTATAAAGGAAGTTCGCTTTGGAAAAAAAATATATATTTGGAAAAAATGATTAGAAGTGTAGTCACCAAAAGAGGAGTGGTTTTGGAAATTGGTTGTGGAGATGGAATGTTGACTCAATATTTATTGGATATGGGAATGAAAGTATTAGCCTTAGATGTGTCAGAAGTAGCAATTATAGTTATGGAAAAAAGATTCAGCAAAGAAATTAAAAAGGGTTTATTAAAAATGGTAAATGATGATGCAATTAATTTTTTATCTAAAAATCCTAAAAAATTTGATTATATTTTAGGGTCAGGCATAATTCATCATATACCAGATAATCAATGGGCCAATTTATTTTTTTGGTCAAAAAAAAGACTTAAAAAAGGTGGTTGGTTTTGGTGTTGTCCAGAGCCAAATGTGGATGGAATTAAGGGTTTTTTTTGGAAATTAGCGCCTTTTTTATATTCAAAATTATTTAAAACCAAATATGATGCTGAAGTGGAAAAAGGTACATTAAAAATGAAGAAAACGATACTTGGAAAATCAATGGAAAAAAGTGGAAATAAATTGATAATAAAAGCTTTTAAAATTTTTCCTGATTTTGGGTTAAAGACATTAGAAAAAATTAATTTTTGGATGATGAATAAATTTCCAAAAAAAATAGGTTTTTATGTAGGAATAGGTTTTAAAAAAAAGTAGGGTATTGATTGTTTAATTTGGGAAATAATTAGTTAAAATAGGGAAATGGAAAAAAATAGTTACCAACCAGAACAAATTTCTATAGCAGCTTTGAATATTCCTTTAGAAATGTACACTCTTGCTAATCAAAAAGAAGCAATTAGTCAAAGATCTTTTAATAGGTACGTTAATTGCCATAAACAAAATTCTGATATTGAAAAATCAGTTATTAAGATTGAAGATAATAACTTTGATGTTAGAAAATTTCCTATTGAAGATAGGTCTGAAGTGATTAAAAAAAGATTGGAAAATGAAGATGTTGAAGATCAAATAGAAACTGTTTCTATGATTAAATATGTTCCAAATTCAGAGAGAACAGCTTTAGTAAGACAAGCTTTGGCTAGTGAATCTATTTTAGTTAAAAAAGCAGCTGTTATGAAAATTTCTTATGTTGTTCCAGAAGAAGAAAGAGCTGGTTTGGTTAGACAAATATTAAATGGTCAAAATATTGAACTTTATGAAAAAGCCGCTTCTGCTATTTATTTTTGTCAAAGATCAGAAAGAAAAGAATTAAGAAAAAAAACAGAGGAAATAATTAAAGAAAATCTTAATAGTAAAGATATTAAATTTGTAGAAGTAGCTGCTTTGATGATTAATTATGCTCCAAAGTTAAGCAAAAGAAGACTTCGAATAAAAGTGGAAGAAATAATTAAAGAAAATTTTGATGGTGATGATGCTAAAGCTCATAGAGTATCTGCTTCGATGATTGAATGTGCTCCAAAATCAAGTAGGGAAAAATTGTTTAATTATGCTGTTTCTAAAAAGTTATTTGATGCTCTTACTCTTTCTAGACTTTATGACCATGTGGATTTCAGTAAAAATAGTAGATTGGAAGAATTTCAAAAAGATGGTTCTAGAACAGAAGTTTTTATTGATGATTTATTAAGAAAGAAATCGATTATAAGATATATAAAACCAGAACATTTTTTAGCTTGGCAAAAAACATATGAAAATCATGAAGCATGGCAAAAAGCTGGTTTTGACTATGTCCCAGTGGAACCGATACAATTTTATCGTTTTGATGCTGAAAATAAATTAGTTGAAGTTTTTAGTGGTGTTCTAGATTTAGATCTTGGTGATTGGTTAAAAAGGTCTTCTTTGTTTGAAAAAGAATTAATAGCACAAAAAAATAAGATAATAAATATTCTTTTAGAGCAGAAGATTGAACATGGTCATCCGCATTTTGGTAATTTTTCTTTATCTTTCTTTCGTAAAGAAGATGGTTCTCCAGATTTTACTAAAGTACCAAGGCTTTATATTATTGATTTTGATCAGGCAATTGCTGAATAAGAAAACCAAAGGGCAGGGTTTCCTTCACTAAAAAGTTACGGAAGACTAATTTTATTCGGCTTGAATACCAAGTAACCAAAGCACGGCTTCTTTTCGGTAGCGACGATCACCTCGGGCGTTGATACGGATAGCTGGTAATTTACCTCTTTTACCCCATCGTTTGATGGTTAATTTACTAACGCGGAGTAAATCAGCAACTTCGGCGACGGTTAAAAGGTCTGGAAGGTTGTCGATGGAGACTCCATTTATTTTTTTTGGGGCGGCTGGATTTTGTTTCACAAGTTGGTCTTGTGTATCTGTTTGATAGTCCATTGGGTATCTCCTTTTGTATCAAAATAATGATTAACTAATATCAGTAAAACATATTGGGTATTTGTGTGTCAATAATCAAAATTTACAATAGTTTTTTCTTAAAGGAAAGTAAGGGAAAATTTATCTTTTTGAAACCCTTCACCTCGCTGTTGCGGGGAGCTCCCCTTGATGAAGGGGAGTAATAATATTTTTGACTGTTGAATGTGGTCGCTCTCGTTCAAGTCTTTTTAGTTTTATATACGCCCCGCATTGCGGGGCGTATATAGTGAAATATTTATTTTAAGATAGGTAGTTTTTATAGTGTAAAATAGTTTATGGATTATAAAATTGCATTTTTTGGAGTTAAAAGCTGGGAAAGGGAAATTATTGAGAGAGAAATTGCCAAGTTAGATAGTTTTGGGATTGGAATTTTTGAAAAAGAGGTTCAAGATGATTTAGAGTTAGCGGCAAAATATGATATTATCTCCCCTTTTGTGTATTCTTTTTTGAATAAGCAAAGTTTGGATAAATTACCAAATTTGAAGATGATTGCATCTAGGTCAACAGGAATAGATCATGTGGATTTAAATGAATGTAAAAAAAGAAAAATAGAAGTAGTAAATGTGCCAGATTATGGATCGGTAACAGTGGCTGAATATACTTTTGCTTTGATGTTGGCAATTACTCGAAGAATAGTTGAGTCTCATCAATCAGTTGAGGAAGGTCAGTTTAATCCGGAAGGTTTAACTGGAATTGATCTAGAAGGAAAGACTTTAGGGGTTGTTGGTGTGGGAAATATTGGTAAAAATGTGGTTAAAATCGCTAAGGCTTTTGGGATGAAAGTTTTAGGTGTGGACCCTTTTTTAACAGTAGAAATGGCTAAAAAAATTGGTTGTAAAGTGGTTGACTTGGAAACATGTTTAAAAGAATCAGATATTGTGACTTTGCATGTGCCATCAATCCCAGAAACTTTTCATGTAATTAATAGAAATAATATTAAGTTAATGAAAAAGGGAAGTTATTTAATTAATACGGCTAGGGGAGCAGTAGTTGAAACTCAAGCTTTAATTTGGGCATTAAATAATAAAATTTTGGCTGGGGTTGGTTTGGACACAACTGAGGATGAATCAACATTAGAAAATATGAGTATGGTAATTAGTAATAAACCAACCAAAGATCAATTGCAAGATATTTTAACTTTTCATTTGCTAAGAGATAGAGATGATGTGGTGTTTACTCCACATAATGCCTTTAATACTAAAGAGGCAATTGAAAGGATTGTGGATACAACAATAGATAATATTAATAATTTCATTAAAAAAATATGAAACCTGTAATAATCTGTGGTGGTATTGGTTCAAAAATGTGGCCGGAAAGTCGTCAAAAAAGTCCTAAACATTTTTTGCCTTTAATTGACAATAAATCTCTTTTTGAAATAAATTGGGAAACATTAAGAAAGAAATTTGAAGCTAAGGATATTTATCTTCAAACTAATGAGGTTCAATCTAGGATTGCTAAAAAATTAGTTCCAGAAATTGTTGATGAAAATATTTTTGTAGAACCAGAAATGAGAAATCAAGGTCCAGCCACTGGATTTGCGGCAGCTCAATTAATCAAAAGAGGTTTTGGAGATGAGCCTTTTATGTTGATTCAAACTGATCTTTTACGATTGCCAGAAGAAAAGTTTTTTGAAATGATTGATGTTTGTGGTGAGTTGGTGACAAAAGAGAATAAATATATAACTGGGGGAGTTAAACCTAAATATGCCATTATGGGAATTGATTACATGATTGCTGGGAAACAAGTGGCTGATAGTGGAGTAAAAGTATTTGAAGTAGATAAATTTTTGTGGAGAGATTCAAAAGAAAAAGTTGAAGAATATGTTAATAGTGGTTTGGCTATGACTCATTGGAATCATACTTGTATTACTCCAAATAGGTTAATGGAAATGTTTAAAAAATATAAAATGGAGTGGTATGAACCTTTGATGGCAATTGCTAATGGTGGAGATGTGGTGAGTAATTATGCAGCTATGCCAAAAGGTCCAATTGAAGATGTAACCCAAAATGCTTTTAATAATGGTGAGGCTTTGGTGGTGGAATTGCCTTATGAATGTATTGATTTTGGCACTTGGGAGAGCGTTGCTATGTTTTTAAAAGAGAATGGGCAATATTATGAGGAAAATGTAATTAACATTGATTCAGGGGATAATTTTATAAGAGTGCCTGCAGGAAAGACAGTGGCTACGATTGGGGTAGAAAATTTAGTGGTGATTGATACTGGTGACGCTCTTTTAATAACCAAAAAAGATCAAACTGGAAAGGTTGGTCAAATAGTTGACAAATTTAAGGAAGAAAACAAGACTGAATTGTTATGAGAAATGATAAATATTATATTAAAAAATGTATTGCGTTGGCCCAAATGTCGATTAAAAAAGGTGAAGCACCTTTTGGGAGTTTGATTGTCAAAGATGACAAAATAATTGCTTCATCAACTAATGCTAACGAAAAACATCATGATATAACTTGCCATGCTGAGATTATGGTGATGAGAAAAGCCCAAAAGAAGCTGAATAGTAAAGATTTAAGCGATTGTGTAATTTATTCAAATTGTGAGCCTTGCCCAATGTGTTCGTTTATGATGAGAGAATTACATTTTAAGAAAGTGGTTTTTGGAGTTAGATCGCCAAATATGGGTGGTTATTCAAAATGGAAAATTTTAAAAGATAAAGGACTTTCTTTAATCAAACCATTTTTTAGTGATGAACCAAAAGTTGTGGCTGGAATTTTGGAGGATGAATGCAAAAAGACTTATACAGATATCGGTTGGGGTGGTTTTTTAGAAAAAATTACTTTGAAAAAGTAAGAATGAGGGAAGTATAATTGCTTATGTTGCAAATATTAGGTATCTTGGCGGGATTAATTAGTGTTTTATGTTATTTTCCTTATGTTCGGGATATTTTATTAAAAACAACAAAACCAGAAAGAGCTTCATGGTTAATTTTTACTGTTTTAGGTAGTATTGCATTTTTTTCTCAGTTAGCTAAAGGAGCTTCAGATTCATTATGGATGACTGGTGTACAAACTTTTGGGGTGGCTTTAGTTTTTGTTATGTCGATTAAATTCGGAACTGGTGGTTTGACATCAAGAGATATAAAAGCATTGGTAGTGGCTTTAATTGGATTAGTTATTTGGTATTTTACTAAGGAAGCTTTTTGGGCACTTATAATTTCAATTATTATAGATGCCACTGGAGCATCCTTAACGATTTTAAAAGCATATGAAGATCCAGAGAGTGAAACCATAAGTACTTGGTTTTTTGGAGGACTTGCTGGACTAGTGGCTGCGATTGCAGTTGGTTCTTGGAATTTTATTCTTCTTGTTTATCCTCTTTATATTTGTTTGGCAAATTGGACAGTGGTAGTATCCATGCTGACTTCTCCTAATAAGAAATAAGTTTAGTTTGGTTTTTTTAATACGATTATAGATTAATCAAAAACCCCTCGGAGAGGAGGGGTTTAAATTTTAAATTCAATAATCAATTTATTTAAAAATTGATTCCAAAAAAGAATCTACTCTTTGACGTTCATCTTTAGCATAAAAGTCGTGATTTTCACTGTAGTCAGTATATTCATCTAATGAACCATGTTTTAATTCTTCTATTACTTGAGGTAAATTAGGATCACTTGGATTTTCAATTATGTATTTTTTAATATCCTCAAAACTAGCTCCTAAAAAATCATGATCTTCTCTAATTTTTACAATTGCACAAGGGATGGGAATTAATGGTTCGTCTTTGCCTATACGGTAAACATTTTGTGCACCTTCTGATCTTTTAAAAAGTTCGTCTGAGGTTAAGATATTAGTTGGATTTGGTTTATTTAGTGTTTCTTTCATATGTTTCATACTATATCATTTTTAATATCAAAAATCTACCGCAGTGGCGCGATTTTAATATTATTATAGATTAATCAAAAACCCCTCCGAAAGGAGGGGTTTAAAGTTTAATGAGTCAATCCCGCAGTTGCGGGATCTTCACTTAAATAATTAATTATTTAAGTTCGACTTGAGCACCAGCAGCTTCTAATTTTGCTTTAGCATCATTAGCAGCGTCTTTTTTCATAGTTCCAACTTCAGCTGGACAGGCATCAACCATATCTTTAGCTTCTTTTAAGCCAAGTTCTGGTTTGAATTCTCGGACAGCTTTGATGACAGCAATTTTGTTGGCACCAGCGGAAGTGATGATGACGTCAAATTCACTCTTTTCCTCGGCAGGAGCAGCACTTTCACCACCAGCGGCGGCAGGAGCACCAGCAGCGGCAGCAGGAGACACGGCGACGGCCTTGACATCGAATTTTTCTTCAAGAGCTTTAACTAATTCTGAAAGCTCAAGTACAGACAATTCTGCAACAGAATCGATGATTTTTTGCAATTTTGCATCTATTTTTGTTTCTGACATATTTTTTTTAATTTTTAATTAATAAATAATAAATTATTTTTGTTTTTCAGAAATAGCTTTAAGGGTTAAAACCAATTGAGTTTGGTTAAAACGAAGAGCATAAGCTAATCTTTGGAGAGGATTGACTAAAGCGCCAACTAATTGAGAAAGAAGAGCACTTTTTGAAGGTAAAGTTAAGAAGGCTTTAAGTTCATCTGTTGATAAAAGCTTTTTATCGTAAATACCATATTTGAAAGTGGTTTTATCTTTAGCTTTATTGACTTTATCGATTTCTTTTAAAGGAGCGATTTCATCTTCATTACAATAAGCAATGGCGGTTGGGCCAGTTAAAATTTCGGGTAATTTGATACCTAATTTTTCTAAGGCCCTCATAATTAATGAGTTTTTAACAACTTCGATTGAACCACCAGTGTTTTTGACACTAGCTCTTAAATCAGTGGTGTCGGCAGCATTTAAACCTTGATATTGGATTAAAGCAGCAGATTTAGCTTCGCTGATTTTTTTAACAACGTCTTCAACTTGATTTATTTTTTGTGTAGTAGTCATATTTTTTTAAATAAAAAACCTCGCCGAAGATGCGAGGGTTATCAATACAAATTAATTGTTTTGACCTCGGTGGGACTTATTTTTGTGCCTACTGTCTTCGGTTGATGGGGTATTATAACATGTTTTTTTAAGTAAAAAAGATATTAATTTAGTTATTTTTGATGATTTATTAAAGAATTGTTTTAAGTTATACTAACCTATAGCTAATAATTATAATTTTTCTATATAATTTATGAAAATATATTTCATCGCATCTTCAAGACTAGTAGGAGCTAATCCAAAGTTATATTCAAAAATATACAATTTTTTGAATGCTGATCATAAAATGGTTAGTGATGTGGTGATGAAATGGATTAAAAGAGGAGTAAAAGATTTAAGTGGAGCTCCACTTAAAGTTAAAAAAGGTAATTATTTGGAATCGGTAACTTCGGTTAAAAAAGCGGATATTGTAGTTATGGAAGTTTCTGGTCATAGTATGTCGATGGGTTATTTGATTAGTAAAGCTTTGGAAATGAACAAACCAGTGATTGTTTTACATAAAAAAGAATATATTCCAAATTTTATTAAAGGTATTGATGATCAAAAATTAGTGATTTGCGAATATTGTGAAACAGATGTTGAAGAAGTGGTTGAAAAAGCCTTGAAAAAGGCTAGCGCTTTAATTGATGTGAGATTTAATTTTTTTGTTAATTCAAAAATATTGAGTTATTTAGATTGGGTGTCACAAAAGAAAATGTTGCCACGATCTGTATTTTTACGAAACTTAATTGAAAGAGAAATGAAGAAAGACAAAGAATTTAAAGGCTGATTTTGGCTTTGAACTGGTTTTTTGTTTTTAACCAATATTTAGATTGGCGGCAAATTTTTTTTGAATCAGATGGATTTTTTAAGATTGATTTAACTAGTTCTTCTAAAAAAATAGTATTTTGAGAGCCTTTGATTAAGATAGTTTCATTACCTGTTATTTGTTCTTTTAAATAATCAGCTGCTTGCCACCAATTGTTAAATTTTTGAGATTTGTTTCCAAAGTATTTTTGTGTTTCTGAGCCAACACTAATAATTAAATCAGCTGATTTAATAGCTAGTTCATAAATTTTTTGATGTTCATCTTTGGCTGATTTTCCTAATTCCCGCATATCTCCAAGAACTGCAATTTTTTTAGTTTTAAAACTGTTTAAGAATTTAAGAAGTTCTTGACAAGCGATAGGGGAAGAATTGTAAGAACTATCAATAATGGTAGTATTTTTAATTCCTTCTAAAATCGATGAACGAGATGGGGGCAAAATAAGGTTTTTTTGAAGATTTGTAACAGCTTCTTTATAATTGATATTAAAAAGTTGGGCAAGACTAAGAGCAGCGCCAAAACTAAATTGATAAATATCGGGTAAATAAAATTGCTCAAATTTAATTTTAGTAGGGGTAAAAGCTATTATATTTTTATTTTGAGTGTATTTTTTAACTAATTTATCTTGACTATTAATTATGGCAGTTTTAACTGAATTAATTAATTTGGCTTTTTCTTGAGCAATTTGGTCAATAGATTTAAAGTTAGCAACGTGAACAGAACTAACATTTAGGAATATACCAATGTTTGGTTGTATAACAGAAAGAAGATAACCCATGTTTTTAGGCCAATTTGGTGAATCAACTCCCATTTCTAGAATTAAAATGTCATATGATTTCCAATTTATTAATAATTTAATAGGACAAAGAAAAATTATTTTTAGCCATGAAAAGACACTATAGTTACTTATTTTAAGACCAATAATGCTTAATGGAAGACCAGACTCAGAATTGTAACCATCATTAGTTTTAACTTTGAAATGAGAAGAAAGAATAGCCTGACAGGCAAAGAGAGTGGAACTTTTACCAGCAGAACCAGTGATACCAACTATATCTAACTGTCTCTTTTTTAATTTTTGAATTAGTCTAATTTTAGAAAGTTGAACTTTGGCAAAAAATTTAAGATATTTTAATATTAAATTGGAAATATTTTTTTTCATATGATTTTTCTTCTAATTGATGAATGTAGTGAACAAAGTAGAACATAAATAGGTATATTTAATATGCTACACAATTTGTAAGCAGAGCAGGGATCGTTGATATTTGATGAAATAATAGTAACTTGGTCACCAATTTTAGCATTTATGGTTCTTGGAATTTTTATAATAGTCATGTTCATATTAATATTGCCAGCAATAGGACATTTTATATTTTCAAGTAAAAAAGAGGCATGATTACTTAGTTCATAAGGTATACCTTCGTAATAACCAGCAGTGATAATGCCGATAAGTTCATCTTGTTTGGCGGTATAACTGTTGCCATAACTAACTTGAGAACCGGTTTTTATTTGTTTAATAAGAGCTAGTCGGGAAGTAAAACTAAGAGCTGGTTTTAGAAATAATTTTTGAGTTCTAGCCTCTTTTGTATGAGTACCAAAAGGGGAATATCCGTAGAAGCCCAATCCTAAACGAATAAGATTGAAATACGAATCTTGAATGACCGAAGCACCAGCAGTAGCACAAATATGTTTATATTTAAAAGAGAAACCGGCTTTTTCAAAAATAGAAACCATTTCTTTAAAAAGTTTTATTTGGTTGTTGGTGAAGGTTGCTTTTTGGGGATTATTGACTTGAGAAAGATGAGAATAAATGCCTTCGATTTTGAGATAAGGATGTTTTTTGAGAGTTTTTATAAATTCGAGAATATCTTTTTTTTGTATACCAAGACGACACATACCAGTATCTAGTTTGATATGGATTTTAGCATTTGGTTGATATTTGTTTAATGCCTCCAAGGAAGCAATATCATAGACAGTAAAAGTGAAAGGAAGTTTTTTCCAAATTTGGTAGTTTTGGGGATCTGTGTAACCCATGATCATAATTGAAGTTTTTATATTTTGTTTTTGAAGTTCGTAAGCTTCATAAAGTGAATCAACCATTATATAGGGGACATTTTTCAATTGTTTATCAATAATTTGAGCAACTTGAATTAATCCATGACCATAAGCATTAGATTTTAAAACAGGGCAAATATAACAGTTGGGATTAATTTTTTGAAAGTAATTGTAATTATTGACCAGAGAGCTTGAATCAATATTGATTTCGTTTAGAGTTTTATATTCAGCCATAATTTATTTTAACATATTTAGTTTACAAGTCAATATTTAGGTATACTTTTTAAGTTTACAACTTGATTAGTCTTTGATATAATTTATTATGAAAAAATTAAAAGTGGTTGTATTAATGGGTGGAATTAGTAGTGAAAGAGAAGTGTCTTTAATATCTGGTAATGAAGTAGTTAAAAATTTAGATAAGAAAAAATATGAAGTAATTCCAGTTGATTTTAATGGGGATTGTAGTTGGATAGATGAAATAAAACCAGATTTAATTTTTATTGCTTTGCATGGTAAATATGGTGAAGATGGAACAGTTCAAAGTTTATTAGAATCAATGGGCCAAAAATATACTTGTTCAGGTGTAGCAGCATCGGTTTTAGGAATGAATAAAATGTTTTTTAAGTTTTTAGTTAATAAAGAAAACATTAAAAATCCTAAAGCTATTTTTTTGAGAGATAAAAAAATAAATTTTTTTGACTTAAAAGATTTAGGATGGCCTGTGGTGGTGAAACCAGTTTTAGGAGGTTCAAGTATTGGTATATCAATAGTTAAATCGAAGACAAATTTACAGAAAGCAATAAATTTGGCTTTTAAGTATGATCAAGAAATTTTAATTGAAGAATATATAAAAGGGATAGAAGTGTCTTGTAGTGTAATTGAAGATAATAATAAATTATTAGCTTTACCTTTGGTTGAAATTTGTCCTAAAAATGGTTTTTTTGACTATAAATCAAAATATAATGAAGAAATATGTCAGGAAATTGTACCGGCGAGAGTTTCTAATGAAATAAGTCAAAAAATTTTTAAAATATCGAAAAAGATTTTTAAATTATTAAAATGTAAAGGTATGGCTAGACTGGATTTTATTATTAAAGATAATGAAGTTTATGTTTTGGAAATTAATATTATTCCAGGGATGACATCAAAATCATTATTGCCAAAAGAGGCTATGGCAATTGGAATAAGTTATTCAGAACTTTTGGATAAAATAATTAATTCAGCTTTATAAAAATTATTTTACCAGTTTTATCTTTGGAAAAGCCTTAAAAAGACGACGATGGCTCTTTTTGAAGTTAGCATAAACTATCTTTTGTTCTTTATTAAAGTTTTCTAAATCATCTAGATATTTTTCTTTAAGTGATTCTATACTTTTAACTATTTTCTTTAGCCCAAAAAAGGATATCAGGGTAACAATAAAGTCGATTATGAAATATAGAAAAATAATGGCTGGGAGATAAATAGAGCTTTTGGAAAGAATAAATGAAACAAATTGAGAAATATTGGGTTGAATAAAATAGAAAAAGAAGGTGCTTAAAAAGCCCCAATAAATGGAAATTCTTAAACAAATTCGGCCATGGAGGTTGTAATCTTCCTTAGAGTAATCCCATAGAGTAGTTTTAAAAAATTTTTCAAAAATAAAGCCGGTTAAATATTCAAGTGAGGAAGTAATAATGATGGCGCCAACAAAGAAAAGAAGGGGATAATTGTAAATTGGTTGAAGCAGAATTAAAAAGAGAAGGACACCAAAACCATAAATTGGTAAAAATGGACCAAAAAGAAAGCCACGATTGACTAATTTTTTAGAATGATAGCTAACGTAGAGGATTTCTAGAACCCAACCAAAAAAAGAGTAAATTATAAAATATAAAATGAGTTCGGATAAGGTAAAAATTCCAATCATTAATTTATTATAGAGGATAAGTTTAATAATATAAAAATATAAATTATTTTTTTGACATTAGTTTGAGTGATATTATTAATTAATGATTTATTCTTTATTAGCTTTAATTGCTTGGTTAGTTTTGTACTGGTTTTTATTGCTTGATAGAAGGAGTTTACATAGAATTCCTTTTTTGACAGAAGTATTTCTTCATATTTTCTTTTTAGTCGTAGCTGGATTATTTTATCTTTGTTTTAAACTTTCTTTAAAATAAAAAACCCGCCAATGGCGGGTTTTAGATATCGATAAGAGATTTAAGCTACTTTAACTTTGACACAAGGGCCGATGGTGGCACAAAGAGCTAATTTTTTGATTTTATTAATCTTAATAGTTTTGATTAATTCTTCAACATTAGCAATTATTTCCTCTTCTTTTTGAGAAACTTTACCAACGATAATGTGAACCACAGGAGCTTTTTTTTCAGTTTTTAAAATAGTTTTAGCAACTGAAAGTTTTTTAAGAGAATCTTCTGGTTTTTCAGTTAAAGTGCCATTTTTGGGGTTTGGCATTAAACCTTTTGGTCCCAAAATTTTAGCTAAAGGTAATAGTTTAGGCATGGTTGAAGGAGTAGCAATTAAAATATCAAAATTGATATTGCCTTCTTTTAATTCAGCTAAAATGGTGTCATTTAAGATAACAACTTTTTTACTGGCAGTTTCAAGATGAGGGAAGGTGATTTCACCAACATTACCAATATCAAAAATGGTGACATGGGCTTCAACTTTACCTTCAAATTTAGAAAGAGAAGTTTCTTTGACTAGTTTTACAGCCTCTTTGAGGGAATAATATTTAGTAACATCAACTTTAGCTTTAGCAGCTAAGTAATTTTTAGATCGCTTTTTGGCGACTTTTTGAACGGTACTAACTTCTTCCTGTGGAGTTTCTGGAGTTTCGGTAACTTTTTCGGTTACTTCAGTTTCTTCAGTTACGGCCTTTTGTTCAACATCTTCTGATTGAACTTCCACAGCAAGTTTTTGTTCAGCTTTTTTGGCCTTATTTTCTTGTGAGGTTTTGCTCATAATTTTTTATTTTAATTAATAATTAATTTATTTTTTAAACATTTTCTCTAGCGACTGGACATTCAGCACAAGAGATTATTGGTGCTTTGATACCTTTAATGATCCAACCATTTTCATTTTTAGATGCAACTACCTTATCTTCATGGGATATTATTGGACAAGAAGCAAATCTATTATTTATTGTTGGTGGTATTAAATCACAAGAACTTCTAAATCCTCTACCCATATCTAAAAAAGTAAGATGTGGATTAGTTGTTACTAATTCTGGTGATAATTCTGGTTTTTTCATAATGATTTTATTATTCAACAATTTCGATACCCATAGATTTGGCGGTGCCCATAACTGATCTTTTAGCAGCTTCTATATCTTTAGTATTTAAATCAACGATTTTGGCATTAGCGATTTCTTCGACTTGAGCCATGGTTAATTTACCAACTTTTTCTTTACCAGTAGTAGCAGCACCTTTAGTAACACCGGTTATTTTTTTAATCATATCGGTAACAGGTGGTTTTTTGATAATGAAATCAAAAGATCGATCGTCGTAGATAGTGATAACTGATGGAATAAGAGAACCTCTCATTTCTTTGGTTTTTTCATTGAATTCATTACAGAAATCCATGATTTTAATACCATGAGGCCCAAGAGCAGTACCAACTGGAGGGGCTGGATTAGCAGAACCGGCAGGAATGGTAAGTTTGACAATTGTTTTAATTTTTTTAGCCATATTTAGTTGATTAGTAAATTAGTTAATTAGTGAATAGTAAAGTTATATTTCTTTGGAAACCTGTAAAAAGTCGAGCTCGACTGGAGTTTCTCGTTCGAAAATGGAAATCAAAACTCTAATTTTGCCTTTTTCTTGATCAATTGATTCAATGGTGCCGATAAAATCAGCAAAAGGTCCATTGATGATTTTGACAATGTCGCCAAGAGCAAATGGAGCTTGATATTTAGGTTTGTCTTCTTCGGTAGTTTGAAGAATTTGGTCAACTTCTTTTTTGGAAATAGGGGATGGAGTGTTACCAATGCCGATAAAACCAGTGACACCTTGGGTAGTTCGAACAGTAACCCAAGAATCATCAGTTAAAACCATTTGGATTAAAACATAACCTGGGAAGGTTTTTTCTTGAGATTTAACTTTTTGACCTCTTCTAATGATCATTTTACTTTGAATAGGCACAATGGCTTGAAAGATTTTATCTTCTAGACCCATGGTTTTAATTCTGGTTTTTAAAGCTTCAATAGCTTTGTATTCATGACCAGAATAAGTGTTGACGACATACCAAGCGGCGTCAATAGTAGGTTCACAAGTTGAGAGTTTGAAAAGAAACTCTTTTTTTATAGTTGCTGCAGCAGTTTTTGGCATAAAATTTATTTACTGATTTTACTTATAAAAGCAAAAGAATTAGTAAAAAGGTAATCAAAACCACCCAAAATTAGGGAGATAATAATTGAGATTGATATTACCACAATTGTGAGCTGAATTAAAGTATCTTTTTTAGGCCAAGTAATATTTTTGAATTCAGCTACAACTTCACTTAAAAAATTAATGATTTTTTGCATGAGTGTATTATAACGTATAAAAACCCCTCTGTCCTGCGGAAAAGATGGGAATATTTTTTAGTTAAAACCCTCCGCCCCTGCGGGGCACCTCCCTTGACAGGGAGACTTGAAATGAA
>CAYPBP010000011.1:0-24992 GCA_964408995.1 uncultured Gammaproteobacteria bacterium | reverse complement strand
AAACGGTTATCACCGCAGTCTCCAAAACTGCTATTTGAGGTTCGAATCCTCATGGGCCTGCATTTACAAAAGTTTTGATACAATAATTTACAATGAAAATTTATCTTATTAGACATGGACAGACAACTGGTGATGTTGAAGATAGATATAGTGGAGCTTATGATGATGAATTGTCGGACAAAGGTAAAACTCAGGTTTAAGAACTTGCTAATGAGATAAGTGATTCGGGGATAGAGATTCTTTTTTGTAGTCCGATGATACGAGCGCAACAAACAGCAAAAGTTTTAAAAGAAAAGATTGGTTGTGAGATGAAAACAATTGAAGATTTAAGAGAGAGAAATAAAAATGGGATTTTGTCTGGCATGACTAAAAATGAAGCAAAAATAAAATATCCAAAATTAGTTGAAGAAGTTAAGGATTATAGAAATCAAATACAAGGAGCAGAATCTCAAGAAGACTTTGTCAAAAGAATAAAGAAAGCATTTATGGAAGTTATAAATGTTGCAGGTTATTCAACAATTGGTATTGTTACACATGGTGGACCTATTTGGGCTGTTTTTAGAGACATTATGAAAAATAGTGGAGTTATTGAGATTGCTGATTGTGGATATATGATTTTAAATAAAGAAGGGCAAAAATTAAGTATAGAGAAATTAGATGGTATCGAACACAAAGATAATTAGTTTTTGAATAAGGAATAAATTTTGAGATTAGGTAAGATTAAAGCGGTGGTAATTAAAAGGCTTCCAAGGGCTGATGTTGGGGTGGGGATTTCTTTATAAAACAGAAAACCAAGAAGTAAAACAAAAACTAATTCTGATAAAAGAGTAAGACTGCCTTTTTGGATCTCAACTCTTTTAAAACCATAGACTATTAACATGGTGGTAGAAGTTAAGAATAAAGCAAAAAGTAGATTTAAGGCCCAAGAAATACTGATGAAATTTGTGTTGGCTTTTTCTTTTAGAAAAATAAATAGAATTAGATTTAAAATCATAACCATTAATTGATTGGAGAAAGCGATTTGAACAACAGAATAATTATTACTCAGTTTTTTATTGAATGAGGAATAAAGACTATAGAAAAATCCACTTAAAATGGCATAGAAAATAAAGATTGGTTTGGATAAACCCATGCTGCCATAATAGAGAAATATCATACCAATTAAAGCTAAAGAGATAGAGATTATTTTAGTAGTATTAAGTTTTTCTTTGAAAAACAATTTTCCATAAATGAAACAGAATATAGTGTTAACTGAATAAAACAAAAAAAGAGCTGTTCCTAGTGGAACATTTACTACGGCTAATATAAAAGGAACAATAACTAAGGCACCACCGAGAGTATAAATAATAAACCATTTAATATCTTTTTTTTGAATTTTTTTAAAAGAATGAACAACTAAACCAACAATTGCTAATATTAAAACTGAAATTGCCCCTCTGGTCCAGGTTTGATAAGCTGTGGCAAAATCGTTGGCAATAAGACGAGCAAAAAGCCCATAAGAGGCAAATATTAAACCTGCTAGAAGTAAACTAATAGTCCCTTTTATACTTTCATTTTTATTATTCATGTTATTTCTAATTTTACACTAAGCCTTTATTTGTTTTTGAATAGAAAATAATTTCTGCTACACTAATTTATGGAAGGTGGAGAGATAAATATTGGAAATGTTATGTCAATTCGTGAAAAAGTTGACCCAAAAAGTATTTTGCCAAGTGTTAAATTAATAGATTTACCAGAGAGTATTCCCAGTAAAGGTACTTTTGTAGTTAAAAAATATCATTTAGTTAATGATGATCAAATAATTGGAAATATGTCAATTAGTACAGATAAAATTAATAAAGTATCTTGGATAAATCAAGTTAATGTTGAAAATGAATACCAAGGTAGAGGTTTTGGATTGTCGGCACATATAATGGCAATCGAAAAGTCTTTAATTGAAGGGAACTCTTTTGAAACTCATGATTGGTCTCACACAAATGGATCAAAACATATCTGGGAGGCTTTGGCTAGAAAGGGAATTGCTAAATTAATTGAACCGTTTGAACCAGATGGTAATGGAAAATATATTGGTTGTTATGAAATAACATCAGAATCAATAAAGTAGATATAATTAACTATGGATTTTGAAATTAAAAAAGGAATTACAGATAAACAAATAGATCAGTTGGTTGAATATTCTTTGACTGATGAATTGGTGGCAAAATTTACATCAGATAGAGAAAGATTTAAAAGCAGAGAAGCTTTTGATGAATGGAGGAAAGGGGGTAAAGAAATTTTTAATTTGACTAATGAGAATGGTGATTTGTTGGGAATTATTTGGTTCGGTCCAAAAGAAATTCCGGAGGCCCAATGGAAGGAAAAAATAGATAAATCTAAATATAAATTTAGTTTTGCAATTAGAATTTATGGTGAAGCTAGAGGAAAGGGTTTAGCAATTGATTTTATGAAAGAATGTATTAAAAATAAAGGAATTTGGTTGGCAACATCAGATGATAATTTAGCAGCCAAGGCTTTATATTCTAAATTTGGATTTAGACAGGTAAGTGAAGCTAGTAAAGATAATAAAATTGTTATGATTTATTAAAAGATAATCTGAGTTATATTTCCAAGTTGAGGCATCATTGATTTTGGGTTAAATTTAATTATTTTTTTTTCGGCATATGTGATTTGATTTTTATCAAATCTAAAATTATAAACAAGATGATCTTCGTCCCTAGTATCTGGTTTACTTGTAGTTTCTAAATGAATATTTTCTAATTCACCATTTTGATTAAAGTTAGTTAAAATATAACCATAATTATTCTCTGTTCGTATTGGTTCATTTTTTTTGATAATTGTTCTGTCTGTTTCATTTATTGATATTTCGTCTAAATTAATTCTTTTAAAAGGTTCAAGTCTTTCTGATTCTTTATTCCAGAATTCTTCTAAAATTTTAGATTGTGTTTCTACTGATTTGGTAAATTTTTCATTTTGAGTTCTTTGTTTGCTTTGATAATGTTCTGATAGACCAATAAAGACTTGGTCGAGTAGTTGGAAATAAGAAGGATTTGGTATTTGTGTTTCATTATTAACAACAACGGTAGCTTTTTCGATTGTTTGCATGTTAAAAATAACTAATAATAGGTGGGGAAAAAGGCTAAAAAAAAGAATATTTTTTAGTAACCCTTATGATAATATCATATGATTTATTGATTGTCTTGGGGTTAGTAAAATGGTAAATTAGTTGAAATGATAATAATTGGAATCACTGGAACACTAGGAGCAGGTAAGGGAACAATTGTGGAGTATTTAGTGAAGAATAAAGGATTTAAACATTTTTCAGCTAGAACTTTTTTGATTGAAGAAATGGAAAAAAGGGGACTTGAAAATAATCGAGATAATATGGTTTTGGTAGGTAATGATTTAAGAGAGAAAAATAATAGTCCAAGTTTTATTGCTGATGAGCTTTTTAAAAGAGCTTTAGAATCTGGTCAAAATTGTGTAATTGAAAGTTTGAGAACAGTAGGGGAGATAGAATCATTAAAAAGTAAAGGTAATTTCATTTTATTAGCAGTAGATGCTGATCCAAAAATTAGATACCAAAGAGTTGTTAAAAGATCAGATAGTACTGATAATATTTCTTTTGAAAAATTTCTGGCTGATGAAGAAAGAGAAATGGAATCAACAGATCCTAATAAACAAAATTTGAAAAAATGTATTGAAATGGCTGATTTTATGATTGAAAATAATGGAACAATTGAAGAACTAAATTCTAAATTAAGAAATGTATTAAAAATAATGAATTAAACCCTCCGGTCCCGCGACTGCGGGACCACCTCCCTTAAAAAAGGAGGCTTATAAAATTGTTATAAATTGGTTAAAATAGGGTATGAAAAAAATAGATAAAAGACCAAGTTGGGATGAGTATTTTATGGAAGTGATGGAAGCCATTTCCAAGAGAGCTACTTGTGATCGGGGTAAAAGTGGATGTGTGATTGTTCGAGATAAACAAATTTTAGTAACTGGATATGTTGGTTCACCAAAAGGACTACCTCACTGTGATGAATCTGGACATCAATTTAAAAAAATGGTTAATGAAGATGGAACAATTTCTGAACATTGTGTTCGAACTGTTCATGCTGAGCAAAATGCTATTTGCCAAGCAGCTAAATTGGGAATATCGGTTGATGGAGCTACTGTTTATTGTAGGATGACACCTTGTAGGGTTTGTGCTATGTTGTTAATTAATTGTGGAATTAAAAGAATTGTTTGTGAGAGAAAATATCATGCTGGAGCGGAATCTGAAGCAATGTTTAAAAAAGTTGAAATTGCTTTGGAATATGTTCATGATGAAGTTCAGGAATATAAAAAATAATGACTGATTATTTAAGAGAATATACTCAGGAAATTGAAAAGAAATTGAAAGATGATGATAAAAAAACTGATTGGCATGTGGTTTTAGCTGATCACCGGGTTCAGATTGGTTTTTTACAACACGAAAGATTGATTCATTTATTAGTGACTTTGACTTTTGGAATATTGTTTTGTTTTTTTATAACAGTGATCCTTATTTGGCAAGTGATGATGTTGATGGGAGTATTGGCTTTGGTAACAATCATGTTAGTGGGCTATGTGTTCCACTATTTTAAATTGGAAAATGGAGTGCAAAAACTCTATTTATTAGATAAAGAAATCCAAAAGAGACTTTAACGACGGCCGCGATTGATGCTTTGGAATCTTGGTCCTGGTTTGAAATTAGGAGCAGCTTTATTACCAGGGAAGTTTGGTACTTCTGGTTTAGCGAAACCTTTAATAATCGTTGATCGATTATCGGTCAGTGGTTTTTTAGATGATTTGCTCATATTACTTAAGTTTAGCAGATTCTTTGTGCTCAGTTCTTTTTTTGCACCAACGACAATATTTGACAAACTTTAATTTGTCAGGAGTGTTAGTTTTATTTTTTTCAGTTAAGTAATTTTGAGCGCCACAAACTGAACAGACAAGGGCGATTAAAATACGAGGTGTTTTTTTAGATTTGGTAGCCATGGAGTTAGTTTATCAAGTTTATTGAATTTAGCCAAGACTATAATTTACCTTGTTTTGTTTGTATTTTTTAATTTGTTTTTCTAATTGTTCTCGAAGGTCAACTATGGCTGAAATTAGTTCAATATGTTCTGACTTGGCAAAAAGATGACCATCTTGACCGGGCAGGGCAATATCAAATTTGGCTTTAAAACATTTATATTTATCTTTCTCTAAGTGAAGGAATCCAGTTTTGAATTCTTTTTCAAAACGAATTAAAAGCTGGTCGAGTTTTTTGGCGAGATTATTTTCGACAATAGCCTTTACCGTTGCAGAAACTTTTAAGTTAACACCGTTTATTTCTATATTCATAAACTTTTTAACTTATAACTTTAGAATTAGCACTTATCTATTTATATTTTACCATTTTTTATAGAATTAATAAAAATGTTTATTAAGGTATAATCAGCTTATGAAAACAAAAATTCCAGTAAAAACTTTAGAGTGTGGATTTTCAATGCCAGTTTTTGGTTTTGGAACATGGCTAATGGGTGGAACAACTGAAAGAGATGTTAATAATGATGACAAAGCTGATATAGAAGGAATTAAAAACGCAATTGATAGTGGCATTATTCATATTGATACGGCTGAAATATATGCTGATGGTCATTCGGAGGAATTAGTTGGAGAAGCAATTTCTGGCTATAAAAGAGAAGATTTGTTTTTAGTTTCCAAAGCTCAGGTTAAAAATTTAAGTTACAATGATTTGATAAATTCGGCTAGGAATAGTTTAAAAAGATTAAAAACAGATTATTTAGATTTGTATTTATTGCATCGGCCAAACCCAGAAATTCCAATTGAAGAGACAATGAGAGCTATGGATTTTTTGAAAAAAGAAGGATTGATTCGTAATATTGGAGTAAGCAATTTCAATAAAGAAAGATTAATTGAAGCTCAAAACTGTACAAGTAATAAAATTGTGGCCAATCAAGTTCATTTTAATTTAAGATTTAGAGAACCAGAAAGAAATGGATTATTAGATTATTGTCAAAAAAATGATGTGTTTTTGGTTGCTTGGCGACCATTTGGAAAAGGATTAATGCTTCAAGATAAAAATGATTTAATAGATGAAATGTGTCAAAAATATAATAAAACTCAGGCTCAAATTGGAATAAACTGGTTAATTTATCAAAAAAATGTGGTTACTTTATCTAAGATGAGAAATATGGATCATTTAAAAGAAAATTTAGGTGCATTGGACTTTAAAATGGAAAAAGAGGATTTTGAAAAATTAGATAAACTTTATCCTGATCAGCAAGATATTTCTGATGTTATACCTTTGATATAAACATGATTAGACAAAAAAAGGCTATTTATGCAGGTAGTTTTGATCCACCAACCAATGGTCATTTGTGGATGATTAAAGAAGGTTGTCAAATGTTTGATAAATTGGTAGTGGCAGTGGGGGTTAATCCAGACAAGGAATACACTTTTAGTGTTGAAGAAAGATTGGCTATGATTAAAGATTTAGTGGCTGATTGTCCTAATGTTGAAGTTAATCAAGTTGATGAAGAATTTTTAGTTAATTATGCTCAAAAATTAGGAGCTGATTATATTGTTAGGGGAATTAGAAATTCGGTTGATTTTAACTTTGAACAAGCCATGAATAATGTTAATCGAGATATTAATTCAGAAATTACCACAGTGGTTTTGATGCCACCTAGAGATTTATGTGAAGTAAGTTCTAGTTTGGTAAAAAGTTTAGTGGGGCCAGATGGTTGGGAAGAAGTGGTTAAAAAATATGTGCCAGAGTCAGTTTTTGAAGAAATTAAAAAGAAATATAGAAAATAATTACAAAATTAATTTGTGCTTTTCTTGATTTTTGATGTATGAATAAAGTTTTTCAGTTTTTATTTCTAATTCTTTTAGGGAACAGTTGGTATTGATTATGATTGAACTTTTGGATTCTTTTAATTTGGTTGGTAGTTGATCTTTCAATCTTTTTTCTATTTCTTTATCAGATAAATTGTCTCTATTTTTGATGCGATTTTTTTGTTCTTGATAATCACAAGTGGCTAAAATAACATTATTAATGTCTTTATCTTTGCCAATTTCATAGAGAATGGCTGATTCGACTATAAAGATAGTGTTTTTATTTTGTTTTTTAATTACCTCTTCTAATTGTTGCCAAACCAGGGGATGGATGAAGTTTTCTAAGGCTTGTTTTTTTTCTGAGTTATTAAAAATAATTTTGGCAATTTCTTGTTTATCAATACTTTTAATATCTAGAATATTTTGAACTTTTTTAGTGTTTTTAGGATCAAAAATTAAGTCTTTGGCAATTTGGTCACAGTTGAAGAGATAAATATCTGGGTGATTTTTTTGTAAAAATTGGGCGATGACACTTTTGCCACAGCCCATATTGCCAGTTAGAGCAAAAATATTATTATTCATGCGGAGGGGATAGGAGTCGAACCTACATGTCATTGCTGACGCTTGTTTTCAAAACAAGTTCCTTACCATTCGGAGCACCCCTCCTTAAACTATTGAGCCCGGAATGAAACTCGAATTCATGACCTTCCCCTTACCAAGGGGATGCTCTACCAACTGAGCTATCCGGGCAGTTATCTTGGTATTTTATCAAAAATATCGATAAAATGAGCCCTTCGCGAGAATCGAACTTGCGTCGACGGTTTACAAAACCGCTGCTCTACCATTGAGCTAGAAGGGCAAATAAGTAATGAGATTATACCAAAACATGGTGGAATTATAATATGGAAGTATATATAATGTATTGTATGAAAAATTACTTAATAAGGTGTATGAATTGTGGAATTGAACATAATTCATCAAGAAATAGTTATCACAAGTATTGTTCTAATAAATGTCAAAAAGAATTTGAATTTAATAAAAATATTGAAAAATGGCTAGCTGGAACAATAAATCCATTAAATACAAATGGTTTATCTAAACCTTTTATTAGAAAATATTTATTTAGGAAATTTAACAATAAATGTGTTTTATGTGGTTGGGGAGAATTAAACAATACAACAGGCAAAATACCTCTAGAAGTTGATCATATTGATGGGAATTATAAAAATAATAAAATAAATAATTTAAGATTATTGTGCCCAAATTGTCATAGTTTAACTTCAAATTATAAAAGTCTTAATAAGGGAAATGGTAGAGGTAAAAGAATAAAATTAGGGTAAAATAGAGACATGGCAAATAAAAAGATTTTAGTGGTGACTGACCATATGCCTTGGGGTCACAGATCAATAGCCAAGGCTATCTATAATTACATTCAAGAAAATAAGACTAAAGAGGATGATTATGAGGTTCGATATGCGGAGGTTAAAGCGGAAGCTGGTTTTGGAGATGAACTTTATACTTTTGCTTATCGTTATTTACCTATTTCCAATAGATGGGCTTATAAAGTTTTTGACAAAAAATTTGCTAAAGATTTGATACATAAAATATCATTTATTAATTTACCTAGGTTAAAAAAAGAAGTTGAGAAATTTAATCCAGATTTGGTGATATCGACTTTTTATTTTCATTCTCATAGTTTGGTTGATTGGGTAAAAAAAGACAATAAAAAATTTAAATTATGGACAGTGGTAGCTGATCCTTGGACAATTCATCCCTTAACCATAGTTAATGGTTGTGATTTAAACTTAGTTTATGATGAGGTAGGGGAGAAGGAGGCTTTGAAATGTGGAATTAAACAAAATGGAGTTTTTAAAACTGGGTGGTGGGTAAGGCCAGAGATGTATAAGAAGTATGATAGAAAAGAATCGAGAAGAAAGTTGGGAATAACTGATAATAGACCGGTGATTTTTATTGGTGGGGGAAGTTTGGGGACTAGTTCTTTGACTAAATTCTTGCCAACTTTGTTGTTTATCAAGAAAAAAGTAACTTTTGTGATTAATACTGGGGTTGATAAGTTTGCTTATAGACTAGTTGATCGTTATATAAAATTATTAGCTAAAGTTCATCATAATGATACAGTTTGTATTAAAAATATGGGATGGATTGACAATATGGCCGAAGTTTTGAGTGCTTGTGATATAGTTTTTGGGAAAGCTGGCCCTAATTTTTTGTTTGATGTGGTGGCAGTTGAAAAGCCATTTGTGGCTATAACTCATGTTGGTGGGCAAGAAGATGGGAATATTGAGTTGATTAAAAAGAAAGAATTGGGTTGGATTAAAGAAAAAAATAGTGATTTAGTTGATTTTTTATACAAATATCTAGATAATCCTAAATATTTTCAGGAAAAATACAAAAAAAGTATTAAAAAAGAGGCATTAACTAATAAAAATACTTTGAAATTGGTTTTGGAAAGAATAAGAAAGGAGTTGAAATAATCCTGCAGTATTATCCCGCGGTCGCGGGATTGTATTTTAAGGCAAAATTTGTCATTTTATTCCAAATTTAGACCTGAAAATTACAAAAATATCCCACCAAAAGTTTCTTCCAAGAAGACTTTTCCACGCTAAAAAAACGTGGTGGAAAACTATTCTAAAGAGCAAACCCTAGAAACGCGTTTCCCATTTAAGATGATTAGTTAGAAAAAACATCTTCTTAAAGTACTGCTTTTGATAGGACAACTAATTCTACCATTTTTGGTATAATTTGGCCATGAGCAACAAAGCAAAAATAACTAAAGACATGTTGATTTTGGATATTTTGGAGCAACATCCAGATTTAGCATCGGTTTTAACTGATGATTATGGATTTCATTGTGTTGGTTGTATGGCAGCTTCGATGGAAAGTTTAGAAGATGGAGCTATGGTTCACGGAATGACTGAAAAAGAAATCGATAAAATGATGGTTAAATTGAACCAAAAGATAGAAAAGTAAAGATAGTTCTTAAAATTGGAGACATAATAATAGAAACTAGAGTTGTGCCGTTTATAGGAAAGAATAAGAAAATCATTAAAAGGATAAAACCATATTTTTCAAAAGCTTCTTGCCATTGATATGAAATATCATTTGGAAGTAGATTTAAAAATATTTTAGAACCATCGAGTGGAGGAATTGGAATTAGATTAAAAACAGCTAGAATTACATTCATTTGAATAATAGTTGATAATAAAAATATAGAAAAAGTGTCAAAATTAACAAAGCGAACAATAATAGATAAAATGGTGGCTAAAATTAAATTACTGGCTGATCCAGCTAAAGAAATTAGGATTTCATCTCTTTTGGGATTTTTTAAATTGTAGGGGTCAATTTGGACTGGTTTACCCCAACCAAAACGAACAAAAATTAACATTAAAGTTCCAACTAAATCGAGATGTCTTAGAGGATTTAAACTTAAACGCCCTTGAGAACGGGGAGTTGGATCACCTAATTTGTCAGCCATTAGAGCGTGAGAAAATTCATGAATTGTGATGGCGATAATCAAAGCTGGAATTAAGAAAAGTAGACTGTCAGAATTTATCATATTTCAAAAAATAAGTTGATTTGATATTATACCTTACTATGAGAACATGTAGTTTATGTAACAAGGGGACTAACATTGGTCGAAATCGATCACATGCCCAAAACAGAACACCTAGAACTTTTATGGCTAATATCCAAAAAGTTACTTTAACTGTGGGTGAAGATAAAGTCAGTGGTAATTTTTGTGCCAAATGTATAAAGAGACTTAAAAAAGAGGGCCAAGAACAAAAAACAGAACTTGTTTAATCACCGTTTTTTTATTTTACTATTGAATAGTAATTTTTTATTTCAGAGAAATTAGTTATTTTTTTACCTTCAATTTGGACTTTGACAGGTTCAGTATTAAAGCTAAAAATTTTCATTTTTAGAGTTTGGTTTTGTTGGTTTTTAACTTCAGTCCAAGCGATTGGCCATGGATTTAGAGCGCGAACAAAGCGTTCAATCTTTGGAATATCCCAAGACCAATCAATTTTGGCATTATCTTTGTTTAATTTAGGAAAGTAAGTTTTTTGGGTGTGATCTTGAATTGTAAGGTTATTTGGACTATTGATATAAGATTTGATGACAGTTTCTAGGTTATCAGAGGCGATTTGGAAAGCTTTTTGATAGAAAGTGGTAGAAGTTTCAGCTTTATCAATATCAAAAGGGATTTGAATAATAATTGGGCCATGATCTGGAAGAGCATCAATTTGAAAAAAAGTGAGGGCACTTTTAGTCTCGCCATTGATTATTTGCCAAGGGCCGGGGGTGGCACCACGATATTTAGGCAAGGGGGAGGGATGAATATTTATAATTTTGAATTTAGGAATATCGATTAAATCTTGGGTGAAATAAGGAGGGCCGAAAGCAACACATAAAGCTAGATCAGGGTTTAAATCGTTGATCGTTGATCGTAGATTGTCGTCAAGTTCTTCTGGTTGAAAAAGTTTTAGATTGTTTTGATTGGCAAAAGCAGAAATTGGATTAGGAGTAATTTGTTGGGTACGACCGACAGCTTTGTCGGGTTTAGTAAAAACAGCTTGAACATTAAAATCTTTAATTTGAAGTAGTTTTTTTAGGATGATGATGGAATATTGAGACGAACCAAAGAAAATAATATTTACCATAAGGTAGTTTAACAAATTAGTTTTTGACGATTTTTCTTCTAATTATTAATTCAGTAATAAAAAAGATATTGCAAATAAAGGCATAGAGAGGAAAAAATACAGTCACGAAATTAATACTTTGGATGGAAAATAATATTAGAAATTGGCGGATGACAGTTAGTACCCAGGTAGATAGGGTTTCTTGTCTGGGGTGATTCCATGACTTTCTTAAAGTGGGGATAAATGAAAAGAAATCAATTAAAACTACTAAAATAATTGACCAAATTGGTTGATTAACGATAAGCCAAAGGAAAATGGCAATAATGGCCATTATAAAAGAAACAATATCCGTTTTTTTGATATTTATTATTCCATTTCTAAGACTTAGAAAAAACAAAGTTAAAGAAATTATACCCATGGCAAAATTGGCATATGATCCAGAGCCAGAACCTTTACTCCACTATAAAGCAAAAGCAAGAAAGGAAACAATAGTCCACAGTAACCAACTGATTATATGAGGTTTTGTTTTCCCCAAAATAGTGTCCCGAAAATAGGGAATGTAACCAATAAAAGCCAGTAAAATAGTGATAATACCTAAGGCTTGTTTCATGGGTTAATTCTAGCAAATTTATATTTGGTAAAATAGCCTATGAAGAAAATTATTATTTATCCAGCCGAGATTTTGAGAAAAAAGACAGAAGAAATTAAGGTGGTAGATAAAAAATTATTAAAAGAGATTAGTGAACTAACTAAAATATTAAAAGCTGGTGATAATGCAGCAGGTTTGGCGGCGCCACAAATTGGATTAAATAAAAGATTTTTTGGAAGTAAAGAAATTGGAAATGGTAATGTTTTTGTTTTTATAAATCCTAAAATTGAGAAAAAATATGGAGAAAAAGTTTATCCAAAAATAATAATTGATAAAAGGCCTTCTCCTAGAAATTCTGGAGAAGATAATGAACAAGATTTTTTGGAGGGATGTTTATCATTTCCTAAGTTTTTTGGAATAGTAAAAAGATTTTTAAAAATAGATGTTTCTTGGTTTGAGATTGATTTGGCAACACAGAACTTGGTTAAAAAGAATAAAACCCTAGAAGGTTTTGAGGCAATTGTGTGGCAACATGAATCAGATCATTTGGATGGAATTGTTTTTGTTGATCATATAAAAGAAGAGGGTGGCAAGTTTTATAAGGATGTGGATGGAAAAATGGTCTTGCAGAGCAGGATTGATTTTACTTAATTGTTTTTAGTAATTCTTGGGCTTGGGTGTTGGTGGGGTAGGAATAATCAATGGTTTTTTGAAGATTTTCTTTAGCTAATTGATTATTTTTTTGAGTTAAATAAATTTTTCCGAGAGCAAAATAAGCATGATCATAATTGGGTTTTAATTTAATAGCTTGTTGGTAATAGGGGATAGCTTTATCTTTGAGATTGGCAGTTTCTAAGAATTGGCCAGTTATGTAAGGAATTTTGGCATCAGTTGGAGCCAATTGATTGGCTTTGGAAAGAGAATCAATAGCCTCAGGGAAATATTTAGTGTCAATTCCAGAAAGATAAAGATAAGCTTGAGCTCTTTGTTTCCAAAAACCAATGTTGGCAGGAGAGATAGAAATAGCTAAATTGGAATATTCTATAGTCTTATCAATATCTTCTTGTTTTTTAGTGCTTAGGGCAATTTTAGAGTAGATAGTGGCTAATTTATCAATATATAGTGGTTCTTTAGGGTTAAACTGATGACTAATTTGAGCAAAAACAAGGGCTTGTTGATAATTATTTTGAGAATCATAAGTTTCGGATTTGCTGTAAGTGATGTCAGCAAAATAGAAAAGAATATTATTCTTAATAAGAAGAAAACTAATTATTATTAATGGAATGAGGAGAAGATTGAATTTATTTTGGATATTTTTTGAAGGTGAAATTTCTGAATCTTGAATTAAAAGAGCAGGTATGAGAAAGAAAAAAAGAGAAGTTATAACAACTGAAAAACCGGCGAAATTAGTAATTAATATGCTTATAAATGAGCATATTAATGTAGATTGTAGATTGTAGGTCGTAGATGAAGAACTTTTTATTAAAAAAAATAAAATGGAAAGAATTAGAAAAACATAAGTTACAAGACCGACAACGCCGGTGGTGGCCAGATAGTTGATATATTCATTGTGAGCTTTGTTGTAGAGAAAATCCCATTCGGAAGTGAGATTGTGTTCAACTGGTCTGGTCCAATAATAAGAATAAGCAAAAGTTTCGGTGCCAGTGCCAAAAATTGGGAATTTTTTCCAAAGATCGATAGCTCCGACCCAAACAATTTTTCTGATATTTTCACTGGAAGTGATGTTTAATTTGTTGGTTTCTAAAGTGGTGGTAATAGGAGTTTGGGATTTTTTGGGGAAGATATTATCTTTAATGGGGTTATTAATGATAAGAGATAGAGAAGTAAAGATGAAAACAAAAATAGTTATTTTTATTAGAGAAGATTTATTTTTAATGTTTTTTATTAAATAAATTAGAAAAAATAATCCAATAGATATTAAAGAGGCAATGATGCCGGATTTGGATTTAGTGAAAAGAATGGAAATAAAAAAACTAGTATTTAGTATTAAGTATTTTGTATTAAGTATGAGATCTTTTTTAGGGATTATTTCTAAGAATTTATGGATGCCAAAAGGTAAGACAATGCAAAGATAGGCGGCCAGCCAATTTGGTTGACCAAAAGTTGAAAAAACACGAGATTGAACATCTTGAACCCACCAATTTTTGTCGATACCAAAATGTTGAGCTATGGCATAAATTGAAACTAGAAAAGCTGATAAAAGGGAAAAATTAATAATTTTTTTCTTTAAATCTGAATCTATATAAACACAAAGAATCCAATAAAGAAGAGAATAACAAACTAAGGATAAAAGACCGCCATTAAGACGAGAATAATAACCAAAAAATGAAGTGTGTGGATCAACAGAATAAACAGTAGAAATGGTCTGAGAAATTAGAAACAGGATTAGAGGAATGTCTAAAAAGGTTTTTTTATAAAGAGGAGCTTTAAATTTTAAAACATTAATTAAATGAAAAGTGGTGATTAAAAGGGTTATTAAATAAACAAGATACATTTTTGGTAGTTCAAAAAGCTCAGAATTGGACTGGGTGAAAATTAGGGGAGTTAGAAAAAATAGGCTTAAAAATAGGAATCTGATGGCTTTAATAAAAGACTTCATGAGATAGTTTATCAAGTTTCCGCCAGAGGCGGACAAGTGTTAATTTATCAAGTATAATTTTAGTGTGATCAAGTTTATAAATTTAAAGAATAAGATTGAAAATTTCCTTTCCTTGTTTAGTTGGGAGATTGGAGTTGATCTGGGAAGCAATAATACTTTGATTTATCTAAAAGATAGAGGAGTGATTATTGATGAACCAACCATGATTGCTCGTAGAAAAAGAAAGAGATGGACTGGTTTGTCGGCACCAAAAATTAAAGATAGTGGTCAAATTGCTTTTGGTTTTAAGGCAAAAGAGATGTTAAATCGAGAACCGAAACAAATTGAAGTGGTTAGTCCAATTAAAAATGGCATAATTTCTGATTTGGAAGCTTTGGAAGTTTTAATTTCTTATTATCTGAAACTAGTTTATGAAATTCCATCTAAATATCCTAAAATTTTTAAACCAAAAGTGATTGTGGGGGTTCCAAGTTCGATTAACCAAGTTCAAAAACGAGCAGTTAAATCAGTTTTTTTAAATGCAGGGGCTAAGGAGGTACTTTTGCTTGAAGAAGTGGTTTTAGCAGCAATTGGAATTGGATTGCCAGTTGATAGTTGCTCTGGTTTGGTGGTGGTTGATGTGGGTGGTGGAAAAACTGAAGTGAGTGTTGTCTCTATGGGTGGAGTAGTGGTTGGTAGAGGAATTAAAACAGCTGGAAATGATTTGGATAACAGTATTATTAATTATTTGAAAATGAAATATGGAATGTTGGTGGGGCCAAATAGTGCTGAAAGAATAAAAATGGAAATTGGTAATCTTTCAAATAAAGGGAATGATAAAAAAACGGCTTTAATTAAAGGAAGAGATTTGGAGACTGGATTGCCAAAAATAATTAAATTAACTGAAGCGGAAATTAAAGAAGCAATTGCCATGGATTTAACAAAAATAGTTAAATTAGTATCAACAGTTTTAGACGAAACTCCGCCAGAATTAATGGAAGATGTTTTGAAAAGAGGTATAGTTTTAGTAGGGAACGGAGGTAGGATTGATGGTTTGGCTCAATTGATTGAAAGTGAAACTAAAATCTTTACTAAAGTTTTAGAAGATCCAGGAATAATGGTGATTAAGGGTTGTGGAGAATTAATTGAAAATAAAGAATTATTAAAACAAGTTAAATCAGTGTCAGGAATAAAAGAATGAACCAGATAGATGATTCGTCTTGGAAATATTGGTTAATGAAGTTTGGGTTAATCCTAAGTCTAGGTGTTATTTTGGTTTCAATGATTAATTTGGCTTTAATCAAAGGTAATTATTACAAGAATTTAGCTATTGAAAACAAATTAATAGAAAAAAATATTCCGGCGCCTAGAGCTTTAATTTTAGATAGAAAAGGTAGGGTGGTAGCCAAAAGTGTTTATCAGTATTTTAGAATGGATGGAGAAAGTAAGATTTATGAGGGAGTGGGTGATTTTCATGGTTATAAGTTTGAAGGAAAAGATTTGGCTTATGATATTAAAAGGTTCTATCCTTATAATGAGTCGATGTCTTTTGTGACTGGTTATGTAGGTAAAATTAGCCCTGATGACAAAAGTAAAAATAATTGTCAAATTAAATTGGATAATGATGAATTTATAGGCAGGAGTGGAGTGGAATCTTTTTTGGATTGTAGTTTAAGAGGAAAGAATGGAAGAAGATTGGTGGAAGTTGATGCTAAAGGTAAATATCTTAGAGAATTAGGAAGACAAGAACCAATAATAACTGAGACTTTGAATTTATCAATTGATGCTTATTGGCAAGATAAAATTTATAAACTTTTGGATGGTAAAAAGGCAGTGGTAATAATTAGTGAACCGAAAACCGGGAAAATAATAAGTTTAGTTTCTTCTCCTGCTTATAATCCAAATGATTTTTCTGATTCTAATAATGAAAAAATCAAAGAATATTTAAACGATAATAAAAATTTACCAATGATGAATAGAGCTATTGCTGGTAGATATGAGCCTGGGTCAGTATTTAAAATGGTAATAGCTACAGCTGGATTGGAAAGTGGAGTTATTAAAAAAGATACTTTAATTGAAGACACAGGAATTTTGAAAGTGGGAGATTATTCTTATAGAAATTGGTTATGGACAAAAAGTGGTGCCACTGATGGAATGGTGGATATAGTTAAAGCAATTCAAAGATCAAACGATATTTTCTTTTATAAATTGGGAGAAAAATTAGGATTAGATAGAATTGTTGGTTGGTCAAAAAGATATGGCTTTGGAACTAAAACAGGGGTGGAATTGGTAGGGGAGGTAGAAGGAATTGTGCCAGATTCAGCATGGAAAAAGAAAGTTAAAGGAGAAAATTGGTTTTTGGGAGATACTTTTCATTTATCAATAGGACAAGGTTTTTTAGGGGTAACCCCATTGCAAATTAATCAAATGACAAATATTATTGCCAATAAAGGCCTTAAATGTAATATGAGTATTTTAAAAGATAGTAAAGTTGAATGTACTGATTTGAAAATTAAAAAAGAAAACTTACAAGCAGTAGTTTTGGGAATGGAAAATGCGTGTAAAACTGGTGGAACAGCTTGGCCTTTGTTTAATTTTGAAACAAAAATTGCTTGTAAAACGGGCACGGCTGAAGTTGGTGATGGAAGTAAAGATACTCAAGCTTGGTTAACAGCTTTTGCGCCAATCGATGATCCGCAAATTTCAATTACGGTTTTGGTGGAGCGGGGGGGAGAAGGGTCTGACGTGGCTGCTCCAATTGTGGGTGATATTTTAAAGGACTGGTTTGAAGAAACAAATACGGTGGTGCCAAGAAAAACTGATAAGAAAGTTGTGTCGGAATAAAAAATATAATTTGTGTTAGAATCGGTTGTTAATTTTGACAAGAAATTAAATATGAAGGAAGAATATAAATTTAATCCTGATTTGAGTGATAGGGATTTGGCTAAAAGTTATCTTGGTTATGAAGGGGCTGAGTTGATACGTCAAAGAAGACTTCTTTTGGTGGCTGGTGGAGATAAAAGTGAAGATATAAAAGATATTAAAGAAAGAATAGAACATAATAAATTAAAATTTTCGCAGGTATCTGATAAAAATAATCAATTTAAAGGAGTTTTAAAATTGGTGGATAAATATTCTGGACTAGAAAGAGAAAGAAGAGCAAGAATTGTTGAAGAACAAAAATAGTTTTAACAACTTGACAGGGAGTGGTAGTATAGATGACAATGAAAGATAAAATGAAGAAACTATTAATTGTTGAGTCACCAACTAAAGCCAGAACTATCGGAAAGTACTTGGGTAGTGATTATAAAGTATTAGCCACTGTTGGGCATATTCGAGATTTACCATCCAACAAAATGGCAGTTGATTTGAAAACTTTTGAAGTGGAATATGTGGTTGATGGTAAAAAGAAAAAGGTAGTTGATGAATTAGTAAAAGCTGCAAAAACAGCAGACTTAATTTTATTAGCTTCCGATCCTGATCGTGAAGGAGAAGCAATTTCTTGGCATGTAAAGACTATTTTAGAACTAAAAGATAAGAGTTTATTGACTGATAAAGGTAAAAACAAGATAACAAGGGTAACTTTTCATGAAATAACTAAGGAAGCGATTGAAGAGGCTTTAAAACAGTCTAGAGACATCGATATGAACTTGGTTAATGCTCAACAGGGTAGAAGAGTTTTAGATAGAGTAGTGGGTTATAGTTTGTCACCAGTATTATGGAAGAAAGTTAGAAGAGGTTTATCAGCGGGAAGAGTTCAGTCGGTGGCAGTCAGATTAATTTGTGAAAGAGAAAAAGAAATTACTGACTTTAAAAAAGAAAAATATTTTTCAATTTATAGTGATTTGGGAAAAAAGCCAGATAACTTTAAGGCGGAGTTAATTAAAGTAGATGGTAAAAATATTTACAAAACTGAGAAATTAAAATTGTTTGATGGGGATTATTCTTTTACAAGTTCCATATTTAAAGACAAAAATGAGGTAGAAAGATACATTGAGAAGCTAAATAAAGAATTTTTGGTGACTAAGGTTTTAGAGAAGGAAAGTCACAGGACACCATTGCCAGCTTTTACAACTTCTAAATTGCAACAAGCGGCATCAAGAAAAATGGGTTGGTCGGGAAAACAAACAATGAGTGTGGCTCAAAAGTTATATGAACAGGGGTTGATTACATATCACCGAACAGATTCGGTTTATTTGTCAGATAAGGCAACTTTGGAAATTAGAAAATACATTGAAAATCAATTTGGATCTAATTATGTAGTGCCAAAAATTAGATTCTATAAAAATAATTCTAAGAACGCCCAAGAGGCTCATGAGGCAATTAGACCAACAAATATATCAAAACCATTCATTGAAGGAATTGACCTTAGAGAGAACAAATTGTATGAAATGATATGGAAACGAGCAGTTGCGACCCAAGGAGCAGTCGCAATTATGAATAATACAACAGTGCTTTTTGCCAATGGCAACGGTATTTTTGAATCAAAAGGAGTAAGAATGTTGTTCGATGGATTTCTAAAAATTAATGGTGAAAAGCATGAAGATCAGGTTTTGCCATTAATTAAAGAGGGTGAAAAGATTTTGCAAACAAAAACTTACAGTGAGGAATCAGAAACTAATCCACCACCAAGATATAGTGATGCTAGTTTGGTTTCATCTTTGGAAAAACAAGGAATTGGAAGACCAAGTACTTATGCTCCAATTATCTCAACAGTCTTATTAAGACAATATATCGAGAGAGAAGAAGGTAAGTTTAGACCAACAGCTTTGGGTTTAGCAACTAATGAATTTTTAGTTAATAATTTTGCTAATGTTTTATCTCTGCCTTTTACGGCTGAAATGGAAACTGATTTAGACGAAGTGGCTTTGGGTAAATTTGATTGGCAAAAAATGATGAAAATATTTTGGAAAAAGTTTGAAAAAGAATTGAAATTGGCTGAAAGTGAAGGTCAAAGGGTTAAAGTTCCAACTGAAAAGTTGGAAGAAAAATGTCCACAATGTAAAGAAGGGGAATTGGTAATTAGATTAGGAAGATTTGGGAAATTTGTTTCTTGTGATAGGTTTCCTGAATGTAAATATACTCGACAATTTCAAGAAGTGGCTGGGTTTAAATGTCCAACTTGTGGAGCGGATGGGGTGGTGCGAAAAACTAAAACTGGAAGAAAATTTTATGGATGTTCAAAATATCCAGAATGTAAGTGGGCGGGGTGGAAAAAGCCGTAAAATAGGATTTAGGTCGTAGATTGTAGATCGTAGATGGGATGTTGATATATTTGTAAATTTATTTACAATTAATTAATGATTAATAAATTTGATGAATTGAAAGTTTTTCAAAAAGCGTATGATTTTAACTTAAAAATATATAAGTTAACTCAAAAATTTCCAATAGAAGAAAAATTTAGATTAATTGATCAGATTTGTAGATCTGCAAGTTCTGTTCCAGCTAATATTGTTGAAGGTAATTGTCGAAAAACTACAAATGAGTTTGTTCAATTTTTGTATCAAGCTAAGGGTTCTTTATCAGAAACACAATATCATTTAATGTTGGCTAAGGATTTAAAAATAATTAGTATTGAAGATTTTGATGAGTTAATTTCTGAATCAGATGAAATTGGCAGAATGATTTCGGGTTTAATTTCTTATTTAAAATTAAAAAATTAATTTTATCTACGATCTAACATCTACGATCTAATTACTTTTTCTTGCCCCAGCGTTCTTGGGAGATTTTAACTACTTTACCTCGTTGTTCATTTTTGCAGGCTAGAGGAGGAAGGGTAGCGGCGTAGAAAGGTTGAGTGGTTTCAGAATCGATTGAGAGCTTGGAAATGATCTGATATTTACCAATTTTAACTAAATCTTCTGGAGGGAATTGAGGTCCAAACTCTTTGGCAAGAATAAAAGCATCTTGATTACCAACCACGAAAGACATAATAGAGCCAACGTTGCCCAAAATGGCATCTTGGATGGTTCTATCAAGCTGGGACATGTATTGATTGGCAATAATTAGATTTAATTTAAATTTACGAGCTTCGGAAAGGATTTTTATGAAAGAATCAGTGGCAAAATTTTGGAACTCATCAACATATAGATAAAAATCAGATCGATCTTCGGCGGCTTGAAAAACTCGGTTCATGGCTGAAAGTTGGATTTGGGTAATTAACATGGCACCAAGAAGTGCAGAGTTGTCTTCGCCCAGACGACCAGTAGATAAATCGGCAATTAAGATCTTTTTTTGATCCATTATTTCTTGAATATTAATTTTAGATTTGGCGTGGGCTACGGTGTCACGGATATTAGTTGAAGAAATGAATTGACCAACTTTATTCAAAATTGGGGAGACGGATTCGTTTTGGAATTTAGCATCCATTCGATCGAATTCATTGTGCCAAAAATTAAGGAGAGTTTGATTAGTTAATTGAGAAACAGCTTTTTCTCGATAACTTTTGTTGGTTAAAATTTCAACGATGTGGGTTAAATCAGTATTTGGAGTATTAACTAAAGTTAAAACTGTATTTCTTAGAATATGTTCAAGTCGAGGACCCCAAGAAATGTTGCCATAGAGCTTTTTAAAGATAGAAAGAACACCAGAGGCAATTAATTCTTTTTGGGATTCATTCTTAGCTTCTAAGACGTTGAGAGGGTAGCAATATTCTGGATCGGCTGGATTGAAGTAACAACAATCATTGATACGATTACTAGGGATGTAATCGAGAATAGTGTTACATAAATCTCCATGAGGATCGATAATAGCGACTCCGCGGCCTTTACGAATATCATCAATGGCCATGTTGGCAATCAAAGTAGTTTTACCAGTACCAGATTTACCGATGATGTAGGTATGTCGACGACGATCTTCACCTTCTTTAATACCAAAAATGGAATCTTTATTTCTAAACTCAGTTTTAGCAAAAAAAGTGATTTCATTTTTTTGTTCAGCAGTTAAATCATCAGCAATTGGAAGATTTTCTGGTGGGTCTGAATAGAGTTTCTTACCCCAAGCAATGTTTGGAAGTTTAGTATTTTGATTTGGAAAATGCCAAACTGCGGCTAGTTCTTCAGTGTTAAAGATTTGACTTTTTAATTTAGGATTAAATTTTCGACTATAAATTGATTCTTTTAATTTAGTTTTAGTGAAGTAACCGGGGGTAAAGTTTTTAATAAAATTACCTCGAGGGTTGGTGTAGGCTCCAAAAGAGGATGAAACTGAAGCCATTAAACCAGGATTGTTACTTAAAAGATTTATTTGAGTGTATAAACCGGGAAATTGAATTTTTTGTTCAAAAATAGCTCTATCTGGATGGGCAGTTCTAAGATTTCTTTCTTTATCAACCAAAATACCATTTTGAATAGTACTGACGATACTATTTTGCCAGTTTTTTGGAGCTCCACTTAAAAGGATTTGAAAGAGAAAAAAGTCCTTGATATTGTTTGATCTAGATAATGGAGCTAGAACAGAAGTTAATGGATCAGTATCCTTAAAGTCTTTGGCGGTTTTAATTGGGTAATCATAAGATCTGGCTAGACCAAGTTGGGTAAAAACAATAGGAAGTGAAGGATCTAGTTCGGTTAAATAATCTTTAGTTTCTTTTAGAGCAGAAGTTGAGTACTGAGCTAGAATTTGAGAACGAAGAAACTCACTATTGTCAGAAAGGGCAGCAATGTAAAAATGAATTTGGCCATTTTTTAAGACAATTTCCAATGAAACAATAGTTTTTTTCTTACCAACCAATTTTTCGAAGAAGGAAAGATTGGAAAATTGGGTAAAGTTTGAGAGCAAGGCAGACATGGACTCGAAAGTTTGTTCGTTGGTTTGAGGTAGACGAACTTCAAAAATAGAAAGACTGGCAGTGTCGGACATAAGAGTATTTTAGCAATTTTTTAATAAAATAAGTTATTATTACTTTATATGAAGAGCAATCCAGAAATGGGTGGTCAAAGTGAAAAGTTAACAAATAGATTAAGTACTTTTGTCAAATATGTAATTTGGGATGCTGATATTTATAAAAAAGGTGATGAAAATATAAAAAATCCTAAAAGTAATGTAATTGAGGTTAACTTTGAGAAGAAAAGACGAATTTTATGATATAATCTAAAAATTAATAATTCTTTAATTTCTTGTGCGAGAATCCTGGGGTAAAAACCCGGCACTAGAATTTTAAATAAGGAGGTTTCGCTTTTTAGCGAAAAAAAATAAATGACAGTAAAAACAAAAACCGTCAACCGAAGCGGAAAATCTTTGGTTAAAAAAGCTTTAGTGGTTAAAACTAAAGCTCAAAGTAATATCACTTCTGAAAACATCAAAAAGATGAATGAAAAAGTGATGGCTCAGAAAGAAGCAGCTAAGAAAAAAGTAACGGAAGAGGTAGAAACTGAAAAGAAAGAAGTGGTAAAAGAAGATAAGAAATATACTTTAACTGTTGGACTTAAGGATTTATTGAATGCTGGAAGCCATTTAGGTCACAAAATTTCTAAAACTCATCCAAAAGCATTAGAAAATGTTTATGTTCAAAAAGATGGAGTTCAAATTTTTGATTTAGTTAAAACTCTTGATGCCTTAGAAAAAGCTTGCAATTTTATTTACAATGCTAAAAGAAATGGCAAACAAATAGTTTTAGTGGGAACCAAAAGACAAGCTAGAGAAGTAGTCCGAAGAGTGGCAATGGAAGCTGGGGTTCCTTATGTTACTGATAGATGGCTTGGTGGCACTTTTACTAACTGGGAACAAATTAAAAAGAATGTTAAAAACTTAACAGATTTTAGAGATGGGATTGCTCAGGGAAAATTTGTGGATTCAACTAAAAAAGAATTATCACAAATGAATAAAGAAATTGCTAGATTAGAAAAAATCGTTGGTGGTTTGGTTAATGTTGATAATTTCTTTGATATTTTGTTTGTAGTTGATGCTGGTTTTGAAAAAACAGCTATTAAAGAAGCTGTAATTAGAAACATTAAAACTGTAGGTATTGTTGACAGTGATGCCAATCCTTTTAAACTTAATTTAGCTATTCCTGCCAATGATGATAGTGTTAAGAGTGTGACTTTAATTGTGGAAGAAATTGGAAAAGCAATTAAAGCAGCAGGAGTAAAGTAGGCTTTAGATCGTAGATTAAAAATTAAAATAAATTATGGATAATAAAAAAATAATTGAATCAGTTAAAAAATTAAGAGGTGAGCTTGGTTTGGGTATTATGGAAATCAAGGCAGCCTTGGAAGAAGCAAAAGGTGATGAGGCCAAAGCTAAAGAAATTTTGAAACAAAAAGGTTTTAAAAAAGCTGAAACTAAAGCTGAAAGAGAAACTCATCAGGGAAGAGTGGCTACTTATACTCATGCAACCGGTAAGATTGGAGTCATGGTGGAACTTTTATGTGAAACCGATTTTGTGGCTAAACATGAAGATTTCTTAACTTTAACTAAAGAACTTTGTCTTCAAGTGGCAGCTATGAATCCAGAAACTGTGGATGAATTAATGAAACAAGAGTTTGTTAAAGATCCAAGTAAAACTATTGAAGAAATGGTTAAATCTTTAATCGTCAAATTTGGTGAAAATATGAAGATTAATCGATTTGCTAGGTTTGAGATATAAGATTTTTTAATTAAAAATTTTTTAAAAAGCCCTTCGAGAAATCGGAGGGTTTTTGGTATAATCAACTATATGATAAATTTTACAGAAGTAAGAAATAGGATGGAGAAAATTACAGCTTTGTTTGTTAATGATATTGCCTCGATTCGAACCGGAAGAGCGACACCAGGATTAATTGAAAATGTAGTAGTGACTGTTTATAGTGGTCAAAAAATGAGGTTAATTGAACTTGGTTCAATTGGAGTGCCAGATGTTCGAAGTTTGACTTTTGAGCCATGGGATCAGGCTTTAATTAGAGAAATAAATAATGGAATTGAAGCGGCCAATATTGGAATGATGCCAACAATTGATGGTCAAGTGATTAGAATGAGCTTGCCAATGTTGACAGTGGAACAAAGAGAAGATTATATAAAGCTTTTGGGGAGAAAGTTAGAAGGGGCAAGGGTGATGATTCGAGATGCTAGAGGCGATTTTAGAAATGATATTCAAAAAGCTAAACAAGCTAAAGAAATTTCTGAGGATGAATTTAAAAAAGATGAGACTGAATTACAAAAGATTACTGATGAATTTACTAAAAAGTTGGAAGAGATAGCAGGGAAGAAAGAAGTGGAAATAAGAGGATAAAATTTAATTTAAAACCCTCCGCCCCTGCGGGGCACCTCCCTTGACAGGGAGACTTGAAATGAA
>CAYPBP010000010.1:0-32632 GCA_964408995.1 uncultured Gammaproteobacteria bacterium | reverse complement strand
ACTTTAAATATTAATGCCTCTTCAAAAGAAGAAGCAAAAATGTTATTATCAGCCCTAGGTTTTCCTTTTGAGAAAATAAAATAAAATATGGCTACTAAAGCAAAAATTGTCAGAGAAGACAAAAAACTAAAATATAGCTGCAGACATCATAATCGATGTCACATCTGTGGAAGACCTCATGGTTTTATTCGTTTATTTGGCATTTGCCGACTTTGCTTTCGCAAGTTAGCCCATCAAGGAATGCTTCCTGGCGTTAGAAAAGCCAGTTGGTAATAAAAATATGCATCAATCAACTTCAATCGATTTTATAATTAGAATTAAAAATGGTTACCAAGCCAGCAGAAAAACTATTTCTGCTCCAGCTTCTAACTTTTGTGTCAGCATCGCCAATCTTTTAAAGAAAACTGGCTATATCACTGACTTTACTATCACTGGTGATGTTAAAAAAGAGATGACTATAACTTTGGCTTATCCAAACAATGAAGCAAAAGTTAGCAATGTCCGTTTATTTTCCAAACCAGGTTGTCGCATTTACGAAAAAAATTCTTCTCTTCCTTGGGGTAAAACTCCCAAGTCATTAATCATTGTCTCCACCTCCAGTGGCGTTATGTCTCAAAAAGAGGCTAAGGTCAAAGGTTTGGGTGGTGAAATTATTGCCGAAATTTGGTAAATATCTATGTCAAGAATAGGAAAACAATTAATTAATATTCCAGAAGGCGTTACAGTTATTGTTAATTCAAATGAAATTACTGTTACTGGACCAAAAGGTGAGTTGAAACTAATCACTGCTTTAAAAATTAATGTTGAAATTAAAGATAATCAAGTTATAGTCACTCGTCTTTCAGAAGATAAAAAAACTAAAGCCAATCATGGTACTACCAGAGCTCATCTTAATAATATGATTAAAGGTGTGGTTGAGCCATGGAAAAAAGAAATGGAAATTAAAGGTACTGGTTACAAAGCTCTTTTAATGGGTAATAAAGTTCGACTTAATGTTGGATTTATCCACCCAGTTGATATTGAAGCTCCAGAAGGTGTCTTTTTTGAAGTTCCAGAAGATACTAAAATTATTATTACCGGTGTAGATAAAACCAAAGTTGGTCAAGTTGCTAGTAATATTAGAAAAGTCAGACCACCAGAACCTTACAAAGGTAAAGGTATTAGATATGCTGATGAATTTATAAAACTTAAAGCTGGTAAAAAAGCTAAAGCCTAATAATTAAAAAACTAAATCATGATTACCCATAATTCAAAACAAAGAAGACAAAATCGAGTTAGATCTAAACTAGCTCTAAATTCAGGCGTTCCTCGATTAACAGTTTTTAGAAGCAATCAACATCTTTGGGCTCAAATCATTGATGATAAACATGGTAAAACCCTACTTTCTGCTTCTACCAAATCTTTAAAATTAGACAAAGGTACTAAAACTGAAAAAGCTACTGCAGTTGGTGAACAAATCGCTGCTTTGGCTCTAGAAAAAAAGATTCTTAAAGTTAGATTTGATCGTGGTCTCTATCATTATCATGGCCGAGTTAAAGCTCTTGCCGATGGTGCCCGTTCAAAAGGTTTAAACTTTTAAATATATGGATAATAATCAAAGATATCAAAAATATGAAAAACCAGTCAGTGAATTTACTGACAAGGTTGTCGAAATTAAAAGAGTTTCCAAAAAAACCAAAGGTGGAAACCAAATTCATTTCACTGCCTTAGTCGTTTCTGGTGATAAAAAAGATCGAGTTGGAGTTGGTTTAGGTAAAGCCAAAAGTGTGGCTGATGCTATTCAAAAGGGTATTAAAAAAGCTCAAAAAAGCTTAATTACTATTCCAATTATTGATGGTACTATTTCTGGAGCTGTTACCTTAAAATTCAAAGGTGCTGTAGTTATGATTAGACCAGGTAAAAAAGGAAGTGGTATTATTGCTGGTGGTCCAGTTAGATCAGTTGTTGAATCAGCTGGTATCCAAGATATTGTTAGTAAAATCATCGGTTCTAAAAACAAATCAATTAATGTTTGGGCTGCTCTAAAAGCTCTTTCTACTTTAAAAAAATAATATGGAAATCTTAACTAAATTAACTAAAATTACTCAAAAACCAGCTCGACGTTGTGGTCGTGGCATTGGTTCTGGTCTTGGTGGCCACACTTCAGGCCGTGGTGCCAAAGGTGATAAGGCTCGAGGTAAAACTGCTCTAACTTTTGCTGGTACCAAAATCAAAAAGTCTTGGATTAAAAGATTACCATTTTTAAGAGGTAAACATCGTCTTTTAAACCAAAATAGAGCTGTTAATATCAGTTTAGCTCAAATTGAAAAATGGTTTAAGCCAAATGATATCGTTGACACTGCCGCTATTGCTAAAAAATCTAAAATTTCTTTTAAAAATTTCAAATCTTATTTCAAAGTTTTAGCTACTGGCAATATTACTAAAGCTTTAACCTTTAAAGGTATCGTTTTTTCTAAAGAAGCTCATAAAAAAATTATTGCTGCGGGTGGTAATATAGAGTAATGAATCTGATAGTCAAATCTCTTCTTGTCTATGTTGAGGGTTTAAAAACTCCTCTTTTTAGAAAAAAAATAACTCTTACTCTTCTAATTTTAATCTTCTTTCGTTTAATTGCGCACATCCCAGTTCCTGGTGTTAATTTGGCTTTATTAAAACAATTCTTTTCTCAAAATCAATTACTTTCCCTTTTGGATATGTTTTCTGGTGGCACTTTAGCTAATTTTTCTATTGCTGCCCTTGGTTTATCTCCCTATATCAATGCTTCAGTTATGATGCAGCTTCTAGCTCTAGTTGTGCCTCAAATTGAAGCCCTTCAAAAAGAAGGTGAATATGGTCGGGCCAAGATTAGTCAATATACTCGCATAGCTACTATTCCTTTTGCCATCATTAATGGTATCGGCATGTTTACTATTCTAAGATCACAAAATATTATTACCGAACTTAATCCTTTAATGATTGTTGGTATGGTCTTTAGCATGTTAGCTGGTACCATGATTATGATTTTCTTGGGTGAAATGATTAATATTTACGGTGTTGGCAATGGCATTTCTATGCTTATCTGTGCTGGTATTATCTCTCGTTTACCTATCAGTTTTTTTCAGACTTACAGTGTTACTGATTTTTCTAACCCTCAAAATACCCTAAATCTTATTATTCTTTTAATTATGGCCATAGCCTTAATTTTCAGCATTGTTTTAGTCGAGGAATCTATTCTTCGTGTACCTATAAATTACGCCAAAAGGGGACAAAGTACCTATCTTCCAATAAAAATCAATACAGCGGGCGTTATGCCTATCATTTTTGCCGTTTCTTTGGCCACTGTTCCATCTTTATTAGGTCAATTCTTAGGTAAAGTTCCAAATCAATTCATTGCTTCTACTGCCACTGCCTTTGCTAATATTTTTAAAACCACTGGTTACGTCTATATGTTCTTTTATTTCTTTTTAGTTATGGGTTTTACTTTTTTCTATACTTCGGTCATTTTCAAACCAAAAGACATTGCTGATGAACTTCGAAAATCAGGTGGTTTTATTCCTGGTATTCGTCCTGGTATTTCTACTGAAAAACGTCTTCAATATTTAATTAACCGAGTTATCATTATTGGTTCAGTATTTTTAGGTTTAATTGCTATTTCTCCTTCAGTTGTCCAAAAAATTACTGGTATAACCACTCTAACCATCGGTGGAACTAGTGTTCTTATCGTTGTTTCTGTTATTCTTGAATTACATCGTAAATTAGAAAATGTCGTTCAAATGCAAAATTACGACAAATTAAGTTATTAATTAAAAAAAATATGTCATTAAACTTATTTATAATTGGTCCATCAGGTTGTGGTAAATCCACTCAAGCTAAACTTATTGCCGAAAAATACGGTCTTATTCATTTATCTATGGGTCAGCTTCTTCGTGATGAAATGGCTGCTTTAAGCGATCTTGGTGTGAAAGCTAAAGCTTTTGTTGATAGTGGTACTCTTGTTCCCGATGAAATTGCTTTTGCTATTTTGACTACTAATTTAGCTAAAATTAATAATCAAAACTTTATCATTGATGGTTTTCCTAGAATTTTAACTCAAGGTCAATTCATTGAAAATTATTTAGTTACTCAAAATCAACCTTTAGATCTCATTATTCATCTAGATGTTACTTTTGAAGAAATTCAAGCTAGAAGAGCTAAACTAGGCATTGCTTTTCAAGATCAAAATCGAAGTGATTCAACTCCAGAAGCTATGGCTTCTCGTCAAAAATTCTATGATGATAACAATGGTTTGATTATGGATTATTTCCAAAGCAAAAATCTCTTATTTAGAGTAGACGGCAATCGTCCAATAGAGCCAATTTTTGAAGATATTTGTCAAAAAGTTAATAATTTAAATAATACAAACTAAATTTTCTCCCTTTTTTAAGGGGAGATGTTCCGCACAGCGGGACAGAGAGGTTTATAAATATGAAAGAGCCAACTGTTAAAGGTCAAGTAATTGAAGTCTTGCCTAATTCTCTTTATCGAGTTAAACTCGAAAATGGTAATGAGATTATTGCTCATTTAGCCGGCAAACTTCGAATGCATCACATTCGAGTTATGGCTGGAGACAGTGTTTCTCTAGTTCTAAGTCCAGAAGGAGAAAAAGGTAGAATCGTCTATCGTATATAAATTAAATTTACTCTTTGATATTGTTGTCTTTTTAGGTTACAATATCCAAGTTCATATTATGAAAGTAAAATCTAGTATTAAACGTCGATGTAAAAATTGTAAACTCGTCATTCGTCGAGGTATTCGACGCATTATTTGTTCTACCAAAAGACATACCCAAAAACAGGGTTAATTAAACATGAGAATAGTTGGTGTTGAAATTCCAGACAATGAAAGAGCCGAAATTGGTTTAACTCGTTTTTTTGGCATTGGTAAAACTAATGTCAAAGAATTAGCCAAAAAGGCAAAAGTTAGTTTAGATACTAGAATTAAAGATTTAACTCGTGATGAAGTTTCTAGCTTGATGAAAGCTTTGGAAACATTCAAAGTCGAAGGTGATCTTAAAAAAGAAATCAGAGAAAATATTGATAGATTAAAAGCCATCAAAGCTTATCGTGGCACTCGTCATATTGTTGGGCTTCCAGTTAATGGTCAAAGAACCAAGACTAATGCTCGAACAGTCAAGGGTAAAAAGAAAACTGTTGGTTCATTAACCAAAGAAGCTTGGGCAAAAATTGAAACTCAGCAAAAAGCTGCTAATAAAAATAGTAATAAATAATTAAATTAAAAAATGGCAGAAAAAACTACAAAAACAACCACTAAATCAACCAAAAAGAAAGTTTTTAAAAATATTGCTGAAGGTCGACTTTATATTCAGTCAACTTTCAACAATACTATTGTTACTGTCACCGACAGTAAAGGTAAAACTATTGCTTGGTCTAGTGCTGGTAATTGTGGTTTTAAAGGAGCCAGAAAATCAACTCCGTTTGCATCTACTACTGCCATTGAAAAGACCTTAGAAGAAGCCAAAAAACATGGTATTAAAAAATTAGCAGTTTATTTAAAAGGTCCAGGTTCAGGTCGAGATGCTGCTTTGCGTTATCTTCGTACCAAAAGAGACTTTGATGTCGATATGATTTCTGATATCACTCCAACTCCACACAATGGTCCAAGACCTCCAAAACAAAGAAGAGTTTAATAAAAATTATGTCAAGAATCACCCTAAATTCCAAATGCCGATTATGTCGAGCTGCTGGTTCCAAACTTTACTTAAAAGGCATTCGCTGTAATTCTTCAAAGTGCCCAATTGAAAAGAAAGGTGCTGTCAGACCTGGTATGCATGGAGCTAAAAATTCCAGCAAACCAACTGAATACGGTATTCAGCTCAAAGCCAAACAAAAAGCTAAAAGAATCTTTGGTATTCAAGAAACTCAATTCAAAAACTATTATTTGAAAGCTAAAAAAATTAAAGGTTTAGTCGGTGAAAACTTGATGATTTTAATAGAACGAAGATTAGACAATGTTCTTTACAAGTCTGGTTTAGTTTTATCAAGATCTTTAGCCAAACAACTAACTAGTCATAAACATGTTTTAGTTAATGACAAAAAACTAAACATCTCTTCTTATGAAACTAAAATTGGCGATTTAATTAGTTTTGATAAAAAAACTATTTCTTTTTATAAAGAAAACGTTCCAGCTATGGAAAACGATTTCAAGGCCCCAGACTGGCTTGATCTAAACAAAAAAAACTTTACTGTCAAAGTTACTTCTCTTCCTACTAAGGAGGATATTAACCAAGACATTGATGTCAATTTAATAATTGAATATTATTCAAGATAAAAAAAGGAGCTTCTATGATCGAAACAAACAAATTTAATATAAAGACCGTAAAATCAGAAGATAAATACGGAAAGTTCGAACTTACTCCATTAGTTGGTGGCTTTGGTCACACTCTTGGAAACGCCCTACGTCGAGTTTTGTTAATTACTATTCCAGGTGCTGCTATCACTAGAATCAGAATTGACGGTGCTAACCATCTTTTTACTACTATTCCTGGTATTAAGGAAGATTTGGTCGAAGTTTCTCTAAACCTTAAAAAAGTTAAATTTCAATACAACAAAGAAGAGCCTATTGAATTAATCCTTGAAAAGAAAGGTCCAGGTGTAGTTACTGCTGGTGATATTGCTGACAGTGATTTATGTAAAGTTTCTAACCCAGATCAAGTAATTGCTACTCTTGCTGACAGTAAATCATCTCTCAAAATTTCTCTAACAGTTGAAAGGGGAGTTGGTTATACTCTAGCCAAAGAACAAAGAACTGATGTTGTTGGTGAAATCATTTTAGATGCTACTTTTACTCCAGTCATAAAAACCAATTATATGGTTGAACCAACTCGTTTAGGTAAAAAATCAAATTACGACAAATTAAGCATGGAAATTTGGACTGATGGTTCAGTTGATCCTCTTATGGCTCTAAAATTAGCTGCTAAAGATTTAATTAGTTCCTTTAGTCAAATTGTTGATCCAAAAGAATTCGAAGAAGAAGTTATTACTTTAATGGCTTCTCCAAATCCACATGGTAGTGATATTTCTATTGAAGAAATTGAACTTCCACTTCGAGTCACCAATGCTCTTAAAAAAGCTGGTTATCCAACCATCGATGCTTTGATTAAAGCTGGTCGTTTAGACGTCAGTAAAGCTAAAAATGTCGGTGAAAAATCATTAAAAATTATTGATGCCTGGCTTAAGGAAAGAGGCTTCACTTGGAAATAAATTATGAGACATCGAATGGTAGGGAAAAAATTAGGCCGTAATTTCAACGAAAGAAAAGCTTTACTTAAATCTTTAACTAAGGCTATCTTTACTCATGGAGCTATTGAAACTACCGAAGCTAAAGTCAAAGCTGTTATTCCTATGGTGGAAAAACTAGCTAGTACTATAATTTCCAAAGAAGAATTAACTGCCAAAAGAGAATTATTTAAAGTTCTCCAAGACCAACACTGGGTTAATCGAGTTGTCACTAATTTAAAATCAGTTTTTGGAGATCAACAATCAAACTTTACCACTACTAAAAAGATTAAACGTCGTTTTGGCGATGATGCTTTAATTGTCAGATTAAGTTTTGTCAAAGCTGTTAACTTCAAACCAGAGATTGTTGAAAAAGTTAAGAAAGAAAAACCAGCCAAAAAAGAAGTTAAAAAAACAGTTAAGAAAATTAAAGCAGTCAAAAAGGAGTCTAAATAATGAAAACTACAACTACAGTTTTAAAAGGTAATCAGGTAAAAAGAGATTGGCATTTAGTCGATCTTAAAGGTAAAACTTTAGGTCGTGTCTGCACTGAAATTGCTCAAATTTTAATGGGTAAAGACAAGCCAACTTTTTCTTACCACAGAGATGATGGTGATTATGTTGTGGCTATCAATGCTGCTGACATTGTTACTACTGGTAAAAAATTAAAAGATAAAATCTATTATCATCACACTGCTTGGGCTGGTCACTTAAAAGAACTAACTCTTGGTGAACTCATGAGAAAAGATGCTCGTAAAGTTATTGCTCATGGTGTTTATGGTATGTTACCTAAAAATAAATTAAGAGATGTCAGAATGACTCGTTTAAAAGTTTTTATTGGCGCTGATCATAAATACGCTGATAAGTTCACTAAATAAAATTATGGTAAAAAAAACTACAGCAAATACTTACACTTATGCCATTGGCCGCAGAAAAGCTGCTATTGCTACCGTTAAACTATTTTTCGGCAAAGGTGAATCTACTATCAATAAAATTGCTATCGAAAAATATTTTCCTAGCAAAACTTCTAAAATTGCTTACGATAGACCTTTTTTGATTACTGATAATGTTGGTAAATACTATTTCCAAGCCAAAATAATTGGTGGTGGTAAAAGTGGTCAAGTTGAAGCTCTTAGCTTAGCTCTTTGTCGAGCTTTAGTTAAAATTAATGAAGCTTTCAAACCAATTATCAAACCAACTGGTTTATTAACTGTTGATTCTCGAGTTAAAGAAAGAAGGATGGTTGGTACTGGTGGTAAATCAAGACGCCAAAAGCAATCTCCAAAGCGTTAATCTATTTTGCATTTCAAAAGACTCCGAGAAATCGGAGTCTTTTTTTTGTATCCTTAAGACAAATCATTGACATTGTTTTCTATAAGTGTTTTACTCTTATAATTTAAATATTTATTTTTTAAGCAAAAATTCATAATTATGGCTACAAAGTCGTTCAACAAAAAATTCAGTCCTAAAATGTTAATCATTATGGCTGTTATGGGAGTAGCTTTAGTCTTAGGTATGGGCCTTGTCAAACAGAATCAAGAAAATAGAAGTAAGGCCGCTCCAGCTGGTAGAAAAATAGAAGTAGGCATGTATGTTTGTGGACCTTTTGATAAAACTGAGATTTTTTATTGTAAAGGACCAGAGAAATGTTTAGCTGGCAATACTCTTGGTAATTGGGTAAAAGTCATTGATTGTAACGATATTTATCCTGATTCACTTTGTAAAGACACCAGAATTGGTGATCGTGTTCAAAAAGGTTATGATTACAAAGCTGCTTGTGTCAGTGATAACGGTCTTAAAAAGTTCATTAAGTTTAATACACCATGCCCTTCTGGAAATTTTACCAAAGAAGGTAAATGTGATCCAAAAATTAATGGTGTTTGTGACACATCAAAAGAAAATGAGTGCAAACTAGGAATTGCAGACACAAGCCCAGTTGATACAGACACTCAGGTTAACTGGGTTTGTAAAGGAAGTGAAGGTGGTACAGATACTCCTTGTAGCTTAAAATTCCCTGAAAAAATTAACGGTGAATGTAGCTCATTAGTAAATATGTGTAAAAAAGGACTTTTTGATGGAGATCCAAAAGATACTGATACTCAGATTCTTTGGACCTGTAAAGGACGTAATAATGGTACTGATGCTAGTTGTAGCAAAACTAGACTACTTTCTGAAAAAGTTGATGCCAAGTGTAGTAATTTAGCCTTTGTTTGTGAAAAAGGAATTATTGATCCATCAAGTTCAAAAACTACATCAACTCAAATAAGTTGGACCTGTAAAGGACGTAATGGTGGCATTGATGCTAGTTGTAATAGAGATAGAAAAATAAATGGTGTTTGTGATTATTCTTTAAATTCGAATAAAGATTGTAAATCAGGAACTCCTGATTTAAGTCCAAAAGGTACAAAAAATATTCTTCGTTGGAATTGTAAAGGAATCGATGGTGGTCTAAATATGCCATGTGTCAAAGTTCTTGTAAAGACCAATGGTAAATGTGATTATTCAAAAAATAATGGATGCGAACAAGGGGACTCTGATCCAAGCTTAACAGATACTATTGATCAAATTAGATGGACTTGTAATGGAATTAAAGGTGGTATTAATGCTTTTTGTTCTCGACCAATAACTCCTACTCCTGCATTGGATGCAACAACGAATTAATTAAACAAAAACCCCGCCAATCGGCGGGGTTTTTGTTTATAATCAATTATGAATTATTTTCAGTCTGTTCTTTTAAGCCTTATTCAAGGTATTTCTGAATTTTTACCAATTTCTTCTTCTGGTCATCTTAATTTAGCCCAATATTTTTTAAGATTAACCCCGTCTTTAAGTCTTGATGTTTTTCTAAACACCGCCACTCTTTTATCAGTTCTTTTCTTTTTCAGACATAAAATTTTCTATTTTTTTCAAAATTTAAAATTTATTATAATTGCATCCATTCCAACTGTCCTAGTTGGTATCTTTTTAAAAGATCAAATTGATTCTATTTTTTCTAATATCAATCTTTTACCATTTTTCTTTGTTTTAGGTTCAGTTTTTGTTTTTTCAACTAAATTTTTAAATCAAAAAGAAAGCAAACTAAATTATCAAAAATCTATAATTATTGGTATTTTTCAAGCCATTGCTATTCTTCCAGGAGTAAGTCGAGCTGGTGCCACTATTTTTGCTGGATTATTTTTAGGTCTAAGCATTGTAAAAGCTTTTAATTTTTCCTTTTGTCTTTTTATTCCAGCATCAATTGGAGCTTTAATTTTAAATACTAACAATTTATCCACTGCTGGTATTTTTAATCTTCAATATTTTGTTTCTTTTATTCTAACTTTTATTATCGGAGTTATATCTCTTTTTATTCTTCAAAAAGTTTTAATCAGCAAAAAATTTTGGATTTTTGGCATTTACACTTTTATTTTGGCCTTAATTCTATTTTTTATTCTCTAACATTCACCAGTTCTGTCATTGAGTCTATCTAGCATCATTTTAGTTAAGTTTTCACCTGCTTTCCTAATTATTCCCTTTTTTTTGATTTTCTTTTCAATTTTACTATCTTCTAGTTCAATTTGAAAAATCAATTCTTGTTCGTATTCTTTTTGTATATCCATATATTTATTAATTAATAATCTATGATCCAATACCTACAATCTATCATCTAAGGTGATCCGCTCATATAATTCTTCCAAATCAAATACAATTCAGTTGTGGCCACAGCATCTCTGGCCACATAATCAGCAATCTTATTAAACTCTTCATTGTAATACAGCTTACTCACATCGCCACCGGAAACTCCTTTATCTTTTGGATTTTCAATTCCAAAAGCTTTACAAAGCATTTCCAGTTTAAATCCATGATTTTGTCTAATTTTTACTTGCAAATCAATAAATTTTTCTGATCCCCATCTTTTAATTTCAAAAGGCATCTTTACTCGATTAATTCCCGATCTAATCATTAAATAAGGAAAATCAAAATTGTCTCCATTGTAAGTTACAAATTGTTCATAATCACCAGTCATTTTCCAAAAACGTTCTAACAACTCTTTTTCAGTTTTAAAAGTTTCATAATTGAAATTTTCTTTTTCTGGTTTTATATCTTTTTTTGATAAACTCAACACAAATCCTTTTTTACTATTAACATCATATCCACCAATTGCGCATACAGTTCCAAAAATAGAATATAGGGCAGTTTTTCTCTTAGCCACTTCTTTGTCTGCTTCACCTTTTTCTAAATTATTTAAAAGATAATCTTGTTCAACCTCATCTAAGTCTTCAAACTTCTTTCCCAAAGTTTCAATATCAAAAACTAAAGTAGGTATGCAAGGGGAGTAGTCACTAATTTCTTCACTATTAACAATCTGACAACTATCAATAATTATACTCATAGTTCCATTGTATTCTTGAGTTTTCCCATTTAATTCAATTACTTTACCAACTTCAAAATTACATTGGGGGATATTATTGTTCCAAATTTTAGCCTCAATTTTTCCTTCTTTATTATTTAATTCCAACACATAAAAATTATCTCCATTTTTGGTTTGTTTAATTTCTTGACTGCTAACCAAAAAATGTCCATCTCTTATTAATTGATTTGCTTCCATCTTAATTGCCATGATAAATTATAACCCATTTCGTATATAAACAATGTTATAATCTCACCTGATATGATTTCAACTATAACTCTTGGAGAAAATTCACCTAAAATAGTTAACGCTATTGTTGAAATTGCCAAGAAAACTTCCAACAAATATGAATATGATGAAAATTTAGATATCATTAGGTTGGATCGAGTTTTACATTCACCTATGTATTATCCAGTTGATTATGGTTTCATTCCTGAGACTCGTTCTAAAGATGGTGACCATCTTGATGTCATGATTATTACCGATGCTCCTGTTTTTACTGGTTGCTTACTTGAAGTTCGTCCAATTGGAGTTCTTATTATGCACGACCAAGCTGGTGATGATGAAAAAATATTAGCTGTTCCTGTCGAAAATCCAAATTATGATCATATCCAAAAACTTTCCGATGTATCAGAACATTTTTTAGACGAATTAGTTCATTTTTTCTCTGAATATAAAAAATTAGAGAAAAATAAAGATGTTATTGTTGAAGGTTGGTTAGATCGTAAAGAAGCATATAAAATAATTCAAGATTCAAATCGAGTCTATAAATCAGAACAAAAACAAAAGAAGAGTGAAATAACCAACGTCTCGTCATTTCAAGATTAATAGAATATAATTCTATTAATGGAACCAGGATCAAGCGAATTCACACCACCATCAGAAATAAAAAATAATCAGATTAAAATTGAAGCCAAAAGTGTTGCTAGTCTTCTTCATCCAGATGAAAATCAAGATTGTTTTTCAATAGACAGAGAAAAACAATGTTTTGGAGTTTATGATGGAATTGGCGGACAAAAAGGTGGTTATGATGCTTCTCGGCTCGCAATGAATTCTATAACTGAATCATTTAAAAAATTAATTCCAAGTCAAGATCTTCAAACAGTAAAAGATATTATTTCTGATGCGTTAGTTGATGCAAACAGTATTGTGTCAGAAGAAGCTAATAAAAGGGATTATAAAATTGGAACAACAGCAACTATTGGTACAATTTGGCAAGGTCAACAAGGAGAACTTAAATTAGTAATCGGCAATGTTGGCGATAGTCGAGCTTATTTATTAAGAGATGGAAAATTAAGTCAAATTACTATCGACGATAATAATGTTCGTGTTTTTTTTAAAAATAATAAAATAGAGATTAGAGAGGCTCAAACAGAACTTAATAATACTGTTAATCCAGATAATCTAACTGAAGATAAGCGTACTTTATTTAATAATAGAAATGGTATTACACAAGCAATAGGTGAGAAATATGTAATGCCAAATGTTGATTCTTTCGATTTACTACCAAATGACAGATTATTTCTTTGTTCTGATGGTGTTTCTGACAATCTTACAGATAATGAGATTGAAGCTATTTTAAATTCAAATCCAGATTTAAATGCAAGCGTTCAAGAGGTAACTAAAGCTTCACAAGAAAGAAGTAGGCAAGGTAAGAGTAATCATCCAAGATCTAAAATGGATGATATTACCGCCTTAGTTATTGATATAAACTCATCTAATAATCAAAAAATTATTAATACCGAAAATAGTAAAAAACCGATTCTAACTTCTGAATTTGATCCAAACTCAAAAAATTTAAGAGTCCAAAGAAGTGATGGTAATTTTGATTATGGTTGGGAAGTTTTAAAAGAAGAAGATGGTCAAAGTACTGTTGTAAAAGGAATAAATGGTCAAATTTTTGCCAAAACTATTTCAACTTCAAAATTGGAAAGGTTAAATAGACCAGCAATAATAGAAGATATTCCTTATGCTGAAAATCCTAAAGAATTACTTGATATTTTACATCAGATTGGGGGAATTAAAGGGTCAGTTAAAAAATATAGTAGTGATGAAATTTATGATTTAGTAACACAAGTATTAAGAGGTAAATTGGATATTAATGTTTTAACTAGTGCTGGTGGTCTTAGAAATTTAGTTAGAGGCTGGATTGAAAATAAAAAACAATTTTAGTCGGGAATACAGGATTCGAACCTGCAACCTCATGCACCCCATGCATGCGCGCTAGCCAATTGCGCCAATCCCCGAAGTTTTTTATACAAGTACCAAAGATTAGCGCTAGCCAATTGCCTGCCCGCAGATGCTAAAGCATCAGCTTTTGCAGGCGGGCGCCAATCCCCGTTACCAAACAATTTTACCAAACAATTGCTCACTTAAAAGATATTTGGGTTTTCTTCGGTTTTGCCTCTTGACTTGATATATTTCTTTTTGATATCACTATAGATGTAAAGTTAATTAATTAATAAATAAATAAAATGAAAAAGAAAAAAGAAGTCCAAAAAGGTTCTCCTGTTAATGGTAATCAAAGTCAAAAAAACGAAGCTCTTCGTGTTGCTATGGAGCAAATTACAAAAGCCTATGGTGATGGAGCCATTATGAAAATGGGTGAGAAACAGGCTGGAATGTCCATTGATATTGTTCCTACTGGTTGTTTGCCTTTAGACATTGCTCTGGGTGTTGGCGGTCTTCCTAGAGGCCGTGTGACTGAAATTTTTGGACCAGAAGCTTCTGGAAAAACCACTGTTTGTCTTCATCTCATTGCTGAAGCTCAAAAAATGGGTGGCACTGCTGCCTTTATTGATGTTGAACATGCTCTCGATCCAAGCAGAGCTGTTACTGTTGGTGTTAATCTTGAAAATCTTTTAATTTCTCAACCAGACAATGGTGAGCAAGCGCTTGAGATTGTGGAAACTTTAGTTCGTTCCAACGCAGTTGATGTTGTTGTTCTCGATTCTGTGGCCGCTTTGGTTCCCAAAGCTGAAATCGAAGGTGATATGGGTGATTCTATGATGGGTGTTCAAGCTCGTCTTATGTCTCAAGCCCTAAGAAAACTTACTGGAGCTATTTCCAAATCTAAGACTATTGTTATTTTCACCAATCAAATTCGCCAAAAGATAGGCGTTATGTTTGGTAATCCCGAAACTACTCCTGGTGGTTTAGCTCTTAAATTCTATGCTTCTGTTCGTATTGATTTACGAAAAATCGCCAATATTAAAACTGCTTCTGGTGAATCAATTGGATCTCAGCATAGAGCTAGGGTAATTAAAAATAAAGTGGCTCCACCATTTAGAGAAGCCGAATTTGATATCATGAATACCGAAGGCATTTCTGTTTATGGTAGTTTAGTTGATTTAGCTGTCACTCATGGATTAATCACTAAATCTGGTGCTTTCTTTAAAGTTGATGGTCAAAATATCCAAGGTCGTGAAGGAGCCAAAAAATATTTAAAAGCTAATCCTAAATTAGTTGAAGATCTAAAAGCCCAAATCTGGAAGAAAGTTAAGGAGTCAACTGAGCCAGTTGTAATGACTCCTCCAGATGATGCTCCAGTCGAAGAATAATGCTAACCATTACCAGTATCAAAGCTGCTAATAAAAGGCCAAACCAAGTTTGGTTAAGCTTTTCTGACTCTTCTTATCTGCCATTTTTTATTGATGATGTTGTCAAATTATCTTTAATTAAAAATCAAGAAATCGACGAAGAAAAACTTAAACTAATTATTAGAACTGCCATGCTCTTTCTTGGTCGCGAATATTCTTTGCGTCAAATTGCTATTTCTCCAAAAACAGAAAAGATTATCAATCAAAAACTAAACTTATTTTTTAGAAAAACAATCTTAAAATACAAATTAAATTCTAATGATTTAAATTTAACTGAAATATCTAGTCAAATAATTTCTGACTTAAAAGATAAAAAACTTTTAAATCAAAAAGATTTTGTATCTTATTTTGTTAAAAGAAATAAAACAAAATCACAGCAACAAATTATCTACCTATTGCAAGGTTTGGGGATTAGTCAAGAATTTTTATCATCACTCAAAATCAATAAACAATCAGAAACAGATAAGATCAAAACTTTTCTTAAAAAAAAGGGGATTGATAAATCAAAACTAACCGATTTTAACCAAATAAACAAAATAAAAGCTAGTCTTTTTCGTCGTGGTTTTAATTTGTCAGATATCAATGCTGTGATTGACGACTTAATCAATTTTAGGTAAAATATACCAATTAGTTATTAAATTATAATTTTAACTTTTTATTCTAAGCACCAAATCATGTTATTCAAAATAGTCAAAGTACCGGCTCAATTTTAATTCTAGCCAGTTTTGTGGTGTTTTTTGCTGTAAAAAGTATCTGGAGGTCATATGTTAGATGTATTTTTATCAAGGGTTAAGGGTTTATTTTCAACCGAAAAACCAGAAGATGTAAAAGTTTCCAAAAAAGAAATCCTGAGCAAAGTCGAAGGAAAAAAAGGAAGTAAAGAAGTTAAGGAAGTTAAACAAGAAGTAAAGGAAGTTGAAAAAGATAATAATCGAGTTGTCTTTTCTCCAACTAAAGCTGAAGTCCCCGCTCCGGTTGTTAAATCAACTGTCGAAGTTGATAATAGTGTTGCTCAGGCTGCACTTCAAAATGCTAAAAGAATTGAAGCCGAAGCCAAAGCCAAAGAAGCTGAAATTTTTCAAAGATTATCATCACTGGATGAAAAAGAAAAATATTTAATTCAAAAAGAAAAATCACTCGATAATCAAAATGAAGAAGTTAAAAATAAATTAGCCAGTATCGATGATGTTTACCGCAAACAAATGGAAAAACTTGAGACTATTTCTGGTCTTGATGTTGAAAAAGCAAAACAATTAGTTTTAGCTAGTACCGAAAAAAGAATGTCCACTTGGGTAGCTAAAAAAATTGAAGAAGCCAGAGAAGAAATTAAACAAAAAGAAGAAGAAATAACTAAAGAAGTAATTATCGATAATATCAGGCACGGTCTAACCGATTACGTGGCTGAATATACTGTTTCTACTATTTCTCTTCCAGATGAAACTGTTAAGGGTAAAATTATTGGTCGTGAAGGTCGTAACATTCGAGCTTTTGAAAAAGCTACTGGTGTTGAAATTGAATTAGACGAAACTAATGATATCCGTATTTCTTCTTTTGATTCCACCAGAAGAGAAATTGCCCGTATTTCATTAGAAAAATTAATTAAAGATGGACGTATTCAACCTCTTAAAATTGAACAAGTCGTAGCTCAAACCAAAACAGAAATGGATAAAATTCTTCTAAATGAAGGTAAGAAAATTATTCAAGAAGTTGGAGTTTTCAATTTACCTGTCGATTTAATTAAAGAAATTGGTAAATATAAATTCAGATTTTCTTATGGTCAAAATTTAGCCAAACATACCATTGAAGCTACTAAAATTGCTACCGCCATTGCTTACGAACTAAGAGCCAACGTTAACACTGTTCGTCTTGGTGCTTTGTTACACGATATTGGTAAAGTTATTACCGATCAAGAGGGAACTCACATCGATTTAGGAGTTGATTTATTAAGAAGATTCAAACTTCCAGAAGATGTCATTGCTTGTGTGGCCGAACATCATGAAGACAAAGAGTTTTCTTCAACTGAATCAGTTATCGTTTATATTGGAGATGCTGCCTCTGGAGCTCGTCCAGGTGCTCGATATGAAGTTCATGAAGAATACTTAAAGAGAATGAAAAACATTGAAGAAGTAGCTAATACTTTTTCTGGTGTTCTTAGTGTCGCCGCTTATCAAGCTGGTCGTGAAGTTGTAGTTATTGTGGAACCTTCTCAAGTTTCAGATTCAGAAGCTGACGTTCTAAGTCAAAATATTGCTGAAAAATTAGAAGAAGAAGCAAAATGGGCTGGCCAAATTAAAGTTACTGTTATCCGTGAAGTTAGAACCAGCAGTGTTATTGTTGGCAATAAAAGCAACAATAATGCGGTAAAAAACGAATAACTTCTATTGCAATTTAATAAAATTGGTCTAAAATTAAGAGGAATTATTAATTATTCAAAAAATAATGACTAAAAAAGATTTAATCGAAACAGTCTCTCAAAAGGCTAAGCTTAGTAAAAAAGCAGTTAAGCAAACCATCGAAACTTTTCTTTCTGAAATAATGAAAGGATTAGCTAGTGGTGAAACCGTTAAACTTTCTGGATTTGGAACTTTCAAAACCAAAATGTTTAAAGCTAAAACTATTAAAGCTATTGGAACTAAAGAATCTAAAAAAATTGTTGCCCGAAGAATGCCTCGATACATTCCAGGTACCAAAATTAAAAAAATGGTTAAATAATTCATTTTTGAAATTTACAAATCCCCTCGTTTCCAGAGGGGATTTTTGTTATAATTGGACTAATAATATGATTGATTTTTCTAACTACAATTCCCCTTTCACTTGGCGTTATGCTTCAGATGAAATGAGACATGTTTTTTGTGAACAACATAAATTTGAATTATGGAGAAAGATTTGGGTAGCTTTGGCCAAAGCTCAATATGAACAAAACTTATTAACCAAAGAGGAGTACCAAGATCTTAAAAACAATCAAAACAATCTCGATATTAATCGAATTTTAGAAATCGAAGAAGAAACTCATCACGATGTTGTATCGGCCATCAAAGAATTCTCCGAAAAAGCCAAAATTGGTGGTGGCAAAATCCATCTTGGTGCCACCAGTATGGATATCAACGACAATACTGAATCCATAAAAATTCAAGAAGCCATAGAGGTAATTGAACCAAAAATTAAAAAATTATTAGAATTATTTTGTCAAAAAATAGAATCTTATTTAGATCTTCCTTGTATTGGTTACACCCATCTTCAACCAGCCGAGCCAACAACTTTGGGTTATCGTTTTGCTTTTTATGCTCAAGATTTATTAATCGATTTTAATTACCTACTCTTTATTAAAACTCAATTAAAAGCTAAGGGTCTAAAAGGTGCTGTTGGTACCGCTGCCAGTTATTATCAACTTTTAAATCAAGACAAAGATGCCACTCAAAAATTAGAAAGCTCAGTCATGAAAGATTTAAATTTAGAGGCCTTATTAATTAGCTCCCAAGTTTCTACCCGTAAAATTGATTATTTAGTTCTGTCCCTTTTAAATAGTATTGCTTCAACTTTTGCCAAATTTTCGGGTGATTTAAGAATCCTTCAATCTCCTAGTAATGGTGAATGGCAAGAACCTTTTTCGGAAAAACAAGTTGGATCTTCTGCTATGCCTTTCAAAAAGAACCCCATTAATTCAGAAAAAATTTGTTCTCTAGCTAGATACTTATCTTCCCTGCCAAATATTTGCCTAGAAAATGCCACTGTTTCTTATTTTGAAAGAACTCTAGATGATTCTGCCAACAGGCGTATTGTTTTAGCTGAAGGCTTTTTAGCTCTAGATGAAATTCTTAAAACTGCCCAAAAAAATATTTCTGGATTGATTATTAATCAAGAAAGAATTAAACAAAATTTTGATCGTTATGCTCCATTTGCTGCCACCGAATCAATAATAATTGAGTCAGTTAAAAAAGGTGCTGACCGTCAACAAATGCATGAATTACTAAGAGAAATTTCTCTTAAGGCTTGGGATGAAATTAAAAAAGATAAGCCAAATCCAATTGTTGAATTACTAACCAACGATAAGACACTTCAAAAATATTTAACCAAATCAGAGATTACTAAATTACTTGATGTTAGTTCTCATCTTGGCACTGCCACCACTCGAGCCAAACAATTAGTTAGTCTTATAAAAAAAGAAATCATTTAATGATTAAACTAATATAAATAAAATGACAAACAAACCTTTAGTTAGTATCCTTATGGGTTCCGATTCTGATTTACCCATCATGCAAGAAGCCGCTCAAGTTTTAGAAGAATTTAATATCGATTACGAAATTAAAATAATTTCTGCTCATCGTACTCCCAAAGAAGCTGTTGATTATTCTCAAAGTGCAGCAAGTCGTGGTCTAAAAGTAATTATTGCCGGAGCTGGTGGAGCTGCCCATTTAGCTGGTGTCATTGCCGCTCTTACTACTCTTCCAGTCATTGGAGTTCCAGTTCTTGGTAAAGCTTTTGAAGGAATGGATTCTTTGTTATCAATGGTTCAGATGCCATCTGGTATTCCAGTTGCCACTGTGGCTGTCAATGGTGCTAAAAATGCTGGCATTTTAGCCCTCAAAATTTTAGCTACCAGTGATTCTAACTTAACTGAAAAATTAATTGCTTATCAACAAAAAATGCATGATTCGGTTTTAAAAAAAGATTCTGATCTTCAAAAAATTGGTTATCAACAATATATTATTAATAATTTAAATAAATAAATATGATTTCTGAAACAGATATTCAAAATGCTCTTCCAAATGTTTTAAAAACTATTGATATCCCAGGACTTGGGGAAAAACATCAAGGTAAAGTTAGAGATTTTTATTTAGTTAATAACAAAAGAGTTTTAGTTACCACTGATCGTCAATCAGCTTTTGATGTCATTCTTGGTTTCATTCCCTACAAAGGCGCTGTTTTAAATTTATTAACTCAATTTTGGTTAGAAAATACCAAAGATATTGTCCCCAGTCACCTAATTTCTGTTCCTGATCCAAATGTCATGATTGCCAAAAATTGTGAGCTAATTCCTATTGAAATGATTGTTAGAGGTTATATCACCGGGGTTACTAACACTTCTATTTGGACTGCTTACAAAAATGGTGAAAGAGTTTTTTGTGGTAATCAATTACCAGAAGGTTTAGTTAAAAATCAAAAATTAGAAACACCATTAATTACTCCATCAACTCATGGTGCCCCAGGGACTCATGATGTTAATCTTAGTCGTCAAGAAATTATTGATCAAAAATTAGTTAGTGAAGAAATCTATTCTCAAATGGAAAAAGCCGCTTTGGCTTTATTTGCTCGCGGTACTCAAATTTGCCAAGAGAAAGGTTTAATTTTAGTTGATACTAAATATGAATTTGGACTTTTTGATGGTCAAGTAACTTTAATTGATGAAATTCATACTCCTGATTCTTCTAGATTCTGGAGATTAAATTCTTATCAAGACAGATTAAGCCAAGGTTTAGAACCAGAAAACTTTGATAAAGAATTTATTCGACTTTGGTATGTTGAACATGGTTATTCCGGTAGCGGAGAGCCACCAGAGATGCCTCTTGAATTGGCCATTGCTGCTTCTCAAAGATACGTTGAAAGTTATGAAGTTATTACTGGTAACAAGTTTGACGTTTTCCAATATCCTATCAATCAAAGAATTATAGATAATATTAAAAATCTAAATTTGTAGGGATATCTAATGAGAAAACTTGATTTAAGCAGTGTTGAAACAAAAATAATTAAAGGCATAAAAGATTACGTCGGAGATAAAAATGTTTTTATCGGAATTTCTGGAGGTATAGATTCTGCTGTTACGGCTTCCTTATGTGTTAAAGCTCTTGGTCGTAAAAAAGTTTTTGGTATTTTAATGCCCTATGGCAGACAAAAAGATATTGGTGATTCCATTACTGTGGTTAATCAATTAGGGATTAAATATTTTAAAAAAGATATTAAGCCAATTGTTGATCAGTATAAAATTACTGATAATCGATTTGTTAATGCCAATATTATGTCTAGGGTTAGAATGACCATTCTTTATGCTTATGCCAATCATAAAAATGGCCTAGTAGTTGGCACCACTAATAAATCAGAAATGGCTGTTGGTTATTTTACAAAATTTGGTGACGGTGCTTGCGATCTTGAGCCAATAGCTGCTCTTTACAAAACTGAAGTTTTTCAATTAGCCAAAAACTTAAAAATTAATCAAAATATTATTACCAAAAAACCAACCGCTGGCTTAATTGATAATCAAACTGATGAAGATGATTTTGGGTTTACCTATTCTGACTTAGATATTTTTTTGCAAGGGGATCGTCTTAATTCAGAAATTGAATCAAAAATCAAAACTTTAATTGATAATTCAGAGCATAAACGTCATCTACGGCCTACAATTTCAATTGATTAAATGAAAAATAATTACAAATTTGGTCTAATTATTGGTCGTTTTCAACCACCCTGTCTTCACCATTTTGAATTTTTAAAAGAAGCTATTAATTCTGGTATCAAAGAATTATTGATTGCTATAGGCGAGGCTAAAAATCTAGACTCTCGTAATTTTTTAACTAGTTTAGAAGTTAAAAAACTTTTAATTCCTAATTTAGATAAATTAAACTTTCCTTATAAATTAATTATTATCCCCGATATCAATAATCCACCCAAATATGCTTCTTATGTAAAAACTTTTTTCAAAGAGATTGATGAAAATAATACTTGTTTGTTTACCGAAAATGATTACACCTCAGATTGTTTTATAAATTATGGTCATAACTTTAAAATTATCAGACCAACGATTTTACCCCATCGGGCTACTGATGTTCGCCAGATGATGGTTGACAATAATCCAGATTGGCAAAAGTTAGTTCCCAAAAATGTTGCTCAATTTATTGTTAAAAAAAATATTAGTTTATAATTCAGTTAAATGAGAGAAAGATTAGCGATTTTAGTTTCCGGCCTTGGAACTACTATGGCTGAAATTATTAAAGCTCAAAAATCTGGAAAACTAAAATTAGATATTGCTTGTATTATTTCCAATAACCCAAATTCTATTGGCCTTCAAAAAGCTAAAGAATTAGGTATTCCCCAAAAAGATATTCTAATTGTAGAGACTCAACCACATTCAACTTTTAGTCAAAGATTACTTAGTGAATTAAAGTCACGAAAGGTTACTGCTGTTTCTCAAAATGGTTGGTTACCTCTCACTCCAATTGAAGTAATTAACGCTTATCCTAATAAAATTTTTAATCAACATCCAGGCAATCCTCTTAACTTTGGTGGTAAAAATATGTGGGGTTTAACTGTTCATCAATCAGCTATTAATTATTTTAAAGCCACTGGCCAAGAAGCAAATACTTATATGGTTGTTCAGCAAGTAGCTCCAAGTTTTGATGAAGGTAAAATCTTAAAAGCCACTCCTGTTTTAATCTTAAAAGATGACACTGCCAAAAGTTTACAAGAACGTGCCCTACCAATCGAACATCAAACAGTTATTGAATTCTTAAAAGATTTAGTTGATAACAATATTAAATCAGTAGAATTACCAAAAATTACTGATCCTAAAAATTTAGAAATACTTAATAGTTGTCGTCAAAATGCTATTGATATGCATCTTAATAATTAATTAAAAATATGAAAAATATCAAAAACAAAATCTCTGTTTTAGTTATAGATGGTGGTGGTCGTGGATCAGTTTTAGTCGATAAATATTGCCAAAGTAAATCTGTTAATAAAATTTTTTCTGTTCCTGGAAACGATTTGATGAATATCAATATTAAAAAACCAATTAAAATTTATCCTCAATTCAAGACTACTGATGTCCAAGAGATTATTAAAATTTGTCGTCAAGAAAAAATTGATTTAGTTGATGTAGCTCAGGATAATGCAGTTTCTGTTGGTCTAGTGGATGAATTAATTAAACTCAATATTCCAGTTATTGGTCCAACTAAAGATGCTGGCCAACTAGAATGGGACAAATCGTGGTCCAGGGATTTCATGAAGAAATATCATATTGCCAGTCCTCAATATTATACTTTTCATAACCAAGAAGACGGTTTAAAATTTCTCAAAAAAACCAAAGATCAACCTTGGTTTATCAAAGCTTCAGGGCTAGCTGAAGGTAAGGGTGTAATTCCTGCTAATAATAACCAAGAGGCCAAGGCGGCTATAAACGAGATGACTCGTTTTGGCCAAAGTGGTGCCACTTATCTTTTAGAAGATTGGTTAATCGGTGAAGAATTTTCTGCTTTTGCTGTTTGTGATGGAGCTAATTTTCAAATGCTAGGTTTTGCTCAAGACCACAAAAGAGTTAATGATTTTGATGAGGGTCCAAACACTGGTGGCATGGGTTGTGTCAGTAATCCTTTGATTGTTGATAAAGATATTAAATCTCAAGTTAAAGATATCTTCCAAAAAACTGTTCAAGGCATGATTCAAGAAAAAAGACCTTACAAAGGCATTTTATATTTAGGTGCCATGGTGGTTAATAAAAAAGTTTTTGTTATTGAATTTAATGCCAGATGGGGTGATCCAGAGGCCCAAGTTATTATTCCTAGTATTAAAACTGATTTTATTAAAATGAATAATGCCATTATCAATGGAAAAATAAATAAATTAAAATTACAAATTGATAAAAAAACTAGAGTAGTTGTAGCTGCCACCTCAAAAGGTTATCCAGTTTCTTACGAAGCTGTCAAAGGCAAAGAAATTTATGGCTTAAAAGAGTTGATAAAATCCAAAGATGTAAAAATATATGGAGCTGGAGTCAAAATTGAAAAAAATAAATTTATCGCTCATGGCGGTCGTTTGTTTTACATAATGGCCGAGGGTAAAAATATTATTGAAGCCCGAAAAAACGTCTATAAAAATTTATTTTCCATAAGCATTAGTGGTAATAATCTTCATTTCCGAAATGACATTGGCTGGAGAGATGTTGAACGACTAAGAGATGGTAAAATATAGCCATGAAATTATCTATCGGAATCGTTGGTTTACCAAACGTTGGCAAATCTACTCTCTTTAATGCTCTTCTTGGCAAACGAGTTGCTGATGCCAGTAATTATCCTTTTTGTACTATCGATCCAAATGTTGGTGTGGTCGAAGTTCCTGATGATAAATTACCAGTTTTGGCCGAGATTGTTAAAACCGATAAAATTGTTCCTGCCATTGTTGAGTTTGTCGATATTGCTGGTCTAGTCAAAGGTGCTTCCCTTGGTGAAGGTCTTGGTAACAAATTCCTTACCAATATTCGTGATTGTGACGCCATCTGTCACGTTGTTCGTGCCTTTTCCGACACTAACATCATTAAAGAAGGTTCAGTTGATCCTCAAGGCGATTTTGAAGTCATTTGTGCTGAATTAATTATCAAAGATTTAGAAACCATTGATAAATATCTTGATGTTAATAAAAACAATGCCAAAGAAAACAAAACTAAAAAATTTATTCTAGCTACCAAATTAAAATCCGAATTAGAAAAGGGGAATCTGGCTGTCAATTTAAAATTAGACGATGAAGAAAAAGAAAATTCAAAAGAATTCTTTTTATTAACCGCCAAACCATATTTTATTGTGGCCAATGTTGATGAAGATACTTATAAAAATATTGATAACTTTAAATTAAATATTCAAAATTGGGAAACGGTTATTCCAGTTTCTGCTAAAGTCGAATTTGATCTATCAGAATTAACTCCAGAAGAAAAAAAAGATTACTTAAAAGAATTAGGTGTCCAAAATTCAGGACTTGAGCGAGTTATTCAAAAAGCATATGACACTCTTGGTCTTCAGTCTTATTACACTGCTGGTGTTAAGGAAGCTAGGGCTTGGACTATCAAAAAAGGCGACATTGCTCCCAAGGCGGCCGCTGCTATTCATACTGATTTTGAAAAAGGTTTTATTATGGCTGAAGTTGTTTCTTATCAAGATTTTGTTGAATACAAAGGTTTATTAGGGGCTAAAGAAGCCGGTAAACTTCGTCATGAAGGTCGTGATTATGTTATGCATCCTGATGACGTGGTGGAATTTAGAATTAACGTATAAATTAAATAACACAAACCCCGCAACGCGGGGTTTGTGTAAGATAATATGAATAAAATATTAATCATTTCCGGTCCAACCGCCACTGGTAAAACCGATTTAGCAGTAGAGATTGCTAAAAAATATAACGGTGAATTAGTTTCCACTGATTCTTGTCAAATTTATAAAGGTCTTGATATTGGCACTGGCAAAGATCAACCAGATAAAACCCCAATTCATTTAGTTGACATAATCTCTCCAGATCAAAAATTTTCTGTGGCTCAATTTCAAAAAGCTGGATTAGAGGTAATCAAAAAACTTCATTCTCAAAATAAATTACCCATTTTAGTTGGTTGCAGTGGTTTTTATTTAGACTCTTTAATCAATCCAAAATATGATACTTTTTCTGTCAAACCAAACAAAATTTTCAGATTTATTTCCACCAAATTATCAGTCAAAACTCTTCAAAAAATTTATCAACTTTTAGACAAAAATGCTTTTTTAAAATTAAATAATTCTGATATTAATAACCACTATCGCCTTACTCGTAAAATTGAAATAAAACTTTCAAATATTAAAAATAAAGCCTCCCTGTCAAGGGAGGTGGTCCCGATGAAGTCGGGAACGGAGGGTTTCGATTTATTACATATTTCTCTTACTGCTCCTCTCGATTTTCTTTACAAACGTATTGACGATCGTGTTCAAAAACGCCTAGAAATAGGCTTTTTAGATGAAATAAAAAATTTATTAAAAAAATATTCTTGGTCAGATCCTGGTCTTCAAATAGGGGCTTATCAATGCTTAAAACCATATTTTCAAAATAAAAAAAAGCCTCCCTTTTTCAAGGGGAGGTGTCCGCAGGACGGAGGGGTTTTGTCTGAGTGTATTCAACTTTGGCAATATGCAGAACATAGCGATGCCCGTCGTCAAAGCACTTATTTAAAATCTAGATATCAACACAAAGCTTTATTTTTTGATATTACTTCAAAAAATTTTAAGCCAAAAATATTTAAAGTTATTAACGAATGGTACAATTAATTTATGAAAGTAAGAAAAATAGAAATATCCCACAAAACTATTATTTTTACTGTTGTTTTTTTAATAGCTCTAGCTTTTCTTTGGCAAATTAAAAGTATAATCCTTTTGATTTTTGTTAGTTTTGTTTTAATGCAAGCAATTAATCCCTTGGTTTCTGAACTTCAAAAAATTAAAATTCCTCGAGTTCTTGCGATTATTATAGTCTATATTTTAATTGTTGCTCTTATTTCTTTTGGTATAGCAGCCATTGTTCCAATTTTAATCGAACAAACATCAAGTTTAATTAACAGCCTTCCAGGAATTATTAATAATGTAAAAATTTTTAGTCAAAACAATATTGATTTATCTTCTCAGTTTAAAATATTAGAAGCCATTCCTTCAAATATTGCCAAAATTACAATGGTCATTGTTTCTAATATTTTTTTAACCATAATCACATTTGTAATTACTTTTTATCTTTTATTGGAAAAAAATAAATTTCCTCAATATGGTGATAGTTTTTTTGGTGATAAAGGTAAAACTAAGTTTTTAAAAATAATGAACAATTTAGAGTCTAGTCTTGGTAGTTGGGTTGGCGCCCAAATTTTATTAATGACGGTTATTGGTTTGATTTCTTATTTAGGTTATTCAATTCTTGGTTTAAAGTATGCTGTTCCATTAGCTATTATCGCTGGTCTTTTAGAAATTATTCCTACTATTGGTCCAACCATTGCCACTGTTTTAGCTGGATTAGTTGCTTTAACTATTTCACCAATAACTGCTCTTTTTACTGTTATTTTTGGAATTTTAGTTCAACAACTAGAAAATAGTTTAATTGTCCCTAAAATAATGAACAAAACTATAGGTTTAAATCCTTTAGTAACTATTATTTTAATCATTGCTGGTGGTGAATTAGCCGGAGTTAGCGGAGCTCTATTAGCTATTCCACTTTTTCTAACTGCTCAATCTGTTATAAAAGGTCTTTCAAAAGATTCCGAATAAAAAGTATCCCAAAGACATTGATAAGCCGGATTCTGTTTATGGGCTATCAATCTATTCTCTCTACCTGAAACTCTCAAAAGCTAGATGTTAACGTTTCATCTTGAGATTTCCACCAGAAGGATGCTCGTTTCACCCCTGACTTTCATCAGGACTCGTCTCTGTAGCATTGCCTAAAACTTACGTCTTATCCCGACACGTCGGGATTCTGTGCTTTTTGTGGTCCGGACTTTCCTCTCCAATTTACATTGGAGTAAAACCCTTCAATCTCTTTAGGACCCACAATTATAACCTTAAATAGCCATAAAAACAAACACCCCCCTCCGACGTTTCTATCGGAGAGGGGCATTAAACATAAATCTATATTTAATTGACTATAACAAAGCGGCGTCAGCTGCTGATAAGATTTTGAACATCTTAGTTCCAGTTTCTGGATCAACAGTTTGAGCTGCTGGTCGACCGTTTTTTAACATAACTTTTTCGACTTTACTTACGTCGACTTCTACTGATTTACGTGATTTAACGTTATAAAATTTGATTGTTGGCATTAATATTCACCTCCCTTATAAAAATAATAATTTCTAATAAGCATTTTTAAGATAGTAAATAATTATAATAGCCCCAATTGCAACTAAGCTCAGAAGTAAACTTTTCAATAAATCTTTTTTAATATATTTATTTTCGTTCATTTTATGTTTATATCGCCAGTATAGCACAATGTTTTGCTACAATTAGTAATCGATGTATTTTTTTATTTATATAATACTAACAATTAACTTGTTGTGGCTAGCCTACCTAACTTACATAGTTTATATAAAAAATAATTCCAAAAATAAAGCTGCAGATTTAAATCAATTAGATAATGGCCTTAAATTGGGCATTACTAGATTTAACCCATTTGACGATGTGGGGGGGGATCAAAGCTTTATTTTAACTATTCTTGATAAAAATAACTCTGGCGCTATTATTACTTCTCTTCATAATCGGGATTTAACTCGTATTTATGCCAAGCCCATAAAAAATGGAGTTGGTGAAAATATCACTTTGTCAAAAGAGGAAAAATCAGCTATAGTTAAAACTATTAAAAATTAATTTTTTAAATGAATAAAAATATATTAAAAATAACAGCATATTTAGGTACATTTTTAATTATTACTGGCATTTCTTATTACCTCTTTGACTATCTTATTCCAGCCGGATCTAGTGGTCGACTTTCTCCTGGTGGTGCCAAAGTTAGTCAAGATGAAAAAAATGAAGATTCTTCCGTCATTACTTCTTTCCCAGGTCCAAAAACTGAAGTTTGTCCTATAAATGGACAACTTTACACCAAAGAGGAAAAAGCTATTTGGTCAAAAAGAAGACCTTTGTTGGTTATGGTTGAGAACCACCAAGATTCTAGGCCTCAATCAGGTCTTCAAGCTGCTGATATAGTTTACGAAGCTGTCGCTGAGGGTGGTATCACTCGATTCATGGGTGTTTTTTATTGTGGAATTGTTGCTGGTTCCGAAGCTAGTAAATATGATGTTGGTCCTGTCCGTTCAGCTAGAAGTTACTTTTTAGATATTGCTTCAGAATATTCAGATTACCCACTTTATAACCATGTTGGTGGTGCCAATTGTTCTGCAGCTACTCCTGGTGGTCCTTGTACTACTCATAAAAAAGCCCAAGCTATAGAGCAAATTGCTCAATATGGTTGGAACAATCAAGGTACTTGGGGAGATTTAAGTCAATTCTCTCTGTCTTATAAAGCCTGTCGAAGAGAACCAGATAGAACTGGTGACCAGAGAGCCACTGAGCATACTATGTATTGTTCCACTAATGAGCTTTACAACATTGCTGCCAATAGAGGCTTAACCAATATGACCGAAGCCAAAAAGACTTCTTGGGATAAAGCTTACAAAGCTTGGAATTTTACTCAAAAAGATCAATCAGCTGCTACTGCTTCAAATATTTCCTTTGATTTTTGGTCAGGCTATAAAGCTTATTCAGTTTCTTGGAAATATGATTCAAACGCCAATAATTATGTTCGAAATAATGGTGGTAAAGAACATGTAGACTTTAATACCAAAAAAGCTATTACTGCTAAAAACATTGTTATTCAAATGACCAAAGAAACCAGAGCTGTTGATGAACATGGTCATATGCTTTATGACATGATTGGTAGTGGAACTGGTGTTTTATTACAAAATGGCACAAAAACTAATATCACTTGGTCCAAAGCCAACCGTCTTTCCAGAACTATCTTCAAAGATGCCGCTGGTAAAGAAGTTAATTTCCTTCCAGGTAATATCTGGGTTGAAATATTACCATTAAATACTAATATTTCTTATGAAAATTCAAACTAGTCTAAAACAATTATTTGTTTCTCAAACTAGATTAAAATTAGTAACCATTCTTTTTGCTCATCCAAAAGAGATTTATTATGTTCGTCAATTAGTTCGTTTAGTCGAAGAAGAAATTAATTCAGTTAGACGTGAATTAGACAATTTAAAAAAAGCTGGGATTATCGAATCAGAATGGCGTGGTAACCGTCTTTATTATTGGGCCAACAAACAATCGCCAATTTTTTATGACCTTTTAATTTTAGCCAATAAAAATTCAGGTCTTGGCCTTAAGCTTCAACATAAAAACGAAAATTTAAGTCCCATTAAATTAGTTCTTTATAACTACAAATTTGCCGTTGGTGAAAAAAGAAATCAAGACGATGTTGATTTAATTATTGTTGGTGATTTATTTTCCTTAAAAGAAGTTGGTTTATTAGTCAAACAAGAAGAAGAAGTTCGTGGTCATGAAATAAATTATATGGTCATGGATAAAAGTGAATTTCAAATGAGAAAACAAAAAAGAGATCAATTTATTGTGGACTTCTTTTTAACTTGTCCAATAGTTATAATAGGTAGCTCATCAGAAATTGCTAGTATTTAAAAATAAATGACTCAATCAAGAAAAGTTATTAAAACTGGAAATAGTTTGGCTTTAACTATTCCTTCAAAATCAATTAAAGATTTTAATATTAAAGAAGGGGATATTGTTTTAGTCAAAGTCAACAGAAGCAAAGCCTTAATTAGCTATGTTTTTTCTGGTCACCCTCGTCAACTTTCTCTAATCGGATCCAAATAATATGAACAATAAAAATAAAACTATCAGAGTTTTTTGGACTATTATTGCTCTTACTTTTGTTTGTTTAATCATCAATCTCCCTCAACAAATTCCAGTAAATATTAATCTTGGAAATATAAAATGGCAACATACTTTTTACCGTCCTGATTTTAGTTTTAAGCTTGGTAGTAAAGAATTCAAAAAAAATGTTGATTTAAAGTTTGGTCTCGATTTAGCTGGTGGTGCTTCTTTAACTTTTAATATTGACACTTCAAAAACCAAAAAAGAGGATCTAGAATCGGCCTTAGAATCTTTAAAAAGTAACATTGAAAAAAGAATAAATTTATTTGGTGTTAGTGAAACCAATGTTCAAATAGTTAAACAAGAAGATCAATATCTTCTTAAAGTTGAATTGCCAGGAGTTGAAGATGTTTCTGGTGCTATTAAATTAATTGGTGCCACAGCTCAGCTAAATTTTAATGGTGTTATTGATGAAAATTTATTTAGAGAAGCAACTACTTCAGCTGATTTTGAAAAATCAATGAAAACCACTAATCTTAATGGTTCTAATTTGGTAAATGCTAAAGTACAATTCAATCCAAACAATTCTGAGCCAGAAGTTGCTATTCAATTCAACCAAGAAGGAACCAAAATTTTTAGTGAACTAACCAAAGAGTTTCTAGACAAACAAATAGCAATATTTTTAGATAATCAATTTATAATGGCTCCAAAAGTAAATGTAACCATCACTGATGGTAGTGCTGTTATTAGTGGTGGTTTTGATAATAAATCAGCCAAAGAATTAGCAGTTCAGTTAAACGCTGGATCTTTAGAATTACCTATTAGCCTAATTCAACAATCACAAATTGGAGCTACACTTGGCCAAGATTCTATTAATAAGGGTCTTTTTGCTGGTATTGTCGGCTTAATTTTAGTCTCTCTTTTTATGATTGGAAATTATGGCAAATTAGGTTTAATCGCTGATATTGGTTTAATTATTTATGGTCTAATAACTTTAGCTTTATATCGACTAATTCCTATCACTCTAACTTTTCCAGGTATTGTCGGTTTTATTTTATCTATTGGTATGGCTGTTGATAGTAACATTTTAATTTTTGAACGTATGCGAGAAGAAACCCGTAAAGGTAAAAATTGGAATAATGCTATGGAGCTTGGTTTTGGTCGAGCTTGGGATTCCATCAAAGATGCCAATGCTTGCACCATCATCACTGGTTTAATTCTATTTAATCCTCTAAACTGGAGTTTTCTAAATACTTCTGGTATGGTCAGGGGTTTTGCTGTCACTTTAATTCTAGGTATTGCTGTCGGTATCTTTACTGGTGTCTTTGTTACCAGAAATTTATTACGTGTTCTCGCTAAAGAAAAAGTTAATAATTCATCATCTACGATCTAATACCTACGATCTAAATCCTAACTTATGGATATAATGAAATTTCGACCACTATTTTACATAATTTCTTCTTTCTTGTTAATCTCATCTTTAATTTCTATTATCGTTTGGGGTTTCAAGCCATCTATAGATTTTATTGGTGGTGCCAATTGGGATATAACCCTACCATCAAAGCCAGAAAATTCCAAAATTCAAGAAATATTTACCAAAAACAATATTGAAAATTTAAAAATCACTAATAACAATACTGACTATAAACTCGATTTTAAAGATATAACCCCTGACCAAAAAATAATTTTAGACCAAGAAATAAAAAAAATAGATAAAGATTTTAAAGAATTAAAATTCGAAAGTCTTGGTCCAACTTTAGGAAAAGAATTATTTAAAAAAACCATTATGGCTGTTATTTTGTCATCTTTATTTTTACTACTTTTCATTGGCAGTCGTTTCAAAGATTTTTCTTTTGGAGCCTCGGCTGTTTTGGCCATGTTCCACGACACTTTTATTTTAATTGGTGCTTTTTCTATTTTAGGTCACTTTTTTGGAGCTGAATTAGACTCTCTTTTTGTTACCGCTCTTTTAACCACTCTTTCGTCATCAGTTCACGACACTATTGTCACTTTCGATCGTATTCGTGAGCTTAAACGCCAAAATTTCAAAATAGATTGGGTAAATCTTGCCAACCAAGCTGTAACTGAAACTCTAAATAGATCTATCAATAATTCCATGACCATTGTCTTCATGTTACTTTCACTTGTTCTTCTTGGTGGTGCCACCACTAAATGGTTTGCTACCGCTCTTTTGATTGGTGTTGTTTGTGGAACTTATTCTTCCACCGCCGTCGCCATCCCTCTAGT
>CAYPBP010000009.1:0-39920 GCA_964408995.1 uncultured Gammaproteobacteria bacterium | reverse complement strand
ATAATTATCGATCATGGGAATAATGTGACATCTTTGTATGGCCACTTAGATAAAGTACTGGTTTATAAAGGACAGACAGTTAGGATTGGAGATGTAATTGGAAAGATGGGTAGTACTGGTTGGTCAACTGGGCCACATTTACATTTTCAAATTAATGTTTTTGGAATACCAGTTAATCCAAGAACTTTTTTGGATAAAACATTAATTAATTAAGTATGCAGATGATGGACCTTTACCAATTTGTTTAATAATTTTTAGTTTCTTTAATTTCAAAAGTTTAAGTTGGGCTGTTCTTTTGGGAATATTTAAGATATCAATGACATCTTTAGTAGTTATTTTTCCTATTTGATCGATAAAACTTATGATTTTTTGCTGATCTTCATCCAAAAACATTTGAGAAGAATCCCCTTTTATATTTTTTAGAGATATTTGTTGGATTTTAAATTTGACACTATTGATTTCTTCTTTAAAACCTTTGACAAAATAGGAAAGCCAATCAGTTAAATCTTTATCTTTCTTATAAACTTCACCAGTATTTATAGCTTTATAATATTCATCTCGATTGAGGTTGTAATAATCTTCTAGAGCAAAAAGTTTACGAAAATCATAACCTCTTTGATACAAAACTAAGGTTGAAATAGCTCGAGCGAGGCGACCATTACCATCAACAAATGGATGGATAGCAGCAATTTCTTGATGAACAATTCCAGACATTATTACAGGGTTTATATTAATATTTTCTTCTTTATTTAACCAAGAAATTAAACTTTCAACTAAAGTTGGAACTTCTGAAGCTGGTGGAGCAGTATAAATGACTTTTTGGCTAAAACCTAAAAATTGACGAACAACATAAACTGGTACTAAACGAAAACAACCAGATTTTTCTTTTGGGAGAGTATTTCTAGTAACTAATTTATGAATTTGTAAAAAAATTCTTTTATCAAGTTTTTTATTATCTTTTACTATTTTTTCGATGTAATTTAAGGCTGATATGTAGTTTTTTACTTCATAAATATCTCTATCTGGAGCGTCAATTTTTTTACCAGCAACAAGGGCTTCTACTTGATGTACATTTAGAGCATTACCTTCTATAGCTGTTGAACTTTGGGTCATACGGATAAAGGCCTGTCTTCTGAGTTTAATTTCAGCAGATGGGAGAATTTTGGCATGATCAATAATGGCTTTACATTCGGAAATTAAGGTTAAATTTTGAACAATAGAGTTAGTAAGAGTGTACTTTGGTTCAAATGTTTTCATATTAATATAATAGCACTATTTTTATAATCGCGCAACAATCGCGCAATAATCGCGCTGAAAATATTTTTAAATAAATGACTTTAATATAAATAAATTTAAACAGAGATTTTATTACTTAATTGTCGTAAAATATGGTTATGTCTCCTCAAAAGATTGGTAAAAAGTTAAAAGAAGTTCGTCTAAAACTTGGATTTAAACAGAGTGATGTGGCTAAGAAAGCTAATATCAGTGTAAATTATTATGCTAGGATTGAACGCGATGAGGAAAACCCAACGATTGAGACACTAGAAAAAATAACAAAAGTTTTAAAAGTAAAATCTTCAGCCATTCTACCTTTTTAGTTTTTACAGTTTTACTGGATCTATTTTTCCGCTTTGTTCATCTTCAACAATCTTATGTGCAGCCATATGGGCGACAGCAGCTTTTTCTTCAAGATATTTGATAGCATCTTCTTTAGAAGATGGTTTATTTTGAGTTTTAAGATAAATAATGGTGGAATTTATATCTTGTTCGGTAATTTCATAACCAACATTTTGTGTCATATGACTGAAGTATAACATTTTAGATATACCTCCCAAAATTCAAGAATTTAAACATATCCTTGGCGAAGCCGCCGCCCTCAAGGCGACGCATAATTTCCCTGCTTCTAATTTGTGATAATATATTTAAACTTCCTTCTCAGAGGACTTTACAATCAATAATAGCCAGTTTTCGATGATGATTACCAGTACAGAGTAAAACTTGAATTCCAATATTCTCAAAGGCTTTAATCTCACTTTCTGATTGAATTTCATATCCTTTATTATGTTCTTTTGGATCACGAGTGATAATATAGATTTTTATTCCCCGATGATAGAGTTTATTAAGAATAGGGCTGAGAGTTTTCATTCTTTTAGAAGTTATAAAAGGGCTTTCAACAATAACTTCTTCCTGGCATTTCTCTAAGTCTTTTATAAAGGCCTGATAAAATGTCTTTTCATCATGAAGAGTAGAAGTATAAGTATTCATTTATCTACCTCCAGATTATCAATAAATACTATTTTTCCGTCTATTTTAACAATGCCTAGCTCTTGGAGTTTGTAATAAGTTTTAATTACAGATTCAAAAATAAGTTCCATCTGTGAACCAGTTGGCTCACATAGAATTTTCTTGTAATGTTACTCTTCTAATTACTATAGCTTCTTGGATTTTTTCATCTTGCTCTTTGGTTGAGAAAAAAGCAAATCCATCATCTTCGTTACTAGCAACTTTGTGAGCGACTTCTAATTCTTCTTTGTCTGATTTATTGATAACATCTAAAAACTTTTTAAATAATTTTTCTTTTACATTCTCTTCGCGAAATTGAGAATATTCGCCAGCAAATCCTTTTATTATTGGTTTTAATTCTTTTATTGAATCTGATTCAGATATTGCTACTGATACTTCACCTACCGTAGAAAAACCTTGTTTAATTCTTCTTAATCTTACTTGTCGACAAAAATTGTCTGTAATTGCCTTATCTTGATTGTTGTTGATAATTTTTTTAACATCTTTATATGCGTAGCTAATTTCTCTTAATAAGTTAGCATCTGTTGTTTCTGTAATTATTGACTGAAATTTATCATGAAAGACTTGACCAAAATCAGGTCTTAGTTGAGGAAGAACAAAGAATTTATTGTTTTTATTTTTTTTAGCAGTTAATTCAATTGCTATATCACCGATAATTCCCAATGAAGTTAAATCTTCCCTGTTAGGGATTGTTTTTAATAAATCGTTAGCAAAATTTCTGCTATCTTCTAAATCTCCAATTGATTTAATCAGCTCAAATCTCTCTTGTAGTTCCCCGGTGTAAATGACTTTATTTTTTTCTAAAGAAAACATGTTGTATTTTTTATTTTTAAAATAATGGACGATTGTATCAATATGCCTATATTAAGTCAAAAAGTGAATTTATTTAGTGGCAGTGATAACAAAATCTATAAATGTTTCTGTTCCTTTTTTGTCAATAATATCTTGATTACCGGCGCTACTTCTGGTGAAAGCGAAAAGATCCCTAGAATTTGTAAATTGTTTTGGGGGTTTTATTTTTATATTTTTGAAGCCGGCATCAGAAATAGACTCAGATAATTTTTTAAAAATTAAATTGATATCTGTTGTTTCAAGCATTTCATAAAGATTTCCTTCAACCATAATTAATTTTCCACCTGGTTTTAATATTCTATATTGTTCTTTAAAGAATTTATTAAAATTATTATCCCTATCCTCAGACTCTTTTTTATAATTTTCAAATGATTCGTTGTGTAATTGATATAGTAAAAAATTAGTATGGACAGTATCAAAAATATTGTCTTGGAATGAAGTTTCTAATCCATTCATTGTTTGAAAACCTGGAACACTTTTTAGATGATTATCTATGTCAATAATTGATGTTTCTGCTTTATTAAAAACAGATTTAACTATTCCAGTGTATTCTTGAGCAGTATCTGTGGTTAAGGCACCAATTAATAAAGACTTATGATCACCACTATTATTAGTTGCATTTTTATAATTAATTAATTCTTCAAGATATGTTGGAGCAAAAATACCATAAGAAAATAAAGAATCTTCAGAAGATTCACTTTTTAGTTTATTTAAAATTTGGAGATAACTATAAAGTTTTGAAAGAACTTCTTTATTTTTTTCAGATACACAAGAAATATCTTGACCAAGATATTTTTCATATAAAGCAGAATCTTTTTGGGAAACAGGTCTCTTCTCCTTTGCTTCTTTTCTAGCCTTAATGGCTGTAGTTATATCAACGAAATCAATATCTTGAGGTCTTAAGTCATTAATGAAAGTCGCTCTTGATTTTAAAGCATCTACTAATTGAAAATACTTATCGACCAAAATAAAGCCGTTTTTAGACGGGTCATATTGTCTAATCTGATTTTCATTTTCAGGCATGGGATATTATACTATAAGATACTTTCCAAGTCAAAAATGGCTCTATCTAATAGAGTTATAAGATATTAATTTTCTTGTGGTTGAGGTTGGGATTGTGACTCAATAGGCTTAGGTTTATCCATACAAACATGTTCACTTTTTCGTATTTTAATTTCTTCAACTGAGGTATAAATATTGGCAGTAAAAGCTATTCTATTGCAAGTAAGACATGTGTATACAAAACCAGTACCACCTTCTAATTGATCTTGTCTAAATTCTTTTGGCATATTTTACTTAAAAATAAATATAATGGGGCTATTATACATCAAAACTCTAGATTTGGAATTTACCAGATTTGTACAGGAGAATCTCTTTGCCATTCTTTAAAGTAGCAGTGACAGTTCTATCGCCAGTCATAATGATGTCAGTATGAACAGCAGAATCATTAAAACCCAAATTTTCCCAGTCTTTTGGTGTTAATTTACTAATTTTTTTAGAATAAGTGTCTTTATAGGCTGAACCAAGAGCAATGTGAGTGTTACCAAATGGGCCACCAAAGTTTTCGTCATAAAGAGTTTCGGCCATGAATCTATCAATTTTAGAAAAGCGTTTATCGGTTAAAGAAAACTCCCCTATTTTGTCTGAATTGGCAACTTTAATTAATTGCTTTAAAAACTTTTCACCATAACCAGCTTCTGATTCAACAACAACTCCATTTTTGAAAGTTAATTTAATGTTTTTGATTAAATTGCCTTGACGATAAAGTGGTTGATCAAAAAAGATGTAACCATTGGTGCCACGCCAATCTGGAGAAGTAAAAATTTCAAAACTAGGAATGTTTCTGCCACCGCCACCAAGCCATTGTCTGTTTTCTCCAATAGTAATATTTAAATCAGTGTCTTTGGCTTTAATATTTACTTTAACTATTTCTAGTTTATTTAATTTCTTTCTTAATCTTTCTGATTTGGCTTGAACTCGACGCCATTTTTCAACTGGATTTTGATAGTTTAAAAAACAAGCTTTAATAATTTGTTGCCAAGTTTGCTTTAGTGTCATATTGGCTTCATAGGCCATGGCTGGAGTCGCGTATAAACCGATAGTCCAAGTTAATTTGCCTTTATTTTCCTTGGCGTCTCGCCAATCTTTATAAGGTTTGAAAACCATATTTCTGTCCATTATTTTTTTAGGATCAACGCCTTCAAGCTCATGATAATTAGTTTCGGCTAGAACCATTAAAAAATGATCGGCTTGTTTAACTCGACCTTTTAGAAAGGTAGCTGGAAAGAATTTTAATTGGTCATCATCGGCCAGCTCAAAAAATTCACGAGACATTTCATCGGGTAAATATTGAATAATAGCGTGAGCTCCAGCTTTTAAGACTGATCTTTGAAGAGAAATTAAAAGTGGTTTGGCACTTTCTGGAACTTGAAGAAAAACTACTTCACCTTTTTTGACACCATTGCCACTGTTTAGGGCAAAATTAACCAAAACATCGGCATATTTGTCTAGTATTTTTTGAGATGGTTTATACATTTAATTTTTAACCTCTAATAAGACTTAGAACTTCATCTCTTTTTTGTTCCATCAATTGTTGGCTAGTAGCTTCTAGAGTTAAGCGAAGAAGTGGTTCGGTGTTTGATGAACGAACTGTAAAACGCCATTCACCCATTTCAAAAGTTATTCCATCCATCCTTTCAATTGGGGCTATAGCATTAGGGCCATAAGTATTTTCAATTTTAGATAAAATGCTTGGAACATCAGCAACTGTCGAATTTAGTTCACCAGAAATAAAATATTTTGATGACATTTCATCCATAATTTGATCTAGAGTCTTTGGTGATTTTGATAAAAAGTCCAAAAGATAGATGAGGGTAACTAGACCAGTGTCACATAAAAAGAAATCTTTAAAATAATAATGGCCAGAAACCTCACCACCAAAAAAGGCATTTTCTTGTCGCATGCGAGCTTTGATATGGGTATGACCAACTCGGTTAGCTAATGGTTTACCACCACTGGCAATAACTGTATCTGGGACAACTTTTGAAGCCCGAATATCGTAAACAACACTACAACCTGGATATTTTTTAACAAAATATTGCGCCAAAACTGCAGTCATAAAATCACCTGGAATAAAACGACCTTTTTTATCGATAACAAAGAAACGATCACCATCTGGATCAAACATAATACCAAAATCACTGCCTTCAGCAGGAACTCTTCTTTCGATATCAACTCTGTTTTCATCATGGAGTGGATCGCCACCATGATTTGGGAAATTACCATCAATGTCCCAAAACATTTTGATAAATTCTATGGTAGGAAGTTTTTGAGAAACCAACTCTAAAAATGGACCAACCATACCATTGGCGGTATCGGCGTGAATTTTAAAATTTTTGAATTTAGAAATATCAACTAAGGACAAAACATAATCAACAAATTCTTGTTTAATATCTTGAGACTCGATAGTTCCTAAATTGACTGAGTCGGTTGGTAAATCATTGGCCAAAATATATTCTTTTATTTCTTTGATACCAGCTTCTCCTGATAAAAGTTCAGGAATTTTTTTGACCATTTTAAAACCAGTATATTCTTTTGGATTATGACTGGCAGTAACAGTAATACCAGGAAGATCGCGAGTTTGACAAGCATAATAAAAAGAATCGGTAGAAGCTAAATCAATATCAATAACACTAACTCCTACTTTAGTTAAACCTCGAATAACAGCATCTTTCATTGATTGACCTGAAATTCGACCATCACGACCAACAATAACTTTTTGAGGAAAGTTTAAATATTTAGCAAAACCACGACCAATTTTTTCGGCTAATTCTTCATCAGCTTGAATTGGATAAACTCCTCTAATATCATAAGATTTAAAAATGGAAGTATCAAGATTATTCATAAGTAATTAATAATTAATAATTAATAAAACTGAACAAGCTAAGGATAACACATTTTGGTCTATTTTTTGATAGAATTAGGCATGGATGAAATTAAATATAATGATTTTGCCAAAGTAGAATTTAAAATTGGTGAAATTAAAGAGGCAATTGAAGTGGAAGAATCTGAAAAACTTTTAAGACTTCAAGTTGATTTTGGTGAAGAAAAATTAAGAAATGTGTTCTCGGGAATTAAACAATGGTATTCCCCGGCTGATTTAATCGGTAAGAAAACAGTGTTTGTGACTAATATTGCTCCTAGAAAAATAATGGGTGAGTTATCGGAGGCAATGATTTTTGGAGCTGAGGATGAAAGTGGAGAAAATATGAGTGTTTTATTTTTAGAGAAAGATTTACCAGTTGGAAGTAAAGTTTTTTAATATGAAAATTGTAAAAGATTTGAAAAAAATAATTGTTGAAGCCGGTGAGAAATTAAAGTTGCCAATAATTGCTGAAGAGATAAAAATTGAGCATCCAAGTGATGTTAACTTTGGTGACTACTCAACAAATATTGCTATGTCTTTGGCCAAGTCTGAAAAAAAGAATCCAAAAGAATTGGCAGAAAATATAAAAAATAGTATTGACACTAATGAATTTATTGAAAAAGTTGAAGTAGCTGGGGCTGGATTTATTAATTTTTATTTAAAACCAGAATTTTTAATTAAAGAAGCAGAAAATATTAATTTTGAAATTGAATTTAAAAATAAGTTAAGTGAAAGTGGAAAAGGTAAAGTGATGGTGATTGATTATTCAGCTCCTAATATTGCTAAACCTTTTGGAATTGGACATCTAAGATCGACTAATATTGGACAAGCTATTTATAATATTTACCATGTGTTGGGTTGGCAATGTATTGGTGATAATCATATTGGGGACTGGGGAACTCAATATGGAAAATTAATGGTAGCTATTAAAAAATGGAATGAAAAAGATTTAGATGATTTAACAATTGAAGACTTGGAAAAACTTTATGTTAAATTCCATAAAGAGGCAGAGACTGATGAAAAATTAATTGATGAAGGTCGAAACTGGTTTACTAAACTAGAAAATAATGACAAAGAAGCAAGAGAAATTTGGCAAAAATGTATTGATATATCAGTTAAAGAATTTGATAAAGTTTATCGAACTTTGGGTGTAAATATAGATTTTACTCATGGTGAATCTTTTTATCAAGATAAATTGAAAGAAACAATTAAGGCGATTGAAAACCAAAATATTGTTACCAAAAGTGAAGGTGCAAAAATAATTGAATTTGAAGACATGCCACCTGCTATGATTGAAAAATCTAATGGAACAACCACCTATTTTACTCGAGATATGGCTACTATTAGATATAGAATGGAAAATTGGAAACCTAATTTGATTGTTTATGAAGTTGGAGCTGATCAACAATTACATTTCAAACAATTATTTAAAACTGTTGATATGTTGGGTTGGGCAAATAATTGTGATTTGGTTCACGTGGCCCATGGTTTAATTCGATGGTCAACTGGAAAATTTTCAACTCGAAAAGGAGACACAATTCACTTAAGTGACATTATTGACAAAGCTTTGGAAAGCGCTAAAAAAATAGCTGAAAAAAGTGTGGTTGATAAAAATCTAACCGCGACTGAAAAAGAAGAAATGATTGAAGCAGTGGCAATTGGAGCCATTAAATTTAGTGATTTAGGAAGTGACCCTAGAAAGGATATTATTTTTGATTGGGAACAGGTGATGAGTTTAGATGGGGATTCTGGGCCTTATCTACAATACACTTATGCCCGATGTAAAAGTGTTTTGAACAAAACTCAAATTAAAGAACAAAAAGATATTGAAAAGATACCAGCTGAAATGAATCAAGAAGAAATCGTTTTGCTTAAAAATTTCTATCGATTTGAAGAAAAAATTATTGAAGCTAGTGAGAGGTTCTCCCCTGCTGTTATTGCTGAATATTTACTAAGTGTAGCCAGAAAATATAATGAATTTTATGGAAAACACCGAATTATTGGCCAGAAAGATGAAGTCTTTGGAATATTTTTAACCAGAACAACTGCTAGTGTTTTGGAAATAGGACTAAATTTGCTGGGTATAAAAACAGTAGAAAAAATGTAATATATTATATTTGTCCTTAAATATGGTATAATTATATCATTATGAAAGAAAAAAGAGTTGGTCCAATCCAAAAAATAGAAAATTGGCTTACAAATCCTACACCAAAACAAGCTGAAAGAAGAGCTTATTTTTGGACAGATCTTATGCCTGATGATTTATTGAATAAAATTACTAATAATGCAATTGATGTAAATCGACCAAAAATAGACTATCAGTTTTTTCCTAGAAAAAAGAAATAAATCTAAGCAAAAATCTTTTTGTAGATTTCAGAATAGTGAGAGACTGGAATGAATTTAATATCTTTTTTAACTTCCTTGGGAATATTAATTAGAGTTTTTTGATTGTCTTTGGGAATAAAAATAGTTTTCAAACCAGCCCGATGAGCAGCAATAGATTTTTCTTTTAGACCCCCAATTTCAAGAATGTTTCCCAAAAGAGTTATCTCCCCGGTCATACCAATATCTCTTGGAACTGTGACCTGTTTTAGGGCAGAAATTAAAGCAGTAGTAATAGCACCACCAGCACTAGGCCCATCTTTTGGAGTGGCACCTTCGGGAACATGGATATGAATATCAATTTTATGAAAATCTTGTTTAATATTAAAATTTTTAGCTTGACTGCGAATATAAGAAAGAGCGGCTTGGCAAGATTCTTTCATAACGGCACCAAGTTTGCCAGTTAAAATTAATTGACCTTTACCAGGCATAACATTAACTTCAATAAATAAGATTTCACCACCAACTGAAGTCCAAGCTAAACCAGTAGCTAGACCAATTTCATTTTTTTTACCCTTTAGGGTTGAAGTGTATTTAGTTGGGCCTAAAAACTTTTTAATAACAACAGGATTGTTTAAATCTACTTTATTAGTTTTACTAATAGTAATTTTTTTGGCTACCTTTCTAAATAAACTAGCAAAGACTCGACTAAGACCTCGAACTCCAGCTTCACGGGTATATTTATCAATAATGTATTTTATAGTTTCATCTTTAATTTCAGTAATATTACTATCTTTTAAACCATTAGCTTTTAATTCTTTTTTAATTAAATAACTTTTAGCAATATGGAATTTTTCTTCTTGAGTGTAACCGGAAAAATCTATAATTTCTAAACGATCACGAAGAGGTCCTGGAATTGTGGAAATGTCATTTCCAGTTAAGATAAAGAAAACTTTGGAAAGATCTAATGGAAAATCGAGATAATGATCAGCAAATTCGCGATTTTGTTCTGGATCTAAGGTTTCCAATAAAGCTGAAGATGGATCTCCTCTGTAATCGGCCCCAATTTTATCAATTTCATCAAGCATAAAGACTGGATTCATTGATTTGGCATCTTTTAGACCTTTGACAATTCGACCAGACATGGCTCCAACATAAGTTCTTCTGTGGCCTCGGATTTCAGCTTCGTCACGAATACCACCAAGAGAAGCTCTGGTAAAACTTTTACCCATGGCTTTAGCAATAGATTTGCCCAATGATGTTTTACCAACTCCTGGAGGGCCAATGAAACATAAAATATTAGCAGTTTGAATATTTTCCTCACCTTTTTTATAATTTTTTTCTTTAAGATTTAAGACAGCTAGGTATTCCAAAATTCTTTCTTTAACATCTTTAATACCATAATGATCTTCGTCTAAAATTTTAGTAGCCTTGGATAAACTAACATTAGATTTACTGTATTTGCCCCAAGGTAATTCAAGAACCGTGTCTAGATAAGTTCGAATATAACTGGATTCTGGTGCCATTGATCCCATTTCAGATAAACGTTCTAATTCTTTGGTTAATTTTTTTCTAATATCTTGAGGAATATCTTTGTTTTTAATTTTCTTTTCTAAATCAGAGAATTCACCATTACTACTTTCACCTAAGCGTTTTAATTCTTTTTCAATTTGACGTTTTCTTTCTTCTAAAACATTTCTTTTAATTCCGGTGTTGAATTTTTCTTGAGTTTTTTCTTCAATTGATCTTTCAAGCTCGGCAACTTTCATTTCTTGGATTAAATATTCAGTGGCAGCTTTTAATCTTTGACTGACAATAAGGGTTTCTAATAATATCTGTTTTTGTGGTATTTTGGCATCAATTGAAAAAGAAACTTGATCAGCTAAATCGCTACTAGAAACACCAGTGCTAAGTTGCATCATGGCTGGAAGATCAAATTGACGACCCATGGCAAAGGCTTTTTTAAGCTGACTTAAAAGAGCTTCGGCTGATTGTTGAATCTCAGTAACTGGCTCGGCAACTATAGGAAGGTCAACGTATTCCACACTAAAAAAGGGATTTGATTGGACTAACTTAACAATATTTACTCTAGAAATACCTTTGACAATGGCATGAAGACTGCCATCAGTTTGAAGAATATGTTCAATTTTGGCTAAAACACCGACATTATAGAGATCAGAATATTCAGGTTTTTCAACTCGAGAATTTTTTTGAGTGGTAATAATGACTAATTTATTAGTGTTATCGTAGGCATGAAGAAGTGAATTCATTGATTCTTTGCGACCAAAGAAAAGAGAGGTTTCAACGGAAGGAAAGAAAACAATGTTACGAAGAGGAATTAAAGGTAAGACTTTTACTAGTGGTTGTAGAGCTGGTGTTTGATTAATATCTGTCATTATTAGCAGTCTAACACTTGCTGTGCTAAGTGTCAATTATTATTTATTAATAGTCTGTTTATTTTACCTAGAAAATAGAGTTTGGCAATGAGTCGGTTAAAAGTTAAAAAAACTGGTAAAATATGACGAATGCGAAAGACAATTGAAGAATATAAAACAAAATTTGGCCGAGTGGTGATTTTGGGGCGCCCTAACACTGGAAAATCAACTTTATTGAATGCGATTATGGATCAAAAGGTGGCAATTACTTCTCCTATGGCTCAAACCACTCGAAAAAATGCTAGAGTTATTTTTAGTAATGAAAGAGGAAAAATTATTTTTTCTGACACTCCAGGGATTATTAATAAAGTATCTGATTTGGTGGGTAAAAGAGTTAATACTGAAGCTCCAAAAGAAGTGGGTAGAGCTGATGTGCTTTTGTGTGTTTTGGATATTTCTAGACCAAAAAATGAAGAAGAAAATAAGGTTATAGGTTTGGTTAGAAAATCAAAAGCTAAAAAGATTTTGGTCTATAACAAGATCGATGAAGCTTATGGCAGTAAGGATCATTTGGCTGAATATAATTATTTGGAAGAAGAATTTGACACGGTAATCAAAGTTAGTGCTTTGAAAGGACGATTTATCAAAGGACTAACTAATGCTATTTTTGATTTGTTACCAGAAAAAGATAATAAATTGACGGTTGAAGATATCGAAACTATGGAACATAAGGGAAAACCAGTCATGAGTTTGAGCTCTAAAGAATATATTGCTGAAATCATTCGAGAAAAGGCTTACTTATTTTTAAGAAAAGAAGTCCCCTATTCTGTCAATGTAGAAGTTGATAGTGTGGTTGATAAACAAAAAATAATTGTGATTAAAGCTAGAATTTTGACCACAGCTAATAGATATAAAAAAATGATTATTGGAATTGGTGGTAAAAAAATTAAAGAAATTGGTTATAATGCCAAAAAAGAATTGGAGTTAATGTCGAGACGAAAAATATTCCTAGAATTAACAGTAGAAATTGACAAACACTGGGCAGAAAGAGATATTGAAAAATAAATCTAATTTTTAATTTGAAATTTCTATTTTTTAAGATTTTTGGTGATTAAGTCGTTTAAGGTTTTAATACTTTCAGGATCAATAATAGAGGTAGCAACTTGAGCTTTGATTAATTTTTTAAGTTTTAAAGCTTCTTTTGGATCAACAACATCTGATTTTGTTAGAACAATTATTTCTGGTTTATTGGCTAAGCCTAAGCTATAACTGGCTAATTCTTGACGAACTGTTTGATAATCTTTTAAAGGATCAATTGATTCAGCCGAAACACAATGAACCAAAAGACTGGTTCTTTCGACGTGTTTTAAAAACTTAATACCTAGTCCTTTGCCGTCAGCTGCGCCTTCAATTAATCCGGGGATATCGGCAATAATACTGCCACCTTTGGTAACACCTAAATTTGGTTCGAGAGTGGTAAAAGAATAATTAGCAACTTTGGCATTAGCTGGAGTCATTTCGTTTAAAAGACTGGTTTTACCAGCATTTGGTAAACCGATTAAGCCAACTTGAGCAATTAACTTTAACTGTAAAAATAATTTTTTGTTTTGACATTTAAAACCTAAATCACGCTCCATTGGGGTTTGATTAGTAGGTGAACGATGAAACCAGTTACCATGACCGCCACGACCACCTCGGGCCATTAAAACTTTTTGACCAAGTTCGGTTAACTCGACAGAAGTGCCATTATCATAAGTAGCCATGGTTCCAATTGGAACTTGAATAATTAAATCATCACCATTTTTGCCAGTGCAATTGTTTTGGCCACCTTGACCACCACTTTGCGCACCATAAACTTTGGAATGTCGAAATTGATTTAATTTACTGATGTCTGAAACTGCTTCAAAGAAAACTGATCCACCGTCACCACCATTCCCACCGTCAGGGCCACCTTTGGGACGAAAAGCATCATTATAGAAATGGACAATACCATCTCCACCATCGCCGCCTTTAATTGTAATTCTAACTTCATCGATAAGCATGGGTATATTGTAACATTTTCCCTTGATAAAGGGGAAAAAATTAAAAAATAAATAAATTTTTGGCAAAAAGAAAACCGTAATTGTTCGCACTATGCGAGGCATTTACGGTTCTCTTTAAAATCTAAAATCTTATGATATTTGTGTTTTCAATTGGAGAAAGTTTCATCAATATTTCTAAAGCAGCTGCAGGGAGTAAATAGTGATACAACCAATTTTGAAAGGCTAAGTTGTTCATCGTAAACAAAACATCTTGTTCTTTCTAAGACTGAAAGCTGAAACAAATCATTGATAATCTCGATAATGGAATATTTCTTATAATCATCTGAGTTTAGGGTTCTGTCATAAAACAGATTTATTCTAAAAACAATTTTACAATCCTCATCTTCTTTTATCTCTCTTAATAGATGATCAAATAAATCTGATTTAGATTTCGCATATAAATACAAATTGTTATTGTCTTCATATTTATTGCAAACGATTGCTACGATATTATCGTCTGAGTTTAAGTATTTAATTGATGACTCTAGCCAATGTTTGATAACTTTTGGGGAGTTATGAACTAGTATAACTTTCATAAAATCCTTCTTTCTTTTTACTTTTTCATCTTTTTTCAGTTTTTCCTTTCTTTATATTTGTCTTTTTAAAGAAATTTTGTTAACAGTAGCGATCAAGATAATCCGCGCATAACTTGCCTTCTTGATCGTCAATTTTTGACCTTTCTGTCAAAACCTTTTTAGTGCCTTTTTTGCTGGCATCCAATTCCAAAATTTCTTCAAAGCTAAGGCTGGGCACATCCAATAAAGATAGCTCTTGTTCTGTTAACATAGCGGCTCTCCTTTCTTTGTTTTAAAAAAAATATTGCCTTCTTTGCGGTTAAATTTACCTTTTTTAATCTCTAGGTTAACCTTTTCATAAGTATCCTCCTCACCATAAATAAATTGTTTTTCTCTTGTGGAACAATCACAATCAGCCACCTCTGGTTTTATTAAATTTCCTAATGACTCTTGATTAACTTTTTTCAGAATCTTCTGTAGGGCTGAAATTTTGCCATTAAAAAAACCACAGTTTAAGTTGCTTTCTTGATAGTTATCTCTTTCTTTTTGAGCATATTTTTTTTCTGATACGAGAAATTTCTTGAACTTTTTTAAATCAATCATGACTGCTTACTCCTTTCTGTTACGTATTTTTTATTATTTATCAAATAAGAGAAAATCTCTTTAATTTTCAAAAGATTTTAAATTTTAAAGTGCGACTGACAACACTTTATCAATTTATTCCAGTGCCATACTGGGGAATTAATATAGTGGAAGAGTTTAACACAATAAAAAGATATCGAAAACCTAGGAAGCTAGTTGGCCACAGGCAGCGTTGAATTTTTGACCAAAGGAACGACGAAGAGAATAAACCACGTTTAATTTGTCTAGAATAGAAATAAAGTTAGTTTGAGCGTCTTTTGAGGCTGGAATTAGACCACCTTTGATAGGATTTAGAGGAATTAAATTTAAAAAGAAAAGACGATTGGAATTGATAAGATCAGCTAATAGTTTGGCATCATCTGGCTTAGTATTGATATCAATTAGGGCATATTCAAAAAATAATTGACGATTGGTTTTGCTAACATAATAATTGCAAGCATTTTTTAATTGAGCTAAAGAGAATTTTTTAGCAATTGGCATAATTGATTCTCTGTTTTTTTGATTGGCCCAGTGAAGTGAAATGGCTAAATTAATTTGAGTATCGAGATTGGCAAAATCGACTATTTTATCAACAACTCCCGCAGTGGAAATACTAATCTTTCTGGCACCTATATTTAATCCATCTGGAGAATTGATGATATTGATGGCGGCCAAAACATTTTCCCAATTTAAAAATGGTTCCCCCATGCCCATAAAAACAACTCGGCCAACATATTTTGGATAAATTTTTTGGTTCCAATAAAGAATTTGATCAACAATCTCTTCACTAGTTAAATTTCTTTTAAAACCCATAAGCCCTGTGGCACAAAAACTGCAACCGAGAGAACAACCAATTTGACTGGAAACACAAACTGTTAACCAATCTTCATAATCCATTAAAACTGATTCTATTTTTTGACCATCTTCAAGCTTTAATAAAGCTTTTTTAGTGGATTCATCACCGACAATTTTATCTTCTGAAACTGATAAAAGATTTATATTGTCTGAAAGTTTTTGACGAAGATCTATAGATAAGTCTGTCATTTGACTGAAATCCGCATAACGGCCAGAATAATAGTTTTTAACTATTTGACGATAGCGAAAACTGGGAAGATTAAGTTTCTCTAAGGTTTTTTGAAGAAGAGATAAATCCATTTATTATGCCTTATTTACGGCTTCAATGTAATTTTCTTTTTGCTTATAGCCAATAAGGGTGTCAACAATTTGACCTTTATTAAACAAAATTACAGTAGGGATAGAAGAAACATTATATTGAGAAGATAAATCTTGCTCTTCGTCGACATTTACTTTGACAATTTTGACTTTGCCTTCTAATTCAATACTAAGTTCTTCCATGACTGGAGTTAACATTTGGCAAGGACCACACCAAGTGGCCCAAAAGTCGACTAGGACTTTGCCTTCAAAATCTAATACTTCTGCTTTGAAATTTTCTTTGGTTATATTAATCATAAGTGTAATTATAACTTATTTTGTTTTAACTAGTTTGGCAGTGTAGATTATCTGTCGTAAGACACCATCTGGACCTTCAATTTGATTAGTACCAGAAAGAGTGACATATTGAGCTAAATAATCTGACATGGCAGTTTTTAATTCTTTGATTTGAATTTGAGCATCTTTAATTTTTTCAACTAAATGAGCGGCTTCGGGGCGAGCCATAACTTTTTGTTTGGCAATGGTTTTTAGTTTAGCTTGTTTTTGGGCTTCTTGAGCCACCTCTTGATATTCATCATCACTGTCGAAAATAGAATCAAGCATTGATTTTTGCTCGTGGTATTCATTGTCTAAAGTGTCAAATCTGGCGGTTGAAGCATTTATAAGTGATTCGATGCTAAGTAGGTTAGCAACTTGGTTTGGATTTTGATTTTCGTTTGGCATACCGTATAACTTTATCAAGATAGAAACTCGGCTTCAAGTTGCAAAATGTCTTCAATTGAATTTAGTCTGACTAGTTTAGATCTTAATTGTTTAGCATTAACCAATCCAGAGGCATAAAATAAGAAATTTTTGCGAAGACCATCAAAACGACGATGAGGAAAAACTGTAGTAAAAATCTGAGCATGGAGAAGCATGGCAGAAAATCTTTCCTTGGGTGTGGCAAGATGGTCAATGAAACACCAAGGATTACCACAAGCAGCTCGGCCAATTAAAATTCCATCAACACCATATTTCTTACAGAATTCTAGGCCTTGAGATTTAGAATCAATATCACCATTGCCAAAGATTTTGGTTTTAGTATTTTTGGCTAATTTAACAACTTTTTGGATTTCTGACCAATCGGCTGTGCCAGCATAACCTTGTTTAAGAGTGCGGCCATGGATGGTTAAAAAATCTAAATCTTGAGCTAACAAAACTGATGCCCAAGAATCAATAGTCGATTCGGTAATGCCAAGTCTAGTTTTTACAGAAATAGTTGGTCGAACAAAACCCTCCGCCCTTCGGGCACCTCCCTTGACAGGGAGGCTTTCTATTTGTGAATATTTTTTGTTTCTGGTAATAACATCTAAGCTTTTTTGATTGAGGCCAAGATCAGTAATTTTCACTTTGTTGGAAAACCAATCATCAATCCCCTTTTTTACAGCTTGAATAATTTGCAGAGCTAAATCTGGTTTACCAATTAGAGCGGCACCACTGCCATTTTGAATAACAGTTTTGGCGGGACAACCCATATTAATATCAATACCATCAAAACCTAATTCGGATAAAATAATGGCTGATTTGTAAAAACTTTCTGGATTTTTACCAAACAATTGGCCTATCATTGGACGTTCTTGAGGAGAAAACAAAAGAGTGTCATAAAGCTTGACTCCACCATGACTAATGCCTTCAGCACTAACAAATTCGGTAAACATTAAATCTGGTTTACCAATTTCTGTTTGAAGCAAACGAAAAGCTTCATTAGTAATCCCATCCATGGGAGATAGGGCGATGATAGGTGTTTTAGTTAAAAAGTTATTTTTTTTCATTTTTGATAATTTTTTTAAGAGCAAAATAAAAATATAAAGTAGGAATACCCATAATTGATTGCACAATTAAAGCATTTCTTGGACCAAATTTATCTGCTAATAAACCTAATATAGTAGCAAAAATAACAAAAAATATACTTCCCATTAAAGAATTTAGAGAACCCATAGTAGCTCTTTGCTCTGAAGTAAATTCATCTTGAAGAAGTTTATTTTTAGCGACTTGTCCAACTCCGTAAAATAAAGAATTTAAAGTTAAAAAAATAGGAGAAAAAATATTAGCCATTAATAATCCAGTTAAACTAATTATTTTATTAATGAATAATTTTGAAATTAATATATTTAATGAAGAAAACTTCTTTATAATTTTGCCACTAAAATGGAAACTGAAACCAGAACCAATATTAGATAATACATTAGAAATACCAATAGCCCAAACTGGCCAAAGAGTAGTTACAAAAGCAGCTCTGAATTGATAACCAGGTTCATTTAGTCCAAAATTAATAATATCTGAAAGGTTAATTAATCTTAACCGAATATTAGAAAAAAAGTTTTTATAAGCAATATTAATATGATTAAAAATGTTTCCAGATTGTTTGTTTGCTTTTTGAGTTTCTTTTAATTGAGTAGCTAAAATAAAACAAATAATAAGAGGTACAACAGAAAGCCACATTAAAACCGGAAAAGAAAAAGAGGCTATAATTCCACCAAAAAGACCAGATACAGCTAAGGCAAACGAAGACATTGATTTTATTTTTCCGTTATATTCAGGAAAATCTTCACTTTTACCACTTTCGGCTAAATTGTCATATAACAAAGCATCATTATTACCACTATAAAATGAACGACCTAATCCAGAAAGAATAGCTCCTATAACTAAGAACCAATAATTAAGACCAATGGCATAAAAAATGCCACTTAGTAAAAAAGACAAAGCACCAAAGGTGATAGTTTTTACTCTTCCATACCTATCTGAAAAAATTCCAGTTGGAAGTTCAAAAATAGCACTTGATATCATAACTATAGAAAAGATACTAATACCTAAGCTATAAGAACCAGAAACTTTAGAAAAATAAATTATTCCTAATGGTGCCCAAAGAGTAAAATCAGTAAAAAAACTATGCCAACGAAGTAATTTAATATTTTTTAAAAAATTCATAATTATAAAAACCCTCCGCCCTGCGGGCACCTCCCTTGACAAGGAGGCTTTATTTTATTTATCTGGTTCTTTTTGATTTGAAAGCAAACTTGGCACCGACTTTTGAACCAAACTTACGTTGTTTGAAAACAGTGGTTCTAACATGAAGATCTGAACTGGATTTGTATTCTGGTTTTTCACCGGGCTTTGGTCGATATTTCTTTTTGTTGGGATTAACTTCAGGAAAGAACTTTGGAGTTGGATCACCAGTAGTATTACGGTTTAGAGATTTACCAAGGGAATTAAAAACTGGTTTGCCACCTTTGTATTTTCTTTCTTTTCGAATAACTTCTGGACCTGATTTAAAAGGGGGTCTTTGTTCCCTTCGACCAAAAGTTGGAACATTACCAGAGTGAACTGAATCACGACGCTTCTGATACTCATTAGTATCGCTGTCTGGATGGGGAAGAAAAATTTGATTTTGACGGCGATTGGGATGTTTTTGGACCGCTTGTTGGTGACGCTCTTTACCTTCATCGGTTAAATAAGGATCAGGCTCGGCATAATCTACAATGATAGTTCGATCGACTAAAAAATAATTATGAAATTTTTGTTTAGCTCGGACGGCATCATCTAGGTTTTCATATTCAACATAAGCAATGCCTCGACTTCGACCCCAGCGATTTTGGACGATACGAATAGAAACAATTTTACCCTCGGTGATAAAAAGCGAGAGAAGCTCCCCTTCTGAGAAGCGATAAGGTAAACTGCCGATGAATAGGCGTTTTGAGACAGGTTTTATTGTTGCCATAGATGCTTATATTATACCTGCTAAAATGAAACTATGCTTAACTTTGAAAAAATTATCATTGGAGAGTTAGAAACCAACTGTTATTTAGTCTGGGAAACAGAAACAAAAGAGTGTCTGGTTATTGATCCGGCTGATGATGGAGTGGCGATTAGTGAGGAAATAAATGATAAAAAATTAAAAGTTAAAGCAGTTTTATTAACTCATGGCCATTTTGATCATTGCCTTGGAGCTTTGGATTTAAAATTAATTTACAATGCTGATTTTGGCTGCAGCCAAAAGGATGCTTTTCTTTTGGATAGACAAGATGAGACAGCCAAACATTTTTTGAAAAGAGAAATTCAAGTGCCTAATTTTATTAAGATTGATATTGACTTGGATACAACTAAAGAAATTGATTTGGGTGGAGAAAAAATTGAAGTTATAAAAACACCGGGACACACTCCTGGTGGTGTTTGCTTCTATTCAAAAACACAACAACTGTTGTTCTCAGGCGATACTTTGTTTTTGGGACTTAGGGGTAGAACTGATTTTAGTTATGGCTCAACTAAAAAAATATATGAAAGTTTAAAGAAATTAATGAAACTGCCAAAAGACACTTTAGTTTTGCCAGGGCATGGAGATGAAACGACAATAGAAAGAGAATCTAGGCGTTACCTTTAAGATTTTCAATGGTCTCTTCAAAGTTTTTTATGTGGTCTTGCTTGATGCTTTCAAGAAGCTCAATTAAAAGACCATTGATGTAATTTTGAACGGAATCAGATTGCTCTGGGGTTAATTTTAGTTGTTGACTTAGTTCTTCGATTGTTTGCATTAATTATTATAACATTTGTCGTATAATAGGTTTATCTTTAATGCCTCATCGTCTAATGGTAGGACAGTCGGCTCTGAACCGACTAATTGTGGTTCGAATCCATGTGAGGCAACAAACTAACTAAAAAACTAAATAAATGATACAATTTCCCTTAATATGAGGGCAATGCAGGAAAAAATTAATCATCATAATCAACAATTAGGACCTGATTATTATGAAAAATTTCTACAACCAAATAGTAAAGTAATAATAGATACAGCTAGAGTTAATTTACATTTGTTATGTGATGAAGAAAGGAAAACTCTGCAAACTCCAGTTAATGGTGATTCTAGTTTAGTTTTAAGATATAGAGACAAAGAAGGATCAATAATTAGCACAGCCACTTTCGGTGAAGAAATTTCTGTTTTGCAACTTCAAGGAGCTAGAAATAATGTTAGTTACAAAGTCTCAACTGGAATTGATTGGGTTAAATTGTTTAGTGATCAAATATCAAAAATAATATCTTATGATGACCAAAACCATTTTAGATTAATAACCATGCCGGATATTGTAAAAATTGATGGTTTGTCAGAAAGTGGAACAGAAATGGCAAGAGGAAGATATATTCGATTTGCTAATATGCTTGGCCTAAGATTTTCTAAAGAAGATGGTAAATACATCAAAGAATTGAAATAAAGTTTTTTTGAATTAACCCTTGCAATCCATTTATTTTTTAAAAAAATAATATATAATATGGCAGATTATGAATATAGAAAAACGTTCACTTGGACCTCAGGATGTTGATATTGAAATACCAGAATTTACTTTTAAGCCAAATGTGTGGACAGAAGCATTTTTGACTGGAATGGATAATATCCCTGTTGACGGTAAACATGTAATAGAAATGGGAGTTGGCAGTGGTGTTGTAGCTATAGATTTATTAAAGCGTGGAGTAGATAAATATATTGGAATTGATATAGATCCAAGAATATTACCAGTCGCCCACAATAATATTCAAAAGAAAGCACCCGAACATTTGCAAAAAGTAGAATTGTTAAAATCAGACCTTCTTGATTCAATTCCAAAAGATATTTGCTGTGATGTTATTTGTGGATGTTTACCTCAAGTTAGTAAGCCAATAACAATAGAACTTGGAAATAATGATAGTTATGCTCGATATTTTGATCCAGAAAAATATCAATCTTTATTGAATACTTATGGTTTGGGTCTTAATGAAGCAGCACTTAGTCAGTCGAAAACTAGATTAAAACCAGATGGAAGTATAGTGTTAGTTCTTTCTGGAAGATGTGGAAAAGAAAGATTAAATCAAATGTACCATCGTCATGGATATACTACTCGTGTTATATTTGAAGATAGCATAGCTCAACTTCGCGAAACTACGCTTAAAACATTGGTCCAAGCCGAAGAAGAAGGACATGAGTTTTTCTTTTTTAAGGACCCAAAATGCCAAGAGCGTATTTCAGTTAAAGAAGCAGAAGATAGACGAATTAATAATATTGATTCATATCATAAAATTTATGTCATTGAAGGAAAAATTAACAAAAATTAAATCAGCTAGATTAAAATCTTTTGGATTACCACTTGAGATTGAATTAATTAATTTACCAATTATGGGAGCTGAAGATGTCGCTATTAAGATACATTTTAGTGGAATTAATTTTTATGAACTGATGGTGATGGATGGCAAATATCCAACAACTCCAGATTTACCAACAACTCCTGGTGGAGAATTTTCGGGTGAAGTTTTAGCTGTGGGAAAAGATGTTACTGAATTTTTCAAAGGAGACAGAGTTTTTTCATTGGCACAAACTGGCAAAGGGACAAGTGGATCATATGCTCAAGTAGCAATTGTTAATCAAAAATATCTTTATCACTTACCAAAAAATATATCTTTTGAAACAGGAAGTGCTTTTCCGATGATTACTTTTACAGCTTATACTATGTTAACTAGACGAGTAACAATGCCTAAAGAAGGTAGTGTTGTTGTTCATAGCGCTGCTGGAGGAGTTGGGAGTATGCTTGTTCAATTGATTAAAGCCATAAACCCTAAAATTAGTATTATTGCAACATGTTCTGGTGAGCAAAAAGCTAAAATTGTCTCTTCACTTGGGGCTGATTTAGTTATAGATACAAGTAAAGATGAACAATTTGGGGAAAAAATTAAAAATAAATTTCCAAATGGGGTTGATATTATTTTTGATCCAATGGGCCAACAATATATAGATGAAAATTTGGCCTTACTCAATCCTCTTAATGGATTAATTTGTTCTTATGGTGCTTATACTGGTCCAATTAGTGATCCTTTGTTGGTAGGCAAATTAAGAAAGAACAACCTAACCCTTTCTGGTTTTTTAATGTGGCCAATTTTGGAAGATAGGAAATTGTGTATGAATATTTTTAAAGAGATATTTAAATTATTTGAAAAAAAACAAATTAGACCAATGATTGATAAAATTTTTCCACTTAAAGAAAGTAACCAAGCAATAGACAGAATACGTCAACGACAAAATATTGGAAAGGTTCTTATTAAGCCTTAATTTAAATTACTGCTGGAACTGGCAATAAAGGATTGGATGTCTTGCCATTGGTTTTCGCCTAATTTTGGGATTAAAATTGATTGACGATCACTACTAACTGAATTCATTAAAACATTATCATTGGTAAGAGCAACTGATTCAATTTTGTAAGTTTGATATTCATCTGACTTGGCAATTAATTTTTGCATTTGGTTTACATCTAAATCAGTTTTTAAATTACCAGCTAGATTATTAACTAAAGGAATAATTTTGGGAATAAAATTAAGAGAAATTATTTTCTTTTTAACTGCCTCAATGACTAATCTTTGACGGCTGGCACGATTGAAATCACCACCATCTTGAAGTGAATGGCGAGAACGGACAAATTTTAGAGCGGTAGCACTGTCCATATGTTGAAGACCTTTGTCGAAATGAAGATTTTCGTAGCGACAAGTGAATTGTTGTTCTAATTTTTCTCCAGACATAGTGGCTTCTATGGCTTTAAGTTCCTCCTCTGATTTATCACAGGTATCATCACTTTTTTCTTCGATGGGATAGAACAAATCATCAAAAGTTTTTTGAACATTAACATCAATTCCACCTAGAGTATCAATAGATTTTATAAAAGCACTAAAATTGATGGTAATAAAATTTTGGATTGGTAGATTAAGTATTTGAGATAAAACTGATTTTGACATTTGTCCCCCACCAGCATCACCAGTGTATTGAATTTCTTTATTTGGGTAGCGTTTATCATCGAGACCAATAGTATAAGCGGCATTGATTTTGGACATTTTAGTCTCACCTATGGCTATTGGGATTGAAACCCACAGATCACGAGGAATGGAAATTAATTTAATTTTTTGTTCTTTGGGAATGAAATTGGCCACAATAATAGAATCAGTAAGAGTGCCACCTTCATGAAGGCCACCACCATAACCCATTAATAATATAGAAAAGGGAGCATTTGGATCCGGAGTTGGAGTGGGAATTGGGGTAATATTTTTGGCAATTTTTTCTTGTTTAACTTTTACTACTACTTGTCTGTATTTTACAAAAGCAAAAACACTCAAAGAGATAATAATAGACAAAGATAGGGCAGCAAGAATCAAGAGGTTTTTCTTGGACATTGGTTTATATTTTAGCTTATTTTTTGAGTCTAATCCGATGCAAATATTTCTTTTCGAAAGCATCGACCAAATCTTTTTTATCGTTTGGAACATATTTTAGATAAATATTAAAAAAGTCTAACCATTGGTTAAAAGTTAGCTCACTTGGTTTTGAATAATTAATTTTTAGGTGACTATTAATAAACTTAAATTGATTAAAAGAAAAGACGGCTTTAAAACTTTTTTGAATATTTGGTTGCCATTGATTAAAACCATAGATTACAAAATCACGAAAATTTTGATAAAAAGATTGATCAATCAAAAATTCTTTTTTAAGAGAAAAATGAGTGAAAACAATATTAACTTGTGGTTTTTTGGTAAAAGAAGTTCGGTCAATGTCACCTAAGATTTCAACATCGTAAAATGGTTTTACTAAAATAGAACTTTGGGTTTCCAAATTGTTTCCAAAATATTTTTCGGCTGCTTCTTGCTGCATGATTAAATAAAGATCTTGAGGTAAATTTTCTGACTTTAAAACTTTGTCGATAATTTCGGCAGTAATGTCAAAGGGAATATTAGAAAAAATTTTGTAATCAGTTTTGGGTAGTAAGTCAAAGGAGAGAAAATCTTTATTAACGAGTTTTAAGTTGGCTTGATCTTTAAATTTTTCAGTTAAAAACTGAAACAATTCAGGATCTTTTTCAATGGCTAACACCTTATCGGTTCTTTTGATTAATTCCTCAGTAATAATTCCCCGGCCTGGACCAATTTCTAAAACGTAATCATTTGGATTAATATTGCTGGCCTCTAAGAGCTGTCTAATTAAAAAAGGTGATTTAATGAAATTTTGAGATAGGAACATTAAAATTCTTCTTCTGGTGGTGGTAAGTATTCTTCACCAGTATCACTTGAAGTTTGATTAGCTTTTAACCAAAGAATATAATCACAACCAGTAGCTTTTTTAGCTTCTTTGTCCCAACCAGAGGTAGAACATTTTTTCATTTTTTTACCATTGGCAGTGGTAAAAAGAACTAAAGCTTCACCACATTTTGGACATTTTTCAGCCAAAGGTTCACTGGTACCATTAATCCATTCAACATAATCACAACCAACTACTGATTTAGTTTCTTTGTCCCAAGAACCAGCACTACATTTTTTCATTTTTTTACCAAAGCGAGTTATCTGAAGAACAAGTGGGGCACCACATTTTGGACATTTTTCGTCTAATTGCTGAGGCTCAATTTCGAGCCATTTAACATAGTCACAACCTTCAGTTTTACGAGTCTCTTTATTCCAAGAACCAGCAGAACAGCGTTGAAGCCGACGACCATTTGGAGTTTCAATAATTTCGCTTAGGACAGCACCACATTTTGGACAAACATCGTTAGTTTGATTCATATATTAGATAGTACCATATTTATTTGCAACAAAATGATATTATTTTAATATAGATTATGAATAAGAAAACTAAAATCATTGCCACAGTCGGGCCAGCTTCAGAATCTGAAGAAGTATTGAGTCAATTAATAGAAATGGGGGTTAATTTGTTTCGTTTTAATTTAAAACATAATAATCTTGATTGGCATAAGCAAACAATTATTAAAGCTAAAGCAATTGCTAAAAGTTTGGGTAAAAAAGTTGGAATAATGGTTGATTTTCAAGGACCAGAAATTAGAATAGAAACAAAAGGTGACCAAGATGTGGAAGTTAAAAAAGGTGAAAGTGTTTTTATTAGTGATAAATTTTTAGAAAATAAAAAAAACTTTAAAACTAGTCCTGCTTCGGTTGTTAAACAAATTAAAATTGGAAACACTATATTTATAGATGATGGTGATTTTGAGTTAAAAGTAATTAAAAAGAAGGGTGATGTTCTGGAAGCAAGAGCAGAAAGAGATGGAATAATAAAAGATCGAAAAAGTATGAATGTCCCAGCTAGAGACATAGACTTACCTTTGTTGGCTGGTAAGGATATGCAAGCTCTGATAAGAATGGAAGAGTTAAAAGCTGACTATATTGCATTATCCTTTGTAAGAAGTAAACAAGACATTGAAGTATTAAGAAAATTATTACTTAAAATAGATCCTAAAATAAAAATTATTGCCAAAGTTGAAAATGCTAGAGCTCTTAAAAATATTGAAGAAATTGTAAAAACAGCCGATGGAATAATGGTGGCTAGAGGAGATTTGGGAATAGAAGTGCCAATTAGAGAATTGGCTTTTTGGCAAAAAACAATAATTGATTTGTGTCGAAAAGAACACAAACCAGTGATTGTGGCTACCCAAATGCTTAAATCAATGATCGATAATTTTAGACCAACCAGAGCTGAGGCAACTGATGTTTCAAATGCTGTTTTTGACGGAACGGATGCTTTAATGTTGTCCGAAGAAACAGCTATTGGTAAATATCCTGTCAGAGTGGTTGAAGAAATGGCAAATATTGCTATTTTTACTGAAAATAATGCTGATGTTAGGGAAATAAAAATAGAAACAAAAAACTTAACTGAGATTTTGGCCCAGGCGGCAATAAAAATTATTGAAGAAAACAAAAGTTTGGGTATTAAGGCAATAGTGGTGTTTACTGAATCTGGAAACACGGCTAGAATTTTTTCTAGATACCGATTGAACTTACCAATTGTGGCAGTAACTGATAAGGAAGAAACTGTTAATGAATTGTTGATTAGTTATGGAGTTAGTCCTTGTTTTAAGAAATTTAAAAAAAAAGGTTTCAAAATATCAAAAAATTTAATTAAAAAACTAACTGGTTTTGGTTTTATTAACAACGGAGACAACCTTTTACTTATCCACGGTGATAACTGGATTAAAAGCGGATCGAATAGTGATATCAGTGTGGTAACTATTTAGCTTGGGCTTTTTGGGCCATGATGTTACTGACACGTAAAAGAGAGTCAAAAGTTCCCGCATCTTCCCAAAGAGTATTGAAAAGATTAACTTTCATTTCTCCACTTTTAAGATAAATATTATTAAGATCAGTAATTTCAATTTCACCTCTAGGTGATGGTGCTAAATTTTTGGCATATTCAACGATACGATTATCGTATGTATAAAGACCAACAACAGCGTAATTACTTTTTGGTTTTTCTGGCTTTTCTTCAATAGAAATAGCATTCATATCTTTATCGAATTCAACTACACCAAAACGCTCTGGATCTTGGACTTCTTTGGCAAAAATCATAGCCCCACCTTTAAAGTTTTTAATTTCTTTGGAAAAATCTTGATCAAAAATATTGTCACCTAAAATCATAGTGACATCATCATTATCAATAAAGTCTTCACCAATAATAAAAGCATCGGCTAAACCTTTTGGTTCTTTTTGAACAGCGTAACTAAAACGAGCACCAAATTCATGACCATCACCTAAAAGATTTAAGAAATGACCAGAATATTCTGGAGCAATAATAATTAAAATATCAGTAATACCAGCTTTGATTAAAGTTTCTATTGGATAAAAAATCATTGGTTTGTCATAAACCGGAAGAAGTTGTTTTGATGTAATACTAGTTAAAGGACGAAGACGAGTGGCTTTACCACCAGCGAGAATAATACCTTTCATAATTTAGTTATTTAGTTTCAGCCAAAGGCTGATCCGCCTGTGGCGGAAATTAATAAAAAAATAAACAGACAATTAGTATTTTACTATAATTATTTCTTTTTGTTTTTCCAGATAAAGGTGTTGTACATAAACCAGTTATAAGGAAGAACTAAGAAAACTATAATAAATGGAAGTAACAACTGTCGTGAACCAGCTCCAAGAATAGAAACACCAATTGAACCAGCAATGGTTTGAATTAAAAGTGCTCCCATTGAAGACAAGTTGAACTGAAAGAATTTACTAACTATTTTTGATTGACCAGAAATTTTTTGAGACTTGAAAGTCCAAAGATTGTTTAAAGTGAAATTACTAATAATAGCTAGTTCGGTTGAGAGAGCCCAAGCAAGCCACTCAATTGACCAAGTTTTTGAAAAGATACCTAAGAATATGGCATTAACCAAATAGCCAACGAACCCGACAGTGCCAAATTTTAAGAACTTTTGAGTGAAGTCATCGTACCATCTAAGTAAGATAGCAACTCTAAAAATATCTTTAGCAGTTTTCGCCTCTATTTTAGATTCACCAGCATTTCGGACATGAAATTGAAGAGGAACTTCTTTGAATTTAGCATCCATTTTAAGGGTTTCAAAAAGAAGTTGAAGTTTGTAACCAAAACTTCTGGTTAAAAGACGGCTATAATCTAAATCCATTTTGTCAATAAAACCTTTGACTCTGGTTACTTTAAGACCAGTGGTTGGATCAGTCACTTTAAAGAAGTTCTTGAAAGGGAAAAACATAATAAATCTAGCAGTAAAACCACCAAATTCACTAAAGAAAACTCGTTTTAAACCCCAACCTTTTGGATTGGAACCACCTTTAATTTTCCTTGAACCAATGACATAGTCGTAACCATCTTCCATAGCTTTGAGCATTAAAGGAATAGTTTCTGGAGGATGTTGGAAATCACCATCAAATTCAAAAACAAAATCTGCTTTTAATTTTTCGATGGCATATTTAAAACCTTTAAGATAAGCGGCTCCAATACCATCTTTACTGGTTTCGGTTAATAAGAAAGTATTGTTATATTTTTTAGCTTCTTTTTGGACAATTTTCCCAGTACCATCTGGAGAATTTCCATCAACAACTAAAATTTTCATATCCCAAGCTTCTTTTAAGTCGCCTTTTTTAGCCACTATATCGGGAAAAGTTTTACTGTTTAAATAAACTATCATTTTGCCAATGTTATCGGCTTCGTTATAAGTAGGAATAACAATGACTGCAGTATTTTTGTTTTTCATATTAAAAATAGTATAGCTCAAATGATAAAATATTGGTATGAAGATAGATATTATTACATTGTTTCCGCAAATGTTTGAATCCCCTTTTGCCGAAAGTATTATTAAAAGGGCAATTAAAAAAGGAATAATCGATTTAAAGATTCATAATTTAAGAGACTTTGCTGTTGACAACTATGGCACGGTGGATGATAAACCTTTTGGTGGAGATGTAGGAATGCTTATTAAACCAGAACCAGTTTATGATGCTTTGGAAAAAATTAATTCTGAAAATAAAGGCATAAAAAATAAAAGAATTGTTTTAATGTCAGCTAGAGGTAAAAGATTTGATCAAGAAAAGGCTGAAGAATTAGCTAAAGTAGATAATCTAGTTTTAATTGCTGGTCATTATGAAGGTTTTGATCAAAGAATATCCGATTTTATGATTGATGAAGAAATTTCAATTGGTGATTATGTTTTGACCGGAGGTGAATTGCCAGCCATGGTAATAACTGATGCTGTAGCCAGATTAGTACCGGGAGTTTTAGGTAAAGATGAATCTAATCAAATTGAAAGTTGGTCTGAAATTGAAATTAATGGCGAGAAAGTTCGAACTATGGAGTATCCCCAATATACTCGTCCAAGAGAATTTATGGGCCATAAAGTGCCAGAAGTTTTATTAAATGGCGATCCAAAAAAAATCAAAAATTGGCAAATGGAAGAAATAGAAAAACTAAGGCAAGGTGTTAAATAAAAGAATTATTCCAATTAAGATTATTAGTAAGTATTCAACAATAATTGATAATTGCAAATCACCCCTTCTTTGGTGATGATGAAGACTCCAGCAGAAATAAGTAACACCAACAGTACAAATAATCCATTTTCGGGCCTGAGGATCATTAAAAATGATATAAAAGAAAATACCTAAAAGAAAAGTTAAGGCTAGGGTTATATACTCAAATGGTTTTTGTTTAACTTCTGTTGGAATAATCATTAAAAGATACCTCCTTGTTGGTTATAAAGCATTAAGATAAATATAAAAATTAAAAAACCAATATGACCAACGGTAGAACCAGTTAATCGGTGAATATCTTTTTTAATAGTAATGTAACCATCTATAAAAAGGATTGAAACTAAAACAATAAAAATTAAAAAGCCAATAAGCTTATTAATAGAAAGAGGGCTAATTAATTTTTGACTTTTAGCCGCAAGAACAGGATTATCGATATTAACAATTGGTTCAGAAGTATTAATTGTTTCATTTATTGGTGATTTTAATTCAGCTAAGTTAAGAGGAGTCCCAAAATGTTGAACCACTAGTGTAGTTTTGACACCACCCAAAACGCCATCAACAACAGCAATGCCAATTTCTTTATATTTTGAATGAACAATATTTGTCTTGTGAGTAGGAGAATCCATCCAAGCTTTCACTAAAGCGTCGGTTGAATAAAAATCTTTGGCTAAATTTTCACCAGCGACTGAATATTTATAACCAACAGCTTCAAAGAAAGTCCAAGGATTCTTGCCCTGAGGTGAGTTATGAGCCCAATAATTATTGAAAAACATATCTTGAGCCTTTTTTTTGGCAGATTCAGAAAGAATTTGATTGTATTGGTAAGGTTCAAGACCAACTCTTACCCTTTCATCATTGGTTTGATCTAATACTTTTTGAACTGTAATTTCTGATGAATAACCTAAAATACCTGGTTTAACTATAATTAGGCTTTTAATAATTGATTGATTTAAGAGATATAAAATTAAAAAGAAAAGCAAGAAATTAGGCTTTATAATAGTAGCCCGATGGTTGTTCCTTTCCTGAGGAATAAAATAATGAGTCCAAATTTTCTTTAACACAATATCAGTATAAAGTATTCAGCTTTTTTTTCAAATAAAAGATTATTTTGGGTTTGATTTTGTTAAAAATAAAAACACCAATTAGAATGCCAATTAAATCAATTAAAGTGTCACGAAAACGACCAGTGCGGCCAAGAATAAAGCTTTGGTGAATTTCATCTGAAATAGCGTATAAATAACTAATAAAAATAACTGACTTATAATTAGTTATAGCTAATAAAAGCAAAAAAGCGAGAACGGCATATTCAATAAGATGAAAAGATTTTAGAATTAGAAAACGACTAGTTTCGTTAGTACCAATACCAGTGGTAGAACGAGAAGAAAAATAAAAGATAACTCCCATCCAAATTAATGATGGTAAAAAACGAATAAATTTTTTCATTGTTTCTTAATCTTACTAGCAATTAGTGGCGCTAGCAAGAGAATACCCCCTGAAACAATAAAAATGAGAGGTAAAAAATTTTTTTTGGTGGCACTTTTTGTACTTTCACCAAGAATTTCACCTGCTGTCGGTGTAATTGTTGGAATGTCTGTGATCTCTGTGATTTCGGTTGAATCTAAAACAGCTGAAACAGTAGATTCAACAAGCTCACTATCTTTAGTTATCTTTGTTGGAGTCAACTTTATAGTTGGAGTTGGAACTTTGGTTGGAGTTAAAGTTGGAATTTTTGTTGGAGTAGGAATATTGGTTGGAGTGTTTGTTGGTGTAGGGATTGTAGGAGGATCAATAACATCAATATTATAACTATTACTAACAATGTAATTATTTGAAGCTGACTCTTTGACTTTGGCAATTAATTGGCTAGTTCCAGAAGTTTTTTCTGTTTTAAAACGAACTGTTAACTCTATAGAACAATTACCATTATTGTCTGTAAGCGATTGTGGTAATGAATTCCAAGCACCGTTGTAACCATTAATCCAAGTATCGCCATTTTTAACTTCATAAGAATAATTATCACCATTAACGCCACCATAAACTTTAAATTGATAACTTAAATTTAATTTACTATGAAGATTAATAACAACATTAAATTGCTGACCAGCAGTAATTTGAGAAGGTATATTAGAAATAGTTAAAGGTAAAGGAGTTGGTGTTGGATTTATGGTGGCAGAAGGGGTAGCAGTTTGAGCAAAAAATGGCTTATTAAGAGTTAATAAAAATAAAAATGATAGTAATAAAGTTAACACAAATTAAGTGTAACAAATTATTTACTTAATTTGGAAATAGCAATCTCTAATTTGTGTAAAGTTTTTTCTTTACCAAGAGCTGGTAAGCACTCTACGACTGGTGGAGTGAAAACTGAGCCACAAATAGCAACTCGAAAAACCATAAAAAACTCACCTGTATTCCAAGTATTATCTTTAATTAATTCTAATAATTTTTCTGATAAATTATCAAAATTACTACTTATTAATTCTTTTGATTTTTTGAGCATATCTATAGCTAATTCCGAAGTAGTTCCTTTTTTAAGCAACAGTTCTTTGTCATATTCAACATCTTCAAAAAGAAACTTAGTTTGACTTTGAAGATCTGACAATTTAACTATTCTTTCTTTTAAGACTGGAACTAAAATTTTTATTTGGTCATCTGAGGCATTTGGTAAAAACTTTTTAAACAAAACAAATAATTGCTCATCTGATTTTTGACGAAGATAATAACCATTAAAATAATCTAATTTTTTGCGATCAAAAGCTGGAGCTTTTTTATGAAGATGTTCAATACTAAATTCATTGATAAATTCATCGAGAGTGAAAAACTCTTTTTCAGTGCCAGGATTCCAGCCAAGAAGCATTAAGAAATTTAAAACAGCTTCTGGAAGATAGCCTTCATCTAAAAATGCTTTGGCATGAGTTGTTCCACTTCGTTTACTCATTTTTCCTGGACCATCTGGATTTAATAAAACGGTAAGATGGGCAAAAAGTGGTGCTTCCCAATTAAAATATCGATAAAGTAAAATGTGTTTTGGGGTCGAAGTTAGCCATTCCTCTCCTCTAAAAACATGAGTGATTTTCATTAGGTGATCATCGATAACAGCAGCAAAATGATAAGTTGGAATTCCATTTGATTTAATTAAAACTTGATCATCAATTTCGTTAGTATTAAATTTTATTTTGCCTCGAATTAAATCTTCAAAAAATATGGTTTCATTCTTGGGAATAACCATACGGATAGTGTATGGAAATTTATTGTCAATATTTTTTTGAATTTCTTCTTTTGATAAATGTAAACAATGTTGATCGTATCGTGGAAGTTGCTTGGTGGCTTTTTGAGTGGCTTTAAGATTATCTAATCTTTCTTGAGTGCAAAAACAATAATAAGCTAAACCTTTATCTAAAAGCTCTTTAATGTATTTTTGATAAATATCTAAACGCTCAGTTTGAACATAAGGACCATAAGAACCACCAATGTCTGGACCTTCATCCCAATTTAAACCATATTCTTTTATTGTTTCTAATAATCTAATTTCTGACCCTTGGACATAACGTTTTTGATCGGTGTCTTCTAGACGAAAAATAAATTGGCCGTTATATTTTTTAGCTAATGCGTAATCATAGAGAAGAGTTCTTAATGTTCCAATGTGAAGCTCACCTGTTGGACTTGGAGCAATTCTGGTTCTTATAATTTTATTGTCGGCCATAGCTAATTTTATCATTTTTAGTGTAAAATAATTTATGTCTTTAACTCATACTGCTTATGCTAGTCGACAATTAATTAAATACGGTGGGTCTTTTTTAATTACTTTCGTGGTTTTATGGTCAATTGGATCAATAGCTATTAAAGCTTATAGATTGGCTAACCCAAAATACATAGCTCCAACTGTTAGATATGGAATGTTGCCTAAAATTGTTTTTCCTGAAAATAACTTTGAAAAGAAAAATTTTACTTTTGAATTTACTAATGACAAAGTTCCAACTTTTAGTGATCAAGCTAAGGTTTATATAATATATAGATCAACGACAAAAATAACAGCCTTGGAACAAGCTAAAGAAGTAGCTAGACAATTTGGCTTTGAAAATGAACCTATTGAAATAAAAGAAGGAATCTATGAATTTAAAAATGAAAAAAATAATAAAGTTTTAACTATGGATGTTTTAGTAGGTAATTTTAAGTTTAAATTTCCTTATTTAGAAGACGAATCTGTCTTGGAAGCAAAAAATGTACCAAATAAAACTAAGGCCATAGAAGTTGCGACATCGTTTTTGCAATCTGGGCAAAAATTTACAGATGACTTAAGAAATGGTGAACAAAAAATAAGTTATTGGAAAATTGTTGATGGAACATTAAAACAAGTTTTAGCTCAATCTGAGGCAACTTTAGTAAAAGTAGATTTTTATAGAAAAAAATTGGATGATAAATTTGATATAACTTCTGCTCAAATAGGAGAAGCTCCAGTATCAGTTTGGGTCTCTGGATCTAATATAAAAGATAAAGAAATAGTCGAAGCTAATTTTAAATATGTAAATATAGACACAGAATCTTTTTCTACTTATCCAATAAAAACAATTGAACAAGCAATGATTGAATTACAATCTGGTAATTATTGGTCATCATCTGATATTACCGAAAAGAATGTAATTATTAGAAGTGCTAATTTAATTTATTATGAACCAATTACTTTAACTCAATATGTTCAACCAATGTATCTTTTTAAGGGAGATGGTAATTTTTCAGCTTTTGTGCCAGCTATTCTTGATAGTTATGTGGAAAACGAATAATTAAGATTAGTACGATTGCCAAAAAACGTTTTGCTTGGCCCAGTCAATAATATTTCTAGTATCAGCGAAACGATCTTGACTTTGAGTTACAACACTAACCAAATAGTGTCCATTTAAATTAATAAGACCAATAAATGAACCACCAGCTTCTGGCGTCCACCCCGTTTTTAAGCCTTCGATTTCTGGAATAACACCAATTAGTTCATTGGTTGAAGTTAATTCATGTTTTATAGTTTTATCAACATCTTCAACAATAATATTTTTATTTTTGACAGTTTCGGTAACAACCGGATTTTTGATAGCAAGCCTAGCGATTTGGGAAAGATCATAAGCTGATGAATAATGATTTTCATTATGGAGACCATCAAAGTTAACAAAACGAGTGTTTTTTAAATCATATTTTTGAACCAATAAATTCATTTTATTAATAAAACCATTAATACCTTTTTGATGATGATTGGCAAGAGTGAAAGCAGCGTCATTAGCAGAATAAACTAAAATAGCAGAAACTAAAGATTTGACAGTAATTTTTTCTCCAAGTTTTAATTCTATATTTTGTCCTTCTTTATATTCTTGATTAATAGTTATTTCTTCATCTAAAGGATAAATATTTAAAGCAGTTAAGGCAGTAATTAGTTTAGTAGTTGAAGCTGGGTAAATTCTTTGGTCTTTATTTTTAGACAATAAAACAGTATTAGTAGCAACATCAATTAAAATATAATTTTGAGAATTTAGTTGAGGTTTTTGGGACAATCTGGAATAAACTTTTGTTGGATGTTGATATTGAATTAAATTATTGGTTTGAACAAAAAAAGAATTTTTTGGATAGATACCCCAAAAGCTAAAAGTTGGCAACCAAAATAAATTTAAAAAGACAACTAAAAAAATAATCAGAAAGTAGAGGGGATTATTTTTTAGAAACTTTAACATCTTTTTTAATCTTAACAATCTTTTTACCAGAAACAGAAAGACGATTATCTACTCGTTCCATATCACGAGGGAACAGACTGGCTTGACGGACATTGTCTAGACCTAAAATGTTTTGAGTGATTCGTTCCATGCCGATAGCAAAACCACCTTCTGGAGGCATACCATATTTAAATGTTTGACCGTAGGGGATTTCGAAATCTTTTGGATCTTGACCACGAGATTTTATCTTTTCTTGTAATTCCTGGTAATTATTAATACGTTGACCACCACTAATCCATTCAACTCCACAACCAATTAAATCCATAGTTAAAGTTTCCTCTGGGTTTTCAGGATCAGCATAAGAATACCAAGCTCTTTTTTTGGTGTAAAAATGAGTGATAAAAACCAAGTCACTGCCAAATTTCTCAAGAGACCATCGACAAATTTCTCTTTCCCCTTCCGGATCCATATCTGGTTCATTTCGAATATCACGACCAGTTCTTTCGTAGATTAAATTTAGAGCATCTTTTAATTTAATCATGGGAGTATTTTCAACAGTTTTAGGAAGAGTGACGCCATATTCATCTAAAATGTCTTGATGTTTTTCACCAACGGCTTTGAAAATGGCTTTAACTACCCCATCAGCCATTTTGACAATGTCTAGCCAATTATCAATAAAAGCCATTTCTACATCTAAGCCCACATATTCAGTTAAATGACGAGTGGTAATTGATGGTTCTGCCCTATAAGCATGAGCAATTGTAAAGACTCTTTCGAAAATAGAAGTTAGAACTTGTTTATAAAGTTGAGGGCTTTGAGCTAAATAAGCTTGGTAGCCAAAATATTCAACTGGAAAAACTTCAGAACCGCCTTCAGTAGAACCAGCAACAATGGTTGGAATAAAAATTTCAGTAAAATCATTTTGAGTTAAATAATTTCTAAAAGCTTCAACAATTGTAGCTTGAACTTTAAAAATATCTTGAACTTTTTTGTTGCGCAAAGAAAGGGCACGATTGTCTAGTAAGATTGGCAGGGAAAGATTTAATTCTGGTTGATGAAGATCGAAAGGTAAATCTTGGGCTATTTCTAAAACGTTAATTTTTTCAACATCTATTTCAATTTTGCCAGTAAAAATTTTATCGTTGAAATACTTTTCGTTGCGAGAGCGAACTAGGCCTGTAATTTCTATGACTGATTCTATTTTTAAATTACCTAAATCTGAGCCACCGACAACTTGGATAAGACCAGAACGGTCACGGATATCACCAAAAGCTAATTTACCGTAACTTCGAATATTGTTGACCCAGCCTTTAATTAAAACTTTTTCACCAATTTTTTCTGGGCATTCTTTTATGAGTGTTCTTTGCATAGAAGTATTTTACTTCAGAAAGGGGAGTTTTCAAACAAGAAAAATTTCTTTGACCATAAGCTGAGGTAGAGTTTGATTATTCCAAGTGTTTAAATCGAGAGAAGCGATGATATTTACCAAATCTCCTGTCTTTAAAGTTTTATCTAAATCCCCTTTTTTAAAGGCAACTGCATCGACACTATCGAATTTTAATTTCAAATGATCGCCAGTAGAACCAATAACTCTTTTTTGAGTGATAGAAAGGTTTTTGAATAAAAATAAAGGTTTGGGATTGTCAATTCCAAAGGGTTCAAATTTATTAATTAATTTGCAATTTTTTAAATTAACAGCTGATAATTTCATTTCGGCTTCGACAATTATTGATGGTTTTAAATCAATATCTTTAAGTTTTTTATTTATAAAGTTAGTAATTTTAGTTTGAAATTTGTCGATATTTTCGGTTTTGATAGTAAAACCAGCAGCACCAGAATGGCCACCAAGTTCGACCAATTCATCATTAAATTCGCGTAGAGTTTCAACAATATTTAATTCTTTAACCGATCTACAAGAGGCTTTAGAAAATTCTTTACCAACGCTGATAATGATTGATGGTAAATAATATTTTTCAGTTAAACGACCAGCTATTAGACCAATAATACCGGGTAAAAATTTTTTGTTGGCAATAAAAATTAATTTATTAACTTTCTTATCAACACCCCGCAAAAGCGGGGTGTTGATATTTAAGATATCTTTTTCGGCAATTTTCAAATTATTTTTTTGAATGTCTTGACGATCTTTATTAAATTTATCTAAACTTTGAGCATAAATTGACGCTTGTTTGGAATTTTGACTACATAAAAGTCTTAGCGCATCAGTTGGATTTGAAAGACGGCCAACGGCATTAATTCGAGGACCAATAACAAAACCTAAATCATAAGTAGAAAGTGAATCTTGTTTGGCACCACTAACTTCAATTAATTTTTTAAAACCTGGATTGGGATTTAGTTTTAATGAATTAAGACCATGTACAACAATATTACGATTAAAACCAACTAGTGGAACACAATCGGCCACAGCTCCGGTGGCGGCTAAACCAAGATCAGCATTTTTATCAAAAAATTGAGCAAAAAACCAAGACAAAGAGGAACCAGAAAAATCAGTTGAGTGAATGATTGCCGATACTTTAGGTAAAGTTTCAGTTGGTATATGGTGATCGATGATTATTATGTCAGTCTTTTTTTGAGTTATTTTTTCCAACTCTTTATTAGCCACAATACCGTTATCAACGGTGATTAATAAATCAAAATGAATATTTTTTTTGATTTCAAAATCGAAAAAAGATTTTGATTTGATACCATAACCATCGGCTTCCCTATCGGGAATAAAAGGTAAAACCTTGGCTCCTTTTTGATATAAGACTTGCCAAAGAATGGCAGTGGAAGTAATGCCATCAACGTCATAATCACCATAAATTAAAATATTTTCTTGATTTTTGATGGCTAAATTTACCCTATCGACGGCTTTTTTAACTTCTTTTTTATTAATATTAAAATCAGAGCTACTAGGGAAATGGGGCTTAAAGAAATCATTATAATCTGTTTTTTTAATCTGACGATTTTTTAGTAAAAGATCTAAAAAATCTGATTCCGAAAAAGAATTATCAATAATTTTTTTATTTTTTAAAATAATTTCTGAAATCATGATGATATTAAATTTTACACTCTTTATCTTTAAATATAGTAAAATTGGCTATGGAATTTAAGATACCACAAAAGGTGGAGAAATTAATTAAAAAGATTAGTGAAAATGGTGAGATTTATATTGTCGGCGGAGCTGTACGTGACTTAATTTTAAAAAGAGAAGTCAAAGATTGGGACTTTACCACCAATTTAAAACCAGAAGAAATTCAAAAAATATTCCCTAAAAATAGTTTTTATAATAATAAATTTGGAACTATTAGTGTGGTTGATGGTGATGATATCTTTGAAATAACAACTTTTAGAACTGAAAGGGGTTATTCTGATTCAAGACATCCTGATGAAGTTGAGTGGGGAAAAACACTTGAAGAAGATTTACAAAGAAGAGATTTTACGATTAATGCTATGGCAATAAAGATCGTAGATGATAGATCGTCGATCATAGATCTTTATGATGGGCAAAAAGATTTGGAAAATAGATTAGTAAGATGTGTGGGAGATCCAGATGAAAGATTTAAAGAAGATGCTCTAAGAATGATGCGAGCCATTAGAATCGCTTCACAAATTGGATTTTTTATTGAAGAAAAAACTTTTGAATCAATTCAAAAAAATGCTAAATTAATTGAAAAAATAGCTGGAGAAAGAATTAGGGATGAATTATTTAAAATATTGGTCTCCCCTGTTCCTAGCCAAGGAATTACTTTATTAAAAAACTGTGGTCTATTGCAAGAAATAATTCCAGAATTGTTTGAAGGATATGGTATGGCTCAAAAAGGCCATCATATTGATGATGTCTGGACTCATAATTTAAAGGCTTTAGATAATTGTGATACTAAAAATCCAATTACTAAATTGGCGGCTTTGTTGCATGATGTAGGGAAACCAAAATCAATGAAAGGTGAAGGGCAAGATAGAACTTTTCATAACCACGAAATAATTGGATCAAGAATAGCAACTAATGTGGGTAAAAAATTAAAATTATCCAACAAAGAATTAGAACAATTGTTTAAATTAGTGCGATGGCATATGTTTACCACCGAGGCTACTCAAACAGACAAAGCAGTGCGAAGATTTATTCGAAACGTAACTTTAGAGTATATTGACGAAATGATTGCTTTAAGAAGGGCTGATAGGCTAGGAAGTGGGGCAAAAGAGAGTAGCTGGAGATGGGAATTGTTTAAGGAAAGAATTGTGGAAGTTCAAAAACAACC
>CAYPBP010000008.1:0-44175 GCA_964408995.1 uncultured Gammaproteobacteria bacterium | reverse complement strand
CAAAAGAATAAGCTAATAAAAAATGCCCTATCTTTAGGGGATTTTTTGTTAGCTCGCCCTTCTGGATTCGAACCAAAAACCTTTCCGTTAACAGCGGATTGCTCTACCGTTGAGCTAAGGGCGATCGTCTATAAGAGACTAAGAGTGATTATATGATATTTTGTTCTTAAAATCCAGACCAAAATATCATGTTTCGCTTTATTTTAATTCCCTAAAGGGAATCGGATTTGTTCTCTTGAAATAACATTTGAGATGAAATTAGAAAACTAATAAAATCATATAGTATAATATCGGCATGAAATTAATTTTAGTTAGACACACTGAAACAGAAGCAAATGTTAAACATATTTTCCAAGGTAGAAATGATGGTAAATTAACTAAAAATGGAATTGAACAAGCTAAAAAACTAGGAAAAGAGTTAAAAGAAAAATATAAAAAAATTGATATGATCTTTTGCTCCCCTTTAGGTAGATGTGTAGAAACTTTAAATAATATTTTGGAAGAATATCCAATTGATGGACCAATATTTATGTCTAAATTAATTGAAGAAAGAGATTTTGGTGAATATACTGGAGTAGAATCTGTTTTGGTTGATTGGGATGAATTAGACAAAGATAATAAAATAAATCGAGAAATGGGAGTAGAAAGTTTGATGGAAATGAGAAAAAGAGTAAATTTGTTTTTGGAAGATTTGAAATTGGAAGATAAAAACTCAAATATTTTAATAGTGAGTCATTACGGCCCAATAAAAATGATGACATCTATAATAACTGGAAAAGATCTTGATAGAGTTGAGGTTGAAAACGGGTCAATTACCGTTTTTGAGAAATTTGAATAGAGCTATTTGTAGTGATTGGTTAAGGCTATAACTTTTATTATTCCTTTGCTTGTGGCAAATATGGCTCTATATTTTTTATCAATACGAAAACTATATAGTCCTGGTCCAACTGAATATACTTTCTCAACATTTAAACTTGGATGACTGGGATTATCTAATAATAGATTAACTTGTTTTTGAAACTTTTTGACAAGGTTATATTTTTTAAGGTATTTTTGTTGTTTTTCACTCAAAGGAATTAATTCCATTACTTATCATAGAAGAAATCTTTACTATCTTCCAGCCCTTCTTTTAAATCCTTAAGAAATTCTTTTGAATATTTACCAGTTTTAGCAACAGCTTGATACATTTTACTTCGGCTACGAGTGAATGGTTCTTTGAATGGAAATTCAATAGCTTCGTCGATAAGCTGAGGACGAAATTGAAAAAGACGAATAAAACTTCTGATTAACTCACTGCGATTATCAAAATTGTAATCTTTGGCAAGTTGATCAATAAATTTTGCCTGATTGTCGGTAATTGAAATGTTTACTGTAGTCATGGCATATTATGGCATACTTTGGCAAAGTTTGTCAAGACTTAATTTTTGTTTTTGAGAAATTTGAATAGAGCTTCTAGAAAAGTAATTTTTTCTAAAGATTCTAATTCTTTTAAATCAACCCATTTAAAATCTGTATGTTCTTTTGGATTTAACTTAACATCTCCATCGATATAGTCACATAAATAAACTAAATCAAATTGATGTCGATTGTCATTAACAAAATCATTGCAAAAAATAACATTACCAACTTTGACAGTAAGACCCGATTCCTCTTTTGTTTCTCTTATTAAAGCGTCAATAATTTTTTCACCGAATTTTATAATACCGCCTGGAGTATCCCAAAGATTGGGTTTATAAATGTCATTTGGTGATCTTTTGATAACTAAGTACTTATCGTCTTTTTTGATTAAAACATGAGCTGCGACTTTTACAAATTGCATAGTTTATTCCAAATAGTCTTGTAATTTCTTACGTCTTGAAGGATGTCTTAATTTACGAAGTGCTTTGGCTTCGATTTGACGAATACGTTCACGAGTAACATTAAAAATCTTACCAACTTCTTCGAGAGTTTTTGGAGTCTCTCCCATTAGACCAAAACGAAGAGATAAAACTTTAGTTTCTCTTTCATCTAAGGATCCTAAAACTTCTTCAATTGATTCTCTTAATAATTCTTTACTGGTTTCTTCATATGGAGACATTTGAGTGGTGTCTTCAATAAAATCACCCAAAAATGAATCTTCATCATCACCAACTGGAGTGGAAAGAGAAGTGGTGTCTTGGGAAATACGATAAATTTCTTCAACTTTTTCAACAGTAATTCCAACTTCTTCAGCAATTTGTTCAATTTCTGGCTCGTGACCTAATCTTTGAGTTAGGGCTCTAGTGGCTTTATAAACTTTGTTGATGGTTTCCACCATGTGGACTGGAATACGAATGGTTTTGGCTTGATCGGCAATAGCACGAGTAATTGCTTGTCGAATCCACCAAGTGGCATAAGTAGAAAATTTAAAACCACGATGCCAATCAAATTTTTCGACAGCACGCATTAAACCTTGGTTACCCTCTTGAACTAAATCAAGAAAAGTAAGACCACGACCAATATATTTTTTAGCAATGGAAACAACAAGTCTTAAATTAGCATTAATTAAATTTTTACGAGCAGTGGTAGAACCTTTTTCAATTTGTTGAGCAAGATCTACTTCTTCTGGAAAAGTTAAGAGATTAATTTTTCCAATCTCTTTTAAATACATTCGAACCGAATCAACGTTACCTTTTTGGGATAACATGTTTAGAAGATCGGCAGCATTATTTTTTTCTTTTTCAATTTCGAGAACTTCTTTAGATTCAACTTTGTCAAAAACATCAATTCCGTGTCCAAAAAGATAATCAAAGACTTCATCAACCTCTTGAATGTATTTTTCTGGTTCGGGAATTTGACTTAGAATTTCATCATTGGTAAGATAATGAAGTTTCTTAGCTTGAGCAAGTAATGTTTGTTTGACTTTGGATATGTTTAACGTGGCTACCATGCGGTATATTGTATACGAAAAGTTGCGGAAAATCCACAATTAAAACCCCTCTCAGCATTCGCCGCATCTCCCCTTGATAAAGGGGAGAAATTAAAAATTAAAACCTCTTTGTCCTTCGACAAGCTCAGGACATCTCCCCTTAAAAAAGGGAGAAATATAAAAGTAAAATAAAAATTAAATAAAACCCTCCGTCACGCAGTTGCGGGACACCTCCCTTGACAAGGAGGCTTTATTATTTTGTTTTTTGAAGTTGATGAAGTTCTTCTAGGGCTTGGTTATATTCTAATTCTGCATCTTTTAGGACTGTCTCGTTTTCTTCTGATTCGAATTGACTAATTTTTTTACTTAATTGATTTAATTTTTCTTTTAACAAAATAGTATTTATATTATTAATGGCTTTTTTTATTTCTAACAAACGAGTTGGAGAATCAAAATCATCTTTTTGAGATTCAAAATAAAGATTTTGAAAAAGTGGTTTAATTTCGGCTGGAAGTGAATCTTGAATTTCTTTTAAAGATAAATCTTCTTTTTCTAATAAGATTTGAGCAATAGTTTTAAAACGAGGAACAGTTAATTGATCTAAATATTTTTTAAGTTTTAAAGCTAATTTTGAAGGATTTTTAGCACCAATGATGAGGGTTAAAAGTAATTCTTCTAATTTTTCAGTTTTAGATTCCACTTCTTCAACTGGATCTGGTTTTTTATTACTAATAATAGTTGTTTGACCTGGTAGGTATTTTTTTGATTCTTCGATAACTGATTCTTCACTGGAATTAATTTCATCAGCTAACTTTTTGAAATAATCAGATTTGGTAACAGGAGATTTAATTTTGACTAAAAAAGGTAGAACGACAGATAAAACTTCTTTTTTGCCTTTGACTGTATTGACATCATGGATTTTTAATTGAGATTGGATTATAAAATCCCAAACATTAGAAGCCTTTTTAAGCTGAGATTTAAAGAATTCTAAATCAGATTTAATGGCTTCATCAGGATCTTTATATTTTTCACCAAGACTTAAAACTTTGATATCAAACTCCATGGAATCGGCTAACTCAATACTTTTTCGAGCCGCATTATTACCGGCAAAATCGGAATCTAGAGCCAAAATTAAAGTATCAGTGTAACGACGAAGAAGTTGAAGTTGCTCTAGAGTAAAAGCAGTGCCTTTTAGAGCAACAATATTTTTGAAACCATATTGATAAGGAGAAACCATATCAAATTCGCCTTCAACCACAATGACATTGTTTTCTAATCTAATAGCTTCTTTGGCTAGATTTAGACCAAAAAGCATTTGGCTTTTATGATAAATTTCGGTTTCGGGAGAGTTAATGTATTTGGCCATATTAGGATTTTTGGTGCTGGGCAAAATGCGGCCGGAAAAACCAACAATGTGACCACGATAATCAGGTAGAGGAAAAACTAATCGACCTTGAAAACGGTCGTAAAGACCGGGGCCATAATTACTTTTGCCAAAAGTGCCAGTATCGATTAAATCATTTATTTTGTAACCTTTTTTAAGAATAAAGTTGCTTATATAATTCGAATCGTTGGGTGAAAAACCAATATTAAAAGTTTTGATAGTATCTTTGGTTATTCCCCTTTTTTCAATATAATCTAGAGCCTCTTTACCCATAGGGTGGGCTAAAAGAATGTAGTTATAAAATTTGGCAACTTCTTGGTTTATTTCAATCAATAATTTTTTCTTGGAATTTTGATTGTCGATAAAAGTGCTTTTGATTAAAGTTACACCAGCCAATTTGGCAAGTTCTTCGAGGGCTTCTTTGAAATCAATTTTTTCATACTCTTCAAGAAAATTAAAAGCATCGCCGGCCTTGCCACAACCAAAACATTTATAGATTTGGAGTTCTTCTGAAACTGTAAAAGAGGGAGTTTTTTCGCCATGAAAAGGACAACAAGCAATGTAGTGGCGACCGCGTTTTTTTAGGGGCACATAGCGATTAATTACATCGACAATATTGAGTTTTTGTTTAATTTGTTCAACTTGATTGTCCACAAGCTTATTATACCTTAATCTCCCCCTGCCCCCTCTTTCACACGAGGGGGTAATTTATTTATAAATTATTTCTTGAAAATTAGGGAAAATAAAAACCCACTCCTCTCCGATTTCATCGGAGGGACCTCCCTTGACAAGGAGGTTTTAATATTAGCGAATGAATTTTAGGATTATAACGACATAATATAATTATGGACATAAAAGAAAAACTTAAAGAAATTGTTTTGCTTACAGACCAAAAATTAGAAGAATATTGGGATAAAGAGATAGATCTAGATTTTGGTTTTAATCAAAATCAAAAAGATTTAATCAAAGAAGTTTTGTTGCATGGCAAAGAACATAATTTGAGAAAGGCTAAAAGAATTAGAGCTATTTTTGTTTATTATGCTTATCTTTTGGGCAATGAACTTAATGAAGAAATTTTTAAAGCTATGATGGCAGTCGAATTAATCCATACTGCTCTTTTGATACATGACGATATGATGGATCAAGATGAAATTCGAAGAGGATTGCCAACAACTCATGTCCATTTTACTAAAGATGGAGATAAACATTTTGGAAATTCCATGGCTTGTTGTTTGGAAGATGCAGTGATGACACTGGGTTATGAATTATTTTTGAAACTAAATTTTGAAGATAAAGTTATTAAAGAAGGAATGTTAAAACTTTTGAGAGGTATTGCTCAAACTGCTTATGGTCAAATATTTGATGTTCATTTAGAAAAAGTTGATGATTGGACTGAAAATGATGTAATTACCCTACACTCATCTAAAACTGCTATTTATACCTATGAAAATCCTTTAATAATTGGTGGAATTTTAGGTAAATTAGAAAAACCAGTTTTGGATATATTAAGTCGATACGCAATGGATGGTGGAGTTGAATTTCAACTTCAAGATGATATTTTAGGAATTTTTGGAGATGAAGAAAAAACTGGTAAATCAAGTAATTCTGATTTGATTCATGGTAAAAGAACTCTTTTGATTTTGAAAACTTTAGAACTAGGAAACGAAGAACAAAAAGAGGCTATTAAAAATATTTGGGGAAAAGGAATTAACGATAAAGAATTGGTAGAGAAAGCTAAAGAGGCTATAATTGAAAGTGGGTCTTTGGAATATTCAAAAAAATTAATAAAAGTTTATGCTGATAAATCAATTGAGACCGCTAAGGAACTTTATAAGTTTAATTTGAATCCGAAAGCAATTGAATTTTTAATAGAACTTTCTAGATATTTATCCGACCGAGAAGTCTAAGATATTTTTTCCAAAACTGATATTTCAGTTGTTTGATTATTGATTTCCTTGGATGAAATTGGTTGATCATTTTTTTTGATGAAACGACCAAAAGTGTATGGATAAATCATATACATAACTTCAAAAGTGGTAACTGATAACTCAAAAGCACTAGGAATGTTGTTGGTAATAAAGAAAGCACCAGCACCAAGAATAAGAGCATTTTTGAAAGTCTTTTTCATTTTGTCAATAAAAACCTTGACTATAATACTATTTGGAATTCCAGATATTTCCGCTTTTTTTGCCACTTCTGAGTGGTTTTTGTACCCAGCATGAATGGTGGTTATAAAAGTGCCAACAGCGGTAACAAAATTCATAGTAGTATTTTGACGACTAAGATTGGCAATAAAAATAAAAGACTCAAAAGCGACAGGAATGTGACGAAGGAAGAAAACTAATAAAATTAAAAGGACACCACTAAAACCACTAACAGTTAATAATAAACGATTGTATTTAATTCGAGCATAGAGAACTTTTTTGTTGCGACCTAGAAAAATTCTTAAGATTCTCCAGATAAGACGAAGGACAATAAAAAACAAAAGTAGAAAACCAATAATGGTAAAAATATTAGACCAATCTAGCGCCATGGTCTCAGTAATTTTAAAAAGTGGAACATGAAGATTAATACCCTTTAGGGGATATTTAGGATAAGGAATCCAATCATAAAGAAGATCTTTAGTTTTGAGGGTAAGTGGATCTGAATAAAAATCAATCAAAAAAATTCGACCAGCGGAAAAAAAGAAAATAGCATTAATAAAGAAATTAAAAATATAAAAAACAATAGGAAGACTACCCTCTTTAATTTTTTTATTGAAAACAACAAATTGTTGATCTTGTCTTTTGATTTTATCCAGCTCACCTTCAAATTCTTTTAGAGATTTACTAAAAGAATTACCAATCATACGAAGAGGAATGAAAACAATGTTTTGAAGAATACCTATTAAAATGACTGAAATCCAAATTTGTTGAGTTAGAGAATAAACTAAGAAAAAAACACTGGCATAGAGTTTAAAGCTTCCCCCTTTAAAAAACCAAATCATGAGAATGATGATAAAAATGATTAAAAGACTAGTCCAAATCGGTAATAATTGGCGACTGTTGTCTATTTTTCTAATCTTAGAGAAGCTTGAATCATTTTCCACCATTGTTTTCATTATACCGTTTAACTTATACTGTATATATGGCTGAAAATAAAGAAATACCATTAATCGATCAAAAAGGACAGATTAATGAACAATTTGAAGCAAGAAAAGAGAAACCAGTGAATGAAATGGTTGATCTTAAAAAAGATGTCCTTGTTCCTAGAGAAGTTCAAAGTTGGTTAGAAAAAGTTGAACGTGACCCTGATTTAAATAAACAAGATCCAATGGATGATGTGGATTCAATCTTACAACCAATTGCTAAAACAGTAAGCACTATAACTTTGCCAACAGATAAAAAAACATTTTCTGGTGGTTTTAGTAAAACTGTGAGTAATGCTGGTAGATGGTTATCTGAATTTATGTTTAGATTGATTAAAAAGAACAAAGGTAATGTAAAATTTAATGAGGAATGAATGAAAGTTTGATAGTACAACAAATAAATGTAGTTTTAATATCACTATTAATAATAGTAGTAGTTGTTTTGTTGTCAGTATTCTTTGGTTGGTTGTTTGTAATATGGATTAGGTGGAAGGATAGAGAAAAAAGATCTTTAAATATGGTAAATTTGCAGGTGGCTGTGCCACAGGACAATGAGATTAAAATTGATGCTGGAGAACAAATAATTAATTCTATTGCCAGTTTATATGAAAAAGCTAAACCAAAATTTTTACAATTTTTAAAAGCTCAACCAAGTATTTCTTTGGAAATTGTGGGAACCCATGATGATATTAAATTTTATATTTCGGTTCCGGCAAAATATCAGGATTTAATTGAAAAACAAGTTTACGGTGTCTATGCTGGAGCTGATATTAGGGTGATGGATGAACCAAATATATATACAAAAGATGGGAAAGTTGAATATTGTTGGTTGGCTTTGAAAAAATCACCTCATTATCCACTTAAAACTTACAAAGAGATAGCGACTGATCCATTGGCTGCATTTACTTCAACCTTGTCTAAGTTAAATGAAAATGAAACACTGGCAATACAGTTGGTTTTGTCCCCAACTGATGGTAGTTGGTCAAAATTGGGAAGAAGCTTTATTAGTAGTACTAAAAAAAGTGAAGCCAATCCAGAAAAAGCATCTTATAAGGTAGACGGTAAACAACTGGAAGCAATTGAACAAAAAGCAGGAAAACTTGGTTTTGAAGTAGTTATAAGGGTTGTCGCGGTGGCACCAAGCCAACAAATAGCTAAAATGAATATCTCCAACATTAAAGCCTGTTTTGGACAATTTATATCACCTTGGAATTATTTAAAGGATAAAAAGATAAGACTTAAATCAGTATTCATGGAAGATTTTATTTATAAATATCCAGTTTTATTCTGGTTTAAGAATAAAACAATTTTATCGGCTGATGAAATTGCAGGTATTTTTCATTTTCCAAATAAATCAATTGAAACTCCAAATATCTATTGGTTGAAGGCTAAAAAAGCACCAGCTCCAATTGATTCACCAACTGAAGGACTATATATAGGAGATAATTTGTATCGTGGAATGACTAAAAAGTTTTGTATGACTACAAGTGATCGACAAAGACATTTCTACATTGTGGGACAAACAGGTGTGGGTAAATCTTGGCTTTTGGCTGATATGGCTCTTCAAGATATTAAAGCTGGACATGGAGTTTGTTTTATCGATCCACATGACACTTATGAAAGTCTTTTGGAAAGAATTCCACAAGACAGAATTGATGATGTAATTTATTTTGACCCTTCACAAACCGAAAGACCAATGGGCTTTAATGTGATGGAATGTGAAAGAGAAGATCAAAAAGACTTTGTGACTAGTTCCATTATTAATTTGATGTACAAACTTTACGATCCATACAAAACTGGTATCGTCGGTCCCCGATTTGAACACGCAATCAGAAATATTATGTTAACGGTCATGATTGAACCTGGAGCAACTTTTATCGAAATTGTTCGCTGCTTAACTGATCAATCTTATGTCCAAGAGTTGTTACCAAAGTTAACTGATCCAATGGTTAGAAGATATTGGACTGATCAAATTGCTCAAACTTCCGACTTCCACAAATCAGAAGTTTTGGATTATATCGTATCTAAATTCGGCCGCTTTATTACTAACACCATGATGAGAAACATTATTGGTCAATCAACATCTTCTTTTAATTTCAGACAAGCCATGGATGAGGGTAAAATTTTGATAATCAATTTGGCTAAGGGAACAATTGGAGAAGAAAATTCAGCCTTTTTAGGTTTAGTTTTGATTCCAAAGATTTTAATTGCAGCTATGAGCCGTCAAGACATGCCAGAAGCTTTAAGAAAAGATTTTTATCTATATGTGGATGAGTTCCAAAATTTTGCCACTCAAGACTTTGCGGTGATCTTATCTGAAGCTAGAAAATATCATTTGAATTTAATTGTGGCTAATCAATTTATTTCCCAAATGGATGATGAAGTTAAAAATGCTGTCTTCGGAAACGTTGGTACTATTGCTAGTTTTAGATTAGGTATTTCTGATGCTGGCTTTTTGGCTAAACAATTCCAACCAGAGTTTGGAGAACATGATCTTTTGAACTTGGGAACTGGAGAAATTTACATGAAAACAATGGTTAATGGAGTTCCAAAACAACCTTTTTCTGTAAAAGTAGCTGCAGTAGAGAAGAAAAAACCAGGTGATCCTAAAAAAGCAGAAATGATTAAAAAGTTATCAGCTTTGAAATATGGTAGACCAAGAGAATTGGTCGAAGCTGAAATTGGAAAGAGGGCAAGACTTTAAAGCTCTTTAAGCTTAATACCGCGAGATTCTTCTTTGGACTCAATTAGCTCTAAATATTTTTCAGTGGTAGAAATACGCTTGTGACCAACAACTTGCGAAACAACGTCAATTGGAACACCAGATTTAAGCTGAAAAACAATAAAAGTATTTCGAAGATCGTTGACTTTAATATCTTTAATATCAGCTTTATAAAAATAACGAGTTAAAAGACTTCTAATGTTTCTGGCTAAAAGACTACGACCAGTCTTAGTGACAAAAACATTTTTAGCTTTGCCAGGATAACGACCATCGTCTAAGTACTTCTTAAGAGCAGTTTTAGCTGAATTGTTTAATGGAACAACTCGAGAAGGATGTGACTCATAACTTTCAATTGTTATTTCGTTTTCTTTGATATCTTCAAGTTTTAAGTTTTCAATTTCTTTGATTCTTAAACCTGATTGAAGCATTAATTCAACAATAGCTGTAGCTCGACTATCATTTCTACAAGCATCGCGAAGTGATCTGAATTCAATTGGTTTTAGAATTTTTGGTAAATCGTTTTCGTATTTTGGATGACTAACTTCGGTTGAAGGATCTTGAGTGATTACTCCTTCATTCTTTAAAAAAGAGAAGAAGTTTTTAATTGAATTAAGTTTTCTAGAAATCGATTTGGCAGTATATTTATTATTGGTCAAATCTTTTTTGAAAGCTTCGATTGAATCACCGGTAATCAAGCTGATATCGGTAATTTGATATTGTTTTTCTAAAAAGGTAATTAATTGGTTTAAATCGCCTTTGTAAGCTACAATAGTGTTAGTTGACTTGCCATTTTTGGTAAGTGCGCTAGTAAAAAGACCTAATGCGTCTTTGATTAATAAGTCGGCCATAAATATAAATTAATCTAACAAATATGGCTTATAATAACACAAATTAGGATTAAACACAACATGAAACGTATTTTAATAATTATCTTGGGAATTTTTATAACAGGATCAATAATTAACAATGTAAAAACACAATATACCACTCTTGGAGAGGCTCAAAAACAGAATTTGAAGATAGAAAATAAAATTGTAAGAATAACTGAAAACAATAAAGTATTGAAACAAAAAATAGAATACGCTACCAGTAGTGCTTTTATCGAGCAAGAAGCCCATGATAAGCTTGGTTTAGGAACAAGAAATGATGTTTTATTGATACTTAAAAAGGAAGAAGACATAGAATTATTTCCAGAAGTTAATGAAAGTGTGGAAATACCCAATATTAAACAATGGATTAACTTGTTTACTCAATAAAAAACTTGTGTTAGAATTCAGAGCTTAACAACATGCGGGGTAGTGTACGGCTGCACGTGAGGCTCATAATCTCGCAGGCTAGGTTCAACTCCTAGCCCCGCAACAAACAAAGGGGTCGTCATTAATTTGACGGCTTTTTTGTTTTTTGTCTCAATCTTCCCCTTACCCCCTTCTTTCACAAGACGGGGGAAATAAAATATTGACTTTTCGGGTTTTATTTGGGTAAATAATATATGGCTAAATTTAAAGAAAAAATTTTGGCGAGAGAATTGAGAAATCAAGGAAAAAGTATTAAAAGTATAGCCAAACTAGTTAGAGCTTCAAAAAGTACTGTGTCTCTTTGGTGTCAAGATATTTTTCTTTCTAACTTACAAAAATCACATTTAAAAGAAATAAATGTTAAAGCTGTAAAAATGGGAAGCGTTGTTGCAAATGAAAATAAGAAAAAAGAGCGATTAATAAGATTAAAATTTTATAAATCAATAGGAATAGAAAAAATAAATAAATTATCAAAAAGAGAGTTATTTTTGGTTGGAGCAGCACTTTATTGGGCAGAAGGAGGGAAAAATCAAAGAAAAGTTGTTTTTATTAATTCTGATTCAGAAATGATTTTATTATGGATAAAATGGGTTATAAATTGTTTAAATATTTCAAAAGAAAGATTAATTTGTAGAGTTGAAATTAATGAAATACATAAAGAAAGGTTACAAGATGTGGAATATTATTGGTCAAGCTTAACAAAAATTCCTATGTCTCAATTTAGAAAAGCTAGTTTAAAACATAGTCAAATTAAGAAAATTTATAAAAATAATTCTAATTACTATGGATCTCTTCAAATAACAATTCAAAAAGGAACTAATTTGAATTACGAGATATTGGGTTATATTGAAGGATTAACTAATAATGTGAAGTGAAAACACATGATAAAATAGTGACTATGGCAGGGTAGCTCAACGGTTAGAGCAATCGTTTCATAAGCGATAGGTTGTGGGTTCAATTCCCGCCCCTGCTACTTGGAATTTTAGGGTATGTAGCTCTCCGACATTAAGTCGGAGTGGGGTAAACCCCACAGTCGGTTAGAGCAATCCGATATTTATCGGACGGGTCCATGGTTCAAATAGATTCATGGATGTAACTTAAAATTTGGATGCATAGCTCAGTCGGTTAGAGCACCGATCTTATAAGTCGGGGGTCCATGGTTCGAGTCCATGTGCATCCACAGTGAAAGGATATTTGTATATCTTAAAAAGTGAAAAATTAAATAGATATTATATTGGAAGTTCTGATGCTCCAGAAAGGCGATTAGTTAATCAACATAATAAAGGTTTTGTTAAATCAACTAAATCTGGTATTCCATGGGACATGGTATTTCAACAAGAATATATTGATTTGACTACTGCAAGAAAAATTGAATATAAATTAAAAACTTATAAATCAAGAAAAATTATTGAAAAAATAATTAAAAATCAAAACTGTACAATTAAGATTGGTTAGAGCAGTCCGATATTTATCGGACGGGTCCAAGGTTTCTATCCATGCATACCCACCTAAATTAGTTACCTTGCTTACGAACTTCGGAAAGCCAATTGTTGATGGCTTGATAGAACCTTCCGTTTATTTTTAAGTCGTCTAGTATTTCTTGTTTATCTTCACTATTCATAATATCAGCACTTTTTTTTAGAGAAAATTTTTTGGTTGGAGACACGGCTATTTTGTGATTTTTATTGAGGTTCCACTCGTTAATTGGAAAAATATTTTTAAGGCCAATATCCCAAGTTGGATCAACTATTATCCATTTATTTTTATATAAAACTTCTAAATATGCATGGGTATTATTAACTTCATGGGGAACATCTAATACTTTTTTAGGTAAATCAATCGATGAAGTCCACAAAAAAGAACAAACACGATATCTAACTTTGTAGCCTTCTTTTTCTAAAGCTTTTTTTAGAATCTTATTTTTACCGCTACAACAAAAGTCTTCTTCTTTTAACGAAACCGGAATATTATATGGAATATCGCGGATTTGATTAAAAATAGAAATTATATCCATAATTTAATTAATCCCCATTGCCTTTAAAACTTCATCAAGAGTTTTTTGGGCTTCGGCAGCGGCTTTTTTACTGCCTTGATTAATAATTTCATCAATTAAATCAGTTTTGCCTTCAAACTGGGCTCTTTTGTCTCTGATTGGGGCTAAAAATTTATTAATGGCTAAACTTAATTTTTCTTTAACCTCTACATCCCCTACTTGGCCTTTGATATAACGAGATTTTAAATCTTCAACTTCGGCTTTGTTGTCGTTGAAAGCATCGTGGTAAATAAAAACTGGATTACCCTCAATATGACCTGGGTCAGTTGGCTTTAATCTGGTTGGATCGGTGTACATACTTTTAACTTTTTTATTAATAGTATCCTTATCGTCACTTAAATAAATACAATTACCAATAGATTTACTCATCTTGGCCTGGCCGTCAGTGCCAACAAGAGTACCACCTTCTCCAATTAAAGCTTTTGGAATTGGAAAAACTTCACCATAAATTTTATTAAAATAACGAGCGATTTCTCTGGTTACCTCAACATGACTTTCTTGATCTTTACCAACTGGAACCAGATTGGCTTTGACCATTAAAATATCAGCGGCTTGAAGAACTGGATAATTTAAAAGACCTAGAGATGGTTGCTCGATATGAAGGTCGTGCATAACATCTTTTAAATTAGGAACTCTTTGAGCTCTGGGAACTGTTACTAAATTACTAAAAATGTTCAAAAGATAGGTAACTTGGGGAACTTTTGATTGTTGATAAATAACACATTTTTGAGGATCAATGCCAACTGAAAGATAATCTAAAACTAAGCCACGAGCCCTATCTTTTAGTTCTTGGGTTTTTTCTTTAGAAAAATTAGTGGTTAAAGTATGAAGATCGGCAATGATGAAAAAACAATCAAAGTCATCTTGAAGTTTGACTCTGTTTTTGAGAGTGCCAATATAATGACCTAAATGAAGTGGACCGGTTGGTCTGTCACCTGTTAAAATTCTGGGGTTGATTGTCATAGTTAGATTTTAACATTTAAAGATGAAGGGAGTAGATTCTCATAAAGATTCTCAACATCTTTATCTCCTCGGCCGGAAAGATTAATAATAATTAGTTTGTCTTTTGGTAAAGATTTGGCTAATTTTATGGCATAAGCAATAGCATGGGCTGATTCGAGAGCCGGAATTATGCCTTCAGTTTGGCATAAAATGGTAAAAGCCTTAACTGCTTCTTTATCCGAAATTGCGGCTATATTTAATCTGCCTATTGATTTCAAATAACATAATTCAGGACCAACACCTGGATAATCGAGACCAGAAGCGGCTGAATAAGACTCGGATATCTGGCCATTTTTATTTTGAAGTAATAAACATTTAAAACCATGAATAACCCCTTTTTGACCTTTTTTTAAAGATAAACCATGGCGATGAGAATTAGCCCCAAGGCCCGCTGGCTCAACACCAATTAATTTGACTGAATGATTGTTTATAAAATCGTAAAAAAGACCAATGGCATTTGATCCCCCACCAACACAGGCAACTAAATAATCTGGAAGTCTGTTTTCTAATTTAATAATTTGTTTTTTAGATTCTTGACCAACAATTTTTTGAAATTCACGAACCATTAAAGGATATGGATGAGGACCAACTGCAGAACCTAATAAATAATAAGAGTTTGGTTCTTTGACATAAGCTAGAAGAGCCGCATCGACAGCATCTTTTAGAGTTTTTTGACCGTCTTGAACTTCAATGACATTGGCTCCTAATAATTTCATTTTATAAACGTTAATTTTTTGATTAACAACATCTCGAGCTCCCATATAAACATCACACTTCATGCCAAAAAAAGCAGCCACAGTGGCGGTGGCAACTCCATGTTGGCCAGCGCCAGTCTCGGCAATTAATTTGGTTTTACCCATTTTTTGGGCTAATAAAGCTTGTCCTAGAGCGTTATTAATTTTGTGGGCACCAGTGTGATTTAAGTCTTCTCTTTTTAAATATATTTTGGCTCCATTGCAATATTCGGTCAATCTGGAAGCAAAATATAAATTGCTAGGACGAGAAGCATATTGAGAATAAAGAATAGATAATTCAGAAAGAAAATTTTTATCTTTAATAAAATAATTAAAAGATTCAGTTAGTTTTTCTAAAACTGGCTCTAAGGATGGTGGAACGAAACGCCCACCAAAGTCGCCAAAAAAGCCTTCACTGGTTGGTAAATTGTATTTTTTATTTGTGTTTTTCATTTGAAACTCCTTTCCCCCGCAGCTGCGGGGGCATTTCCCCTTAAAAAAGGGAAATAATTAATAAAGAGAGAAATTTTGTTTTTCAATCTCCCCTGACCCCTCTTTCACAAGAGGGGAAAAATAAATATTTGTTTTTAAAAACAAAAAATCTCCCGAAAACTGGGAGATTTGTTATATATTAAAAAATTGTTTTATGCCATTAAAACGTCCCCCAGTTGAGCAACTAGGTTTCGCCAAGAATTATTTAATATTCTTAATGTCATTTGGGTTTATATTATCACTAAATTTATTCAAAATCTACACCTGTGTAAAACCCTTCTGTCCTACTGGACATCTCCCCTTAATGAAAGGGAGAAATTATTTTTCAATCTTCCTCTGAGCCCCTCTTTGACAAGAGTGGGAAAGAAAATTTTTTGTGATAAAATATTGCCAATTAGTATTTTCTGCCCGAAAATAATAAATATGGCAAAACCAGAATTTAGTACAAATATCCCTAAAGAAATTCCCCAAAGAGAAGGTTTAGGTAATGAACAGTTATTGGAACTTGTTAGTAGAATACCCGAAATTGGTCAATTTCCAGAACATTTTGATATAACTATTGCTAAGGAAGGGGGTTCTAGATTTAATAAAGAAATTATTTATGGTCAATGTAAAGAAGGAATGGATTTTAAACAAAGATTTGAAGATTATCAAAAAATAGCAAAAGAAAAGATAAAAGAAGGAAATAATTTAGTTTCTTTCTCTCTTACTTTTATCGATTATGACGATATTTGGCATGAAAAAACAGAAATAATTATTGCCCCTGAAATAGTTATCTTTGAAAGAAAGAGCCAAGGTCCACTTAAAGATAATCCATCTCCTAAGAGAGTCATGAATTGGTTTAAGGAAGTTTGTACTCCTGTTTATAATAAAGGCGAATTAATTGAAAATTTTACTGATAATGTGATTCGTTGCTCGGTACCATACAAAAAATAAAAATTACTGATATAATAGACGAAGTTTATTAAAGCCGAAGTCAGGTACCCCGCAGCTGCGGGGGAAGGGACATTAGGCAAAAGAAAAAAATGACAAAAGAAAAACATCAAATCAAAGCAGAATTAAGAACTGTTTTGGGTAGAAAAGTTAGAAAATTAAGAAAAGAAGGTTTTATCCCAGCCACTGTTTATGGACATAAATTTGAATCACTTTCGATTCAATTTAAAGCTTTAGAATTAGAAAAATTTTATGATCAAGTTGGAGAATCTGGATTAGTAGAATTAATGATTGGTGAAGATAATAAATTACCTATCTTATTTAGAAATCCTCAATATAGTGCAGTTGAAGGTAATCTTATTCATATTGACTGTTATAAAGTTAATTTGAAAGAAAAAATTACTGCTTCTGTTCCAGTTGAATTTATTGGCGAATCTCAAGCCGTTAAAGAAGGAAATGTATTGGTTGAAGTTACTACTGAAGTTGAAGTTGAAGCATTACCAACTGATCTTCCAGAGAAATTTGAAGTTGATATTTCTGTCTTGAATGCAATTGATGACATGATTACTGTGGCTGATCTTAAAGTTGATGAAAAAGTAGAAATGGTTACTGATTTAGAACAAGTTATCGTTAAAATTGAAGCTCAAAGAGCTGAAGAAGTTATTGAAGAACCTGTTGAAGGAGCTGAAGCAGTTGAAGTTCCAGCTACTGAACAAAAAGGTGACGAAGATTCTGCAGAGCAGAATAGTGAAGAAGAGAATAAAGAGGAATAAATATAAAACCCACCCCTAACCCCTCCCTTGAATTAAAGGAGGGGTTTTTGTTTTTTAATCTTTTCAATCTCCCCCTACCCCCTCTTTCACAAGAGGGGTAAAACTAAAACTTTTATTTTTGTAGAGAATAATAAAGCCTGTCAATATCATCCCTAACCGGATCGAGTTGACGGGCTTTTTTGATGGATTCAAAGCTGTTTTGTTTTTGATTTAAAAGTAATTGGAGTCTGGCCAACTCTAGATAATCTTCAACTGATTTTTCTTTTTTACTGTTTATAAAATCGACTTTTTTCTGAAGTTCTGATGGTTGGTAATTAAATTTATAGTCTTTAATTTCAGTAGCATTTAGATCTGATTCAAGCTTGGTGGCATTAGTCCAGTCATTATTTTGGACTAATAAACGCCAAAAATTAAGACGACCAGAATAACTATCACCAACATTTAAACTGAATAATTGTTTTTTGGTTTGAGTGAAAATATCGGATTTATATTTAATAGCAAATAAGTTTAGACCGACAATTAGGATTAATAATAAACAAGTAAAACCCTTTGGTACTTCGTACCACCTTTCCCTTGACAGGGCACCTTTATTTTTATCTAAATTATTTTTCATTGACGACTGGCCATGAGGCAGAAATTAACAATTCTTTTGTTAACTTAAATTTTTCTTTCAAAAGATTTTGATAAATAGTTTCGGTGACAAAAGGCATAAAAGGATTAAGTAATTTTAAACTGGTTTCAAGAACTTTTAATAAAACTGGAATAGTTTCTTCTCCCCTGTCTTTGGCGTCTTCAATGTAAATATCGCAAAATTCATGCCAGAAGAATTGGTATAAATCTTCACTGGCTTGACCAAAACGATAAGTGTTTAAATTTTTAGTAGTGGAAGCAATAATTTTATTTAATTTTTCTAGAATATCTTTATCGGCTTTAGTTAATTTTGATTCATCTAAATCTGGCGATACTTTTAACTTTGGATTTTTTTCTTGTAATCTATCAATTAACATTTCCACAAAACGAGAAGCATTCCAAATTTTATTAACAAAATTACGTTGAGCTCTAATTTTATCTTCAGAAACGACAAAATCACTGGCTGGAGCAATACCATAGACTAAAGACATTCTTAAAGCATCAGTACCATATTTTTCGGTCATAAATAATGGATCGACTACATTACCTTTGGATTTGCTCATTTTTTGACCTTTAGCATCAACAACTCGAGAATGAAGATGGACTGTTTTAAAAGGAACTTCATTGGTTAGATATAAGCCAAACATCATCATTCTGGCTACCCAGAAGAAAAGAATATCCCAAAGAGTATCCATAACCGTGGTTGGATAGAAATAATCAAAATCAGATGAAGATTTTGAAGGGTCGGCAGTATTAAAACCAAGAGTACTTATTGGCCATTGACCACTTAAAAACCAAGTATCAAAAGTATCTGTTTCTTGGATAAGATTAATGGAATTACATTTTGGACAATGACTGTTTTCTTCAACTGTAAATTGAGCATCAACTGGAGCAACTAAAGATTGAAGACCATCCTTTATTTCTTCAACTGAATATTTATCTTTTAAATCACGATAAAAACCAGAAACGACTTCTTTGTTTTTATCTAAGAAATTTAATTTAATGTCGGGATTACAATCTAGACAATACCAAGCGGGAATACGTGGACCCCAAACAATTTGACGACTGATGTTCCAATCGCGAATGTTTTCCATCCAAGTGGTATAAGTTTTTTTGAAACGAGTTGGAAAAAATTTAACCTTGCCAGTTTTAGCAGCTTCAATGGCTGGTTTAGCGAGAGAATCAATTCTTATGTACCATTGAGGAGCAGTAATAGGTTCAATAGGACGACCGCAACGATAACAATGACCAACTTCATGAGAATAATTTTCTATTTTTTCCATTAAACCGGCAGTAGTTAAATCATCAATCACCATTTGACGAACTTGATTTGGAAAAAAGCCACGATACTTTTCAGGAACATTATTATTAGTCTTACCATCGTAATCAAAAATACGAATAAATTCAAGGTTAAATTTTTTACCCATGTCGTAATCTTCTGGAGAATGGCTTGGAGTAACTTTTACAGCTCCAGTTCCAAACTTAATATCAATAGAATCTTCAAAAATAATTGGAATTTCTCGATTTACTAAAGGAACTAATACTTTTTTCCCCACTAAATCTTTATATCTTTTATCTTTGGGATTAACAGCCATAGCTGTATCACCAAGCATAGTCTCTGGACGGGTGGTGGCCACGGTAATAAATTTATCTTTTTCTCCTACTATTGGATATTTAAAATACCAAATATGAGAATCAACATTTTTATGATTAACTTCAAGATTAGAAAAAGCAGTGCCACAGTAGGTACAATAATTGACAATTTTTTCATCACGATAAATTAGACCATCAGCATGTAATTTTTTAAATGTAGCTAAAACATTATTAACAATTGGTTCTTCAAGACTGTAGTGATAACGACTCCAATCCATGGAAAAGCCGAGCTTTTTCATTTGGAATTGATTTAACTTTCGATTTTCTTCGACAAAATCCCAAATCATTTTATAGAGAGTTTGACGATCATAATCAAAACGACTTTTGCCTTCTTTTGCTAATTTTTTTTCAAAAACAAATTGGGTTTCAATACCAGCATGATCTCCACCTGGAAGCCAAAGAGTGGGATCGCCAAGCATGCGATGATAACGAACTAAAATGTCTTGAATAATAAAAAGAGCATGACCCATATGCATGGGGTCATTGGCATTTGGAAGAGGTAAAAGAATAGAAAATGGTTCTTTTTTTAATTTAGCTTCTTTTGGATTTTGAGGAACTTTGGGAGTGAAAGCACCAGAGTTTGACCATAGATCATAAATTTGGCTTTCTTGAGACGAATTATATGCTTTATCCATAGGGATATTTTAGCATGAGAAATCCCTCTAAATATCCCTTTGACCTAAAAGGAGACTTTATTGTTTAAACCTCTCTGCCCTACGGACATCTCCCCTTAAAAAAGGGAGAAATTTATTATAATGTTAAAATTGAATTATGAAACAAAGTGATATTTATAAAATTCATCAAAGATATAGTCATGGAAAATATAAAGATAAAATGTTGGAAATTGGCTGGACACATAGTTTAATTGTTAAAAATATATCTTTACAAATTGCTGATAATCTTGAAAAAAAATACGGAATTAAAACTGATAAGAAGTTAATGGAGATTGGAGCATTGGGTCATGATATTGGATATTATAATTGTTTTGATGATGATTTTAAAAAAATAGGAGAATATGTGTTTCATGGAGAAATAGGATATGAAATATTATTAAAAATGGGAGTTTCTAAAAAAAGAGCCCGATTTGCATTGACCCATGTGGGAGTTGGAGTTGGGAAAAATATTCCAATAAGCCTAGAAGAAGAAATCGTTTGTTACGCTGATAATTTTCATACTAAGAGCCATCCTAGATTTGATACTTTTGAAGAAATAAAAAAAGAAATGATAAAAATTAAGCCTGATTTTGGAATAATTTTGGAAAGATTTAAAGACAAATTTGGAATTCCAAATTTAAAAGAATTGGAGAAAAAATATAAAGATTGGCACAAAGAAATAAATGATTGGGTAGATTCAGTTAAGTGATAAAATACATCCATGAAAATTTTAGAAATTAAAGATCAAAACCCACCTACCCTGCAGGTATCCTCCCTTGAAAAGGGAGGCCTTCAAAAAGTTGTTGAGGTTTTGAAAAATGGCGGACTGGTAGTTTTTCCATCTGACACTGTTTATATTTTGGCGGTTGATGCAACTAATGAAGTGGCAGTAAAAAAACTATTGGCTTTTAAAAATAGATGGACAGGCAAGGCAATTTCAGTAGCAGTTTTTGATAAAAATATGGCCCAAGAGTACGTTGAACTTAATGAAAATGGACAAAATATTTATACAAATCTTTTACCCGGTCCTTTTACAGTTGTGAGTGATGGAAAACATAAGGTGGCGGCTGGAATAGAAGCCGAAAATGGAAGTCTAGGAATTAGAATTCCTGACAATAAATACATTCATGATTTAGTAAAACTTTTAGGAAAACCAATAACAGCCACTTCTGCAAATTTGTCTGGCAGAACACCAAATTATTCAATTGTTAGTTTTTTAAGACCACTATCTTTAAAGAAAAAAAATATGATTGACTTGATTGTTGATGGAGGAAAATTACCTAGAAATAAACCATCAACAGTAATTGATGCCACAGAATCAGAACTGAAAATATTAAGACGAGGAGATTTGATAACTGGGTCTGCAACACAAACTTTGATTTCTAAGTCTGAAAAAGAAACCGGAAAAATTGCTGAATTTTTATTAAAAAAGTTTCAATCTTCCCCTAGCCCCTTCTTTCACAAGACGGGGGAAAAACCATTAATATTTGCATTAACTGGAGATTTGGGCTGTGGAAAAACAGTTTTTAGCCGTAAGATTGGTCATTTGTTGGGAGTTAAAGAAAAGATAGCCTCCCCTACTTTTGTGATTTATAACGAATATGAAACCCAATCTCCCCCTACCCCCTCTTTGACAAGAGGGCGACAAAAGTCAAAACCCTCCGTCCCGACTAAGGTCGAGGACACCTCCCTTGACAGGGAGGCTTTAAAAACAAATAAGTTTTTGCATTTTGATTTGTATCGAATTAGTGCCGATTATGAATTAGAAGAAATAAAGTTTTTTGAAATGTTTAAAAACAATATTGCTTGTATTGAATGGCCAGAAAATATGGGAAAAGAAAATTTTGAAAAATTAAAAAAAGAAAATAAAGTGATTACAATCCAATTTAAATACTTGGATGAAAAAACTAGAGAAATAACATATTAAATTTAAATTTACTCTTATTAATATCTCATTCAGTTGCAAAATCAGACTCTAAATCTGCTGATAAATCTTGAACTGGATCTGGTTCTGTTAAAGTGAAAGATTTTATAAATTCTTCACATTCAAGTTTAAGATCTTTTCGACCATTGTGAACACATTGGATGGTGTAGTTTTTACTTCCAGTTTGAATATCGACAATAGTTTGAGAAGAAATATCATATCGATAAGTATTTTGACCAGCCACAATAAAATTTGAATTGAAATTACGCCCAGAATTAATCCAAGACCAAGTGCCGCTTGGAGTGACATGGACAGCAAAATTGCCAAGTGTATTATAAAAAGTATAACGATCACCAAATTTTTCTTTATCAGAATAAAGTTTTCTGTTTGATAGATAATTAATAGAGAAATTATTTTCGGAATTAGTAAAAGTTGATATTGTAGGAATTGAAGAAGCAGGTTTTAGTGTAGGTATTTTAGTAGGTATTGAAGTTGGGGTTGGTTTTTTGGTTGGAATAATAGTCGGTTTAGAAGTTGGAGATAATTTGCCAGTAATAGAGGCTTCTGTTTCTGTAATATTAATTTCTGGCATTTCAACTTCTTGAGGTTCAGTTTTGAAGCCTCTGCCTGTTGGAACTTCAGTTTTTGGAGTTGATGAAAAGACACTTAAAGGTGATGGATTAATCTTAAATATAAAAATAACTCCAAATACTGATAAAATCAGCAATACTATACTTAGAACAATATATTTAATATTTTTAGAATCCATACATTTATAATACATTAATAATGAAAATTTTAGCAATAGAAACTAGTTGTGATGACACTTGTGCGGCTGTTTTAGATAACGACCGACTATTATCAAGTGTAATTTCGTCACAAATCGATTTACATACCAAATGGGGTGGGGTGGTGCCAGATATTGCTAAAAGAGCTCATATGGAGAAAATTGATTTTGTAATTATTGAAGCGTTGTTAAAATCTCAATCAAAACCCTCCGCCCCTCGACAAGCTCGGGGCACCTCCCTTGACAAGGAGGCTTTAATTGAAAATTTAGTTAAAAATATTGATGTGATTGCCGTGACATTGGGACCGGGATTATCAATAGCTTTAGGGGTGGGAGTAAATAAAGCTAAAGAACTGGCCATAAAATATAACAAAAAATTGATTGGGGTTAATCATATCGAAGCTCATATTTTGGCTAATTTGATTAAAAACAAAGAAGGAAAGCCAGAAAGAAAAATTGATTTTCCAGCTTTGGCTATGACAGTCTCTGGTGGTCATACAAAATTAGTTTTAATGACAAATCCCTCTAAATCTCCCTTTGACTTAAAGGGAGACTTAAAAATAAAATATGAAGTTATTGGGGAAACTTTGGATGATGCAGCTGGAGAAGCTTTGGATAAGGCAGCAAAAATGATGGGTCTAGGTTATCCGGGTGGACCAATAATTGAAAGATTAGCCGAGAAAGGAAACAAGAATTTTTTGAAACTCCCCCGTCCTTTGTCAACTCAAAAGAATTTTGATTACTCTTTTTCGGGATTAAAAACTTCATTTTATTATCAAATAAGAGAATGGCCAAAAGAAAAAATTGCTGCTAATTTGATTGATCTATCGGCAACTTTTCAAGATGCTGTGTTTGATAGTTTATTATTAAAATTTAAAAAAGCGATTGAGTTTTATAAACCAAAAACATTGTTGGCCAGTGGTGGAGTTTTGGCTAATTTGGAATTGAGAAAAAGATTAAGAAAATTAGCAAAAGAAATGAAAACTCCAATTTTAATGCCAGTTAAAAAACAATTTAATACTGATAATGCAGCTATGATTGGAATAACTGCTTATTATAAAGCTTTGAGAAAAGAATTTGTAAAAGATAAGGAAAGTTTGGATAGGAATCCAAGGTTAAATTTTTAAACCTCTCTCCCTTCGGGCACCTCCCCTTAAAAAAGGGAGATTTAATTTTATTTTTGTAATTTATTTTAAATACAAAAAGACTCCGATGGCTCGGAGTCTTTTGAAATACAAATATAGATTAAAATTATTTGCAACAAACTGGTTTAGACCCTGAACAATTTGTTCCAGAGATTACCTTTCCACGCTTTTGTTTAGTACAAACACTTACTCCTGGGACACAAACACCACCTTTTGAAGCACAGGTTGGTACAGATGCACCTTTACTACCAGTACAAGTTCCACCGCAACCATTAGGACAAGTTTTACCAGTAAGAGTTGTCTTGGCACAATTACAATTCGGAGTACATTTAACATTACGACCAATAATAACACCAGTGTATTGATCAATACATTCTTTAGAATTACCCATTAATATACAAGTATTTAAACAAGATTTAGCTTGTTTAAATGTAACATTGGAAAAATTAGCTTTAAGAGAGACTACACAAGACTCTGAACATTTCTTTACAGCATCTTCCATATTAGAAGTATTACAATTAATTTTCAAACTACTACAAGTTTTATAACATCCATCAATTGATACATTTTTACGTAACACCTTCTGGATTAAAGCTTTTGTTTTATTACAATCATTTGTACATAAAGATTTTATTTCTAATTGTGAATAGCTTGGAATTTTTTTACTAGCTGCTTGGCTTCGGTTTTCTTGATTCTTTTTAACTAAACTAACACTAGCAACTAAGGCTATTACTATAACAGCCATAATTATTAATTTCAAAGGACTCAACTTTTTTGTTTTTAATGACTTTTTTAGCCATAATTCTGTTTTTTTGCTTAATAAATAATTTTTAAACTAAATAAAGTTAAGCAAAAAAAAAAAAAGTATGTCAATAGTTTGGTGGTAAAATCCCTCTGTCCTGCGGACATCTCCCTTTGATGAAAGGGAGAAATTAATCGGTTTTAGTGCCGCGTCGGAAGACGGCAGCCCAAGGGACAAAATTTGAAGTGAAAGTTTTTTGATGAAGAATGGTGCCATCTAATTTTTTGACTGTCCAATCAAAAGAAGTTTTTAGACCTGGAATTCTTTTTTCGTCTTGAATAGTTTTACCAACTGGAAGAGTTGGGTCATCTATCCAAACATCTGGTGGAGGTGCTTGAGAACCCCATTGTTTGTAATTGGTAATTTCTGCTTTTCGACCATCACTGGTACCATAAATTTCATAGGTTAATTTTTTGTTTTGACCATCGTATGAGCTTTGAATTAAAACATAATTGCCAGTGTCATTGATAAATTTAAGGTCAGGATTGGGAATAAAAACAGTGGCATCAAAACCAGGTTTGCTATCTTCTTCATAATAACTAACTCGATAAGCATGATTTTGACGAGCAGTAATATTTAGACCAGCATCGAGCATAGCTCGAAAAAGAGTGGTGGAAACTTGGCAAATCCCCCCGCCAACATCAAGTTCCGTTTTTCCTTGACGAATAATATAAGCTTTTTTGTAACCAGCTTCTAGACTAACTTCACCTAAACTTTTAATAAAAGAAAAAGTCTCACCTGGAGCAACTAGTACCCTATTAATAATAGAAGCCCCTTTTTCGACATTCATATTACGAATAGCACTTGAATGACTAAAACTGGAAGTGCCACGGCCTAATAAATCTTTGATACCTAAATCATTGGCATCTTCAGTTTTTATTTTTGGAGAAGTGGAAATTACAGGAACAGTAATAGTGTCTGAAATTTCTTCGCTGTTCATTAATTTATCAAGAGAAATATTGATTAAATTAAATAACTCATCTTCTTTGATAGTGATCCCGTCTTTAGATGGTTGAAACTCAGTAACTTTATTATTTTCAAATTTAAAAACAGCATCAACTGGATTTCGAGTCAGACTAGTATTTAAGTTTTTAATGTATTCGGCAATTTGTTCACTTTGATAATTGTTTTCAAAACCAATCCAAGAAATTAGAGTGTCACTGTTGATAACTATTTTGTTGAAATTTTCGTTTAGAATTAAAGATTTTTTAATTAACTTTTGAGCTCTTATTTTGGATTGAGCTATTTGGTCTTCGTTTGGGATTGAACCAATAATTTTAGTTTCTATATTAATTGGCTGATTAAATTTTCCATTTATAAGTAAAAAGTTTAAGTTGTTGAGTAAGGCATCTTGATCAAGTTCAATACCAGTGGAACCTTTGGTGACTGAAATAATATTATTTTTGTAATTAATTTCAGTAGGAATAAAAGGTTTATTGACTTGGGAAGCCAGTGAATCAACTTGTTCGTTTAATTTATTGGCATCTAGAGTAATTTCTAGATTAAATTTTTTGGGTTTGAAAAAATATTTTATATAGGAAAGAATCCCCTCATTTAAACGACGATATAAAATAGTATTGGCTATTTTGTTTTTATTAATTTGGGCTGAGACTGAAGATAATGAAAAATTAATTTCTTCTTGGTTGGGTAAAATAAAAACAACATCTGGAGGGAGGACAAAATCTTGATCAATTTTGTCTAAAATCTGGACACGAGATAGATATGAATAATCTTTATCGAGAAGATAAGTATTGCTGCCAGTTTTGTCATAATTAGCAATTATTGGTCCGAAAATTAGAGTTAGTAAAAGAAGAAGAATTATTGAAACTAGATAAATAATCGATTTTTTATTCATAAATTAAGATTTTCTATCCATGGCCTGATTGGCTAATTCGTCGGCAAGTTGATTTAAATCTCGCCTGACATCTTGAAAAATAATAGGGATTTTAATGGAGTTAATAAGCTCTTGGGCTTTTTGGAAAAATGGTTTTAGATTGGGAGCTTTGACTTTATATTTACCTTGAATTTGGCGAATCATTAGTTGAGAATCGGAATAGAAATTTATTTTGGAGAATTTAGAATCTTGGTTTTTACTTAGCCAATCTAGGGCTCCAATTAGGCCTGAATATTCGGCTTCATTATTGGTTTTAATACCAAGATATTTAGATTCTTGAAATAATATTTTTTGAGAATCACTATAAATAACTAGACCATAGCCAGAATGACCAGGATTGCCACGAGAACCACCATCAGTGTAAACAGTAATATTCATAGGAAAATTATACAGTATAAAACCCCTCTGTCCTACGGACATCTCCCCTTGATAAAGGGGAGAAATTATTTTGGAGGGATTATTCTAAAAATACCAAAAGCGACATTAGGGCGACACCAAGAATTATAAATAGAAGTTGAAGTATTGATTGAGAAAGTGGTGGATCGTGACGATGAAGCTCGGGAATTAAGTCACTTGCCGCTAAATAAATAAATCCACCAGCAGTAATTGGAAGAAGATAGTTTGATAGAAAAGTAATTTTGAAACCAATTATAAAAACTAAAAGAACACCCAGAAAAGCAGAAGTGGCAGTAAGAAAATTGTAAATAAGAGCTTTTTTGAGAGACAAGCCACTATGAATTAGGACTGCAAAATCGCCTATTTCTTGCGGAATTTCGTGAAGAAAAACGGCAATACTGGTAAAAATTCCTAACCTTATATCAACCATAAAACTGGCAGCGATAAGCATGCCATCGACTAAATTATGAATAGTATCTCCAAAAATATTTAGAGTGATTATATGCTTATTATTGGAACAATTGATTTCATGACAATGGTGCCAACGAAGAATTTTTTCTAGAATGAAAAAAATTAATAATCCACCAATAATTAAAAAAGAAACTGTTAATGAATCTAAAGATTCGAAAGCTTCTGGAAGTAGATGAATAAAAGCATCGCCTAAAAGAGCACCAACAGCTAAACTAACTAAGAGAAGATTAATTTTTTGACTAATTTTTTTGTTTAGAAAAATTAGAAAGATACCAGAAATAGATAAAAGACCAATAATTAAGATAGCTAAAAGGGATAATAATAGATTGTTCATAATAACTAATTATAGCCAATAGGTTGCTTTTTAGGGTATGATATAGATGTGAGTCTTGAAGATATAAAATCACCATTACCGCCAAGGGAAGTAACTTTTGAAAGGATTTCTTTGGTAAACGGAGAAGAAAGTAAATCGGAAGGTATACCTACTCCCCAAGTTGTAGTTGCAACTCCTAAAAAAGACAATAAAAAATTAATTTTTATTTTGATAGGAATTGTAGTTTTAATTTTAATTGGAATATTTTTTATTTTTTCCAAAAGAGAAAAAGTGGTTGAGCAAGTGACTTTAAATTACTGGGGTTTATGGGAAGAAGAAAGTGTAATGAAAGGTGTAATTGCTGAATTTGAATCTAAAAATCCTAATATAAAAGTGGAATATAGAAGAAATCAAAAAGATGGTTATGGGGGTAGAGTAAGTGGCCGATTAGCAAAAAGTGCAACTGGTGAAGAGGTTCCAGATATTTTTAGAATACACAATACTTGGATACCAATGTTTAGAGACAATTTGGCATCAGTTCCAAAAGAAACAGTAACTAATTTAGGCTTAGAAACTGATTTTTTTGATATTTATAAAAAAGATTTAGTGGAAAATGGTAATTATTTAGCAGTCCCTTTGATGTATGATGGGTTGGTTATGTTTTATAATCCTGATTTACTGGCTAAGGCTCAAGTTAAAGTACCAACAAATTGGTGGGATTTGGAAAAATCGGCAGAAAAATTAACTGAAAGAGATAAGAATGGGAAAATTAAAGTGGCGGGAGCTGCAGTGGGGGTAATAGACAATGTTGATCATTGGAGTGATATTGTGGGATTAATGATGAAACAAAATGGAGTTGATTTTAGTAAAAAATCATCTGAAAATGAAAAAAAAATAAAAGATGTAATAGATTTTTATACTTTATTTAGAACTAAAGGTAATGTTTGGGATGAGAGCTTGCCTAATTCCACTTATTTTTTTGCTAATGGTAAATTAGCTTTTTATTTCGCTCCATCATGGAGAATATTTGATATAGAGACAATAAACCCTGATTTGAAATTTGAAGTTACTAAAGTGCCACAATTGCCAACTTTGGGATCGGCTTCTGTTGATAAAATAGATCCGACAGCTGAATTAACAAATATTCACTGGGGAACATATTGGGTTGAAGGAGTTAACAATAAAAGTAAACATCAAAAAGAGGCTTGGAAATTTTTAGAATATTTAGCTTCAACTGAAGGATTAGAAAGAATGTATCAAGCTTCTTCTCAAGTTAGAAGTTTTGGACAAATATATCCTAGGAAAAGTATGGCCAATAAAATTGGTGAAAATCCTAAGCTTAAGCCTTTTGTAGAAACAGCTAATAAAGCAACTAGTTGGTATATGGCTTCTAATACTGGAGATAATGGAGTTAATACAGAAATGCAAAAGTATTTTACTGATGCTATTAATGCTAATTTAAATAAAACTAATGATGAAGAAACACTTAAAACATTGCAAAATGGAATATCTCAATTACAACAAAAATATAAATTAATAAGATAAATCCCTCCGTCCCGCAGCGGCGGGACACCTCCCTTGACAGGGAGGCTTAAAATAAGAAATAAATAAAAATTATTAATTAAATAAAAAATGATATTAGTAAACTTTAAGCTAAATAAAAGTACTTTTGGTGATGGAGCCATAAAATTAGCAAAAATATGCAAAGAAGTGATGGAAGAAACTGGAGTTAAAATTATTCCAGTAGTTTCAGCTCTGGATGCTTATCGAATTCAAAAAGAAGTAGGGATAAAAGTTTATCTTCAAAGTATTGATGAATTTGATGAAGGATCACATAGTGGTTATATATCCCCTGTGGCAGCAAAGGAATTAGGAATTGAGGGAAGTTTGATAAATCATTCTGAACATAGATTAAAACCAGGGACAATATTGGGGATTTTGAAAAAATTACCAGATGATTTTAAAACTGTTTTATGTTTACAAACACTAGGTCAAACTGAAGGGTGGGCTAAAAATGTTAAATCAACATATATTGCTTATGAACCAAGCCAGTTTATTGGTAATAGAGAAAAATCAGTGGCCACTGAAAAACCAGAAGTAATTAAAAAAATGGTTGATAAATATCCTAAAATACCAGTCTTGGTTGGAGCAGGTGTCCATTCTAAAGAAGATGTGTCAATTTCCATTGGTTTGGGAGCTAAAGGCATATTGGTGGCAACTGATGTGGTTAAAGCAGATGATCCAAAAAAAGAGTTAACTAAATTAGCAAGGGGGTTTTAATTATTTATATCTTGATATAATTCAATCATCGTATGGCATCAATAGACAATTTATTAGTATCACTTTTAGTAGATGAGGTAGTTGGCGGTTTTATAGTTACTATCCCCCCTGGTCATGTTGGTTGTATTTATAGTATTTTTAGAGGTGTTTTGAAAAGTGTGTGGCATCCAGGAATGCATTTTAAAATTCCTTTGATTCATAGAGTTAAATTATTTAATGCTCAACTGATTGAATATACTGTATCAAAAGATATCATGTTAAAAGAAAACACAGAAGAAATAATGGGAGATGAAGTTATTAATGCAGTCACCTCGGATAATAAGTTTGTAGCAGTGGAAGCAACAGCTTTGATAAAACTTGATACAGAAAGACTACCTGATTTGTGGCAAAATATTGGTGAAAATTTTGTTTCAAAAGTAGTTAGACCAGTGACTAGAAGTAGAATTAGAAAAGTTTTGACAGCTCATACCTTAATGAAAGCACTCTCCACAGATAGAAGTTTGATTGAAGATGAAGTTAAAGCAGAATTAATAAACTCTTTGAGTCAACATGGTTTACATGTTGATAATTTTTATTTAAGCTCACTGACACCTTTGGAAGGATTGCAAGCAACTGAAGTTTTTGTCCCTAATCAAGAAATTATCCAACCGATAGAGTTAAATACCAACACTGGTTTACGGGTAGGTCTTTAAGAGTAAGTTGGGCCGAGATAAGAGTTGAATTGGTAGTGGAAACGTCATCAAAAATAATAAAATTTCTGTTTTTTAATTGACAAGAGGATGGGTGTAAAGAGAATATATTGGATACATTATTTGTTCTTTCTTTGATGTTTTTTAGACGGGCTTGAATTTGAGTATTTTGATGACGGATTAAAACTTGATTTGAAAATGTTAGGGACAATTTTTTGGCTAAATTTTTGACCAAAATTTCTGATTGATTAAAACCACGCCAGTTTTGACGAGATAGGTGGAGTGGAATAGGTATTAAAACAAAATTATTTTTTTGCCAATATTTAACTAAATTAGGAAACTTGAGTTTTAATTTGTTGGCCATAAAAGTGGCTAAGGCTAGAGCATTGTCAGTAACAAAATTATATTTTAAGTCTAAAATAGCTGATTTGATGGCAGAATCGTATTTAAAAAGACTTAGGCCCCCATCAAATCCATCTTTTGGTGGAGTGGTGTTAAAAATATGAATGTGGTTTTGGCATTTGCGACATAAATATTCCCCTGTTTTGCCACAACCGTAGCACTTTTGGGGGAAAATTAAATCGAGAATTAGAGACATAAGGTATTTTAAACCCTCCGTCTCCCGATTTCATCGGGAGCCACCTCCCTTAAAAAAGGAGGTTTATAATTTATTCGCCCCCGCATTGCGGGGGCGAATAGAAAGTTTTACTTGTAATTTATTGGTAAATTTGCTATAATATCATCCTCTGGAGATGTATTGCATTGACGGAGTTTGAACATTAAAAAACTGCAAGCCGACTTTGATCCATTGAGTCGTTAAACAGGGTTAAAACAATAATGCTAAGTCAAAACTTAGTGCTTTAGCAACTGATTTCTCCAATTATATTGGTCAAATTGCTGCTACCAATTACGCTACCGCGCAAGCTTTAGCATAATAAGCCATTCTTTAGTTTTCCATTCTGGAGAGAATTAAGGAGTGTCAACTGAACCAGAATGCTTTTTAATAGATCTCGATTTTTATTAAACTTAAGAAGGGAGTAATTCCCCTACTAATCGATACGATAACGCCTCTTGTAAATTCTAGCTGTTATCGGTGTAAGAGAGAGTTTATCTAAGCTTGTAGACGTTTTTTATTGTCGACTTTCGGACCTCGGTTCGTTACCGAGCATCTCCTCAAATAAAAATCCGCTTTGGCGGGTTTTTTAGTGAAATTTTCTAGCCTTTTTTGTCGGCATCAAGAACAGTATGGGGATTTTTAGCGATAGCAGTAAGAATTTGTTTTTTGGCTAAATCTGTTGAAATATCTAAAACCACAGCAATTTCTTGACATAGATGATCCATGGCTTGATCAAAAATTAATTGATCGGCCTTGGAATAAATAGGGGTTTTTTGACGTTGGTTTAAATAAATCAAAAGTTGGCCAGTTTTATGTGGATCATTTAAATACAAAAATTCTTTTAAATTATTGTTGTTATTTTTGTTGGAATAAGAAGGAATATTTAATGGCTCTTCTTTGGCTAAACTTTTCATAAAAGCTTCGATCTCTTCTTTGGTTAAAAGAGAGCGAATACCAGCTTTGGAAAGGTTACTTAGAGGAATAGTGCTAGAAATATTGCCTTTATTGGTGTCTTTGATTAAAGAACAATAATAAACTAAATCATTTTCTATTTTTGAGACAACACTGATTTGATCAAAATCGATAATCATGTCTCCTTTTTTTGGTGAGCAATTTGGCATAAAATTCCTTTTTAAAAAACTAAGCTTTAAAATCTTTAGTTATAAAAATATCAAGATAATGTATGATTATACCATTTTTTAGGATAAAAATCTAGTTTAGTGAAGAGTTTTTTTAGTTTCTTTGGCTTTAATTTTTTCTCGTTTTTCGTATTTTCGCATTTTGCGACCAACCCCTATTTCGACCTTGAACCACTTGCCTTTTAGAAAAAGAGCAATAGGGATAATCATGTATTTTTGATTTCTAAAAATAATTAATTTAGCAATTTCTTTTTCAGATAATAATAAATTACGTTCTTTAGTAGTATCAATTGTTTGACCTTGAGAAAATTTATAAAGAGGAATTTTCAAATTGGAAATAATTGGAATGCCATTTTTAATTTCAACTTTAGAATTCATGAATTGTGGAGTTTGGGTACGTAAAGATTTGGCGTCAGAGCCAGTTAAGGCAATGCCGGCTTCAAATTTGGCGATAAATTCATAATCTCGTGATTCTTTGTTGAAATGTTTCATCTGATGTATTTTAACAAATCCCTACCTGTGTTATTTGGGCGAGTCACGCCTCGCTCCTACATTCAATCTTCCCCTACCCTTTCTTTCACAAGACGGGGTATTTTTAGACAGTGGCTGATTTCCAGATTATATCCATATCTTGAATCGAATAGGAAGGTTTATGTGAAAAATTTTTTGGTTTAGAAAACTTAAAAGATTCACCTACTTCTCTGACTCTGTTATCAATAGCTTCTTCAAATTTTCCACCAGTACGATTAGTTCTAATAGTATTATTTTGGGAAGTAACAATGTAATCAAATTTATTTTCAGAAGCAAAAGTTTCTAATTGAGATAAGATTCCCTTAAAAAGAGCACTTTCATCAACAGAGTAAAGATAAGTACTTGAAGGATTGAGTGAAACCGCTAAAACTTTTTTACCTTTTTCAATATAGTGATGCATTAAGACTAAACCTTGGCATTGCAGATTGTCTGGATCTTGAAAAACAAATTGAAAGTACTCTGGTATATTCCACATATTCTTTTTACCTTTATCTGGATTATCACCGGAAACACAAACACCACCAACCATTCTAGCATTGGCACTTTCTTTACTTTTGGTTATGTAACCATTTAGTAATTCTCTGGTTGTACCAGATTCTGATATGAATTTACCTGTTTCGATTGTTATTTTAGAAACTTCGTCAGAAAACACATCCATAAACTTTTGAGCAGTATAGGATATGAATTGTTCTTGGTTGTATTCCCCTTTTTTAATCTTGTTTTGAGAGTCAATTAATTGTTGGAGATTAATTTCTCCTAGATGAATATTTAATGGGTCAAAATCTTTCTGGCCTAAAGTTCTAGCCGTATTAAAAGTCTTTTCTCTTTGAGCTCTTAATTGACCTGCGAAAGCAGCAGTGTTTTTATTGTCACTAGGGAATTCGAGACTTAAACCTTGAGTAGCTTCTTCATAATCATAGATAAGTTTTGTGACTTCTTCTGAGGTATATTTATGTTGTTTTTCTTGACCTTGTTGATCATATTCAATACGCTGATTTAAGGTTCTAGTGATTTGATCAATGAAACTTGGAGCAAGACCTAGTTTGTCTATTCTTGATTTATCTATTGATGATTTGACATTTAATTCAGATTGTCGTCTGTTTTCTTGTTGGAAATATTTTGGCATTAAATCAATAATTGTTTTGTTTTTAGAAGCTGACTCAACTATTCTTTTGTTAACATCTTTTATGCGATTAGAGTAAAAATTGTGTAATTGACAAAGGAGAGCGTAATCTTTGTTGCTAGAAGTATTAACAACATCAGTAGTACCCTTAATAAAATTTCTGATATCTTCATATTTTGTAAACTGATAAGTAATCATTAATTCTTTAATGACATTCTTATCTATAGGACTAGAACCGTAAATGGATTCAGTTATTAATAGAAATAGACGATCTTCAGTTGAAGTAACTTTTTTGAGATTTATGTCTGGATTAGATGTTCTTGCTAATTGTTCATTAATTCTACCTTCTAAATATTGATTAGATTTATCTTTATCAAAACCAAAGGATTGTAATTTTTCCATGACATTTATGATTTGATTTTGAAGTTCCATTGGAATATTTTCGTCTAATGTTTGGTTTTCTTTTACTTTGATGACACCTTGAGACAATAAATCTATTTGGTAAACATCTTCAATTTTAAATTCACCTAAATCACCACTTTTGTCTTGACAACTATCATTACTTTCGTAAGTAGTATAATGGCCAACATTGTTGGGGTAAACATGTTTGATTAAATCTGTAAAATATGGTTTTTCTCTGTCAGATTTATCTAAAGATTTTGATGAAGTCATTTTTTGAGTCATTTCTTTTAAATGAGAAATAAAAATATCTCTGGTGTTTGAATCGACTGCTTTTTTGTATTCTGAAATGATTGTTGGGGATATAATTTTAAAATCTTTAAGAAAGTCGGAAACTAAATTCTTTTCGCTAGGAGAAATTACTCCAGCAGAAATACAATCGATATAACCGTTAACTATTCCTTCAGCTTTTTTGCTATATTGATTGAAAATATTGTCTATAAAAGTAGAATCAGAAGCATCTTTAATTAAAATGTTTTTATTATCAACTAATTTTTTGGCTAATCCATAACTACATATTTTTTTATCATGAGACATATATTTGTCAAACATAGATTTCCAAAAAATTTTATCTTTTGGAGGAAGATGTTTTAACTTTTCGTCTGAACGCAGATGATAACTTATATTTTTTGTTTTTTTAAAAACAGATTCGTATAACAAACTATTGGGTTTATTATTTTGGTCTATAAATTTAGAAAAATCTAATTTGTTTTCTAAAAAGAAAGAATTTATTTCACTTGAAAAACCAAAATTGATAATATTTCTATATGCTGTCCAAGAAACTTTGTCTTCTGGAGAAAAATTGGTAATATTTTCATCTGATAAAAAACTTGAATTAAACTGAATATCTTCTTTGACAAGAGTTTCAAATAATGAACTATTTAGTTTATTATCTTGATCTAAAAATTTGGAAAAGTCTGATTTGTTTTCTATTATAAAATTTCTAAGTTGATATGAATCTGGCTGGATAGAAATAATATTTTTATATGCTGACCAAAAAATTTGATCTTCTGGAGAAAAATTGGTCATATTTTCATCTGATAAAAAACTTGAATTAAACTGAATATCTTCTTTGACAAGAGTTTCAAATAATGAACTATTTAGTTTATTATCTTGATCTAGGTATCTAGAAAAATCTAAGTTTTTACTTGAAAATAAATCTTTAATGTCGTCTGAGTTATTAAGAGAATAGTCTTTTTTTAAATTACTTCGATAAATTGAAAAAATAACTTTTTCTTGTGTTTTAAAATCATCACTTTTTAAAAGTTTATTTATTCGATCAGGAGATAACTGGTTAATAAAAGTATCAATATTCTCCAAGCCGTCAATTTTTTTGAAAAAATATTTTAAATTATTGTCTAAAATATTTTCATCTATTGCCTTAATATCCATTGTCGGACCAAAAGAGATTTTGTTATTTTTATCTAGCATATCTAACAACCAACCCCCATCAAAATCTTCAGTATGATTTTTGGATTTGCCAATAACTGTAATTGTATTTCTTAAAAAATCATCAGTTACATAATTACTTTTTTTTAAAACACACATATTATTCATAAAATCTAGTTTGTTTTTGGTTTGTGGATCAAGGTAACCATTTTTAAAATCGGATAAAAGACCATCTATAAAAGAATTTTTATTTTCTGTTGTTTGTGGTATTGACCAAAGAGACTGGCTTTCATTTAAAAAAGGGAAATGATCTAATTGAGAGACAACATTATTAAAATTTTCTATAGGAATATCAGCAAGTGCTGATACTATTTCTTTTGATTTTGAAGAATGTGTATCTATGTATCCCAATCCTAAAAACTCCAAACGATCAATACCTATGGCTATTTTTTCTGGAGATATTCCTTTATAACTATTAATTAAATCTTGATTCGTAATTTCATCCTTATCAAACGATCTATGACGTAAAACTTTGTAAAATTTTGTAGGGTTGTCTACTCCTGATTTTTTTAGTTTTAAGAAAGTCGAAATTGAAGGAATATCTTCATATGGTAAATAAAATCGTCGATCATGACAAGACATTCTATCTTTTGCATATTTAAATAAATTGCCTTCTTTATTAAAATATTCTTTTTCTTTTTGAATAAAATAATCATCTTTTACAACTGAATCTTCTGCTAAAATAGGTGTAGATTCTGATTGTGATGATTTTGATTTAATACCTAAAATTCCTTCAAGTTTTTTAATTCCAATTGCATCTTGTTGTCTGTGTTTATTGATAATTAATTTAAGGGCTTGTTTTGAAGTAATTTCTTGATTTAAAAGTTTCTTCGTAGATGTTTTTAAACGATGAGCGGTTGATTCTGGTTTTTTATTGTCAACTACAGGAGAAATTGCTTCAGGCATTAATATTTGAATATATTAAAAAAATGAGGTTAGAAACCATAAGAATAGTATAACTTAAAATTATGGTTGGAATTTAATTAAATATATTTTCTGGTCGGAACAGAGAATGTAAATATTATTGTTGATTTCGTTGAAAGCTAAATCGAGAACTTTTAGATTACCGAGATTGTATTTAGAAAGTAATTCCCCTGTTTTTTGATAAACATAAATAATGTTTTCATTGTCAACAAAAGTTATTAAATCTTTTTCCAAAGTGACATCTAAATTATTGGTTTTAGTGAAATTGGAAGCTTGACTAACTTTGAAATTTGATTTGACTCCGCTTGAATAAGGCACAACTAAACCACTTTGATGAAGCACCCAAATTTGACCATTAATAGCTAAAGAAATGGCACCTATATTTAACTTGGCATCATTTTTTAACCAATTTTGAGCTTTGGAAAAACCAGTTGAGTTGGGATTATATTTCCAGATTGTTTGATTTGAAGAATCAAGAACATAGGCAGCCCCATTCCAAAATTTAAAATCAGTGGGAGAAACACTGTCGGCGGTAAGATCGATTTTACTAGTGAGATTATCTTTTTCAAAAAGACTAATAGAATCTTTGTTTAATAAATAAAGATTAGTTTTGTCCAAAGTAAAATTAATAGCTGATTTGATTTTTTCGGAAATTAAAACTGATTTGGTTGATTTGTTGTTAATGTCAAAATAGTCAACTCGACCATTATTTGAATCGAGAAGATAAATTTTATTATCATTAAAAATTAATTTTTGAAATTGGGAATTATTGGCAATATTTTTGGTATCGTATAAAAAATCTGGAGCAATACCAATATCTGAACCAGTTTGAGAAAGAATATTTTTTAATTGAGAATCATAGTTTTTAACTTCGTCTTGATGGACTTGTAGGGTAGCCATTTTTTGAACAAGGAGATTGGTTTGATTGGCCGCTTGACTGGCTTCGTCGATGCTTAAACTTTTAATTTTATTGATATTATCAATTTCTTTTTCAACTTGGGTTTTTAAAGTTTGATATTCTCTTTCAATTTTTTGAGCTTGATTTTTTCGATAACCAAAATAAATGCTTAAAAATAAACCAATAATTAATACAATGCCAAAAATTAGACTAAGTTTTTTTCTTTTATTAGTCTCGCTGGTTTCATGGTGAGAAATAAAAACTGAATCGTTTTTTTTAACTTTTTTAATTAATTGAATAATTTTTACAAAATTAAATTTGGGTTTGTTTGATTCAATTATTGGATTTTCGGTTGCAGTTGGAGAAGAAGTTTCTAAATTAGTTTGAGTTTCCTCAACTTCTTTTGGTAAATCATCTACAATTTCATCATCTTCTGGCTCAACTTGAATAAAAGCAGCATTTAAATCTTTTTGATCGTCTAGTGAATAAATAGTTGTTAAGAAATTTTCTTCGATATTTTGAATTTTTGAATCGGAAATAAATTGTTTAATTTTTTGCCAAGTTACTTTTTCAAAAAAAGCATTAGTGGATAAAAAGAATCTATCTTTGGACCTAATTGGACCAACAAGAGTATCAACTTGATTTTCAAGGCCATTTAATAAAATACTGATTTGACTTTGCCTTTTGAAAATGACTTTACAATTTCCAAAAGTGCCAAAATAAACTTGATTATTTAAAACAACAGCCACAATAAAATCTATTTTGTATTCGGAATAAAGAGGATTGTTGATAATAAAATTGATTGATTGTTTGATGTTGGTAAAAATATCTGAACTAGTTTCGGGGCTAAAATAAGTTTGGTTAAACTCAAAATTAATATCGTGACCAATGGAATTCAAATCTTTTTCTTCGTTTGAGTTAAGATTAACAAGAGCAAAGAGATGGCCTTTGGTTGATTTTAAGAATGGATCATCTGGATCATTTTCCCAAAAACGAGACCATGATTTTAGTTTTGAATCTCCAATAAATGAACGACAAGTAAAATGCATTAATTAATGATACTACAATCCAAACATGGTTAAAGTCAGTATTATTGAAAAAAGAAGATGAATATAAGAAAAAATGACTAAAATAGGGTTAAAAGTGTCAGTTATGCTTTTAGACATAGAAGTAACTTGTTTGACAACAATTAGAGAAAAAACTAAGTAAACAAAAGAAAAAATAATAAAAAGAGCTTTTATTAAAAGAAAAAAATAATTATTAATACTGCTGGTAATTAAAATATCATTCATTTTTTTTTGGATTACGTAAATCTTTTAAGAGTTTAATTATTTTTTCTGGATTGGGAACTTTTTCAAAAGTTATTTGATTGATTTCAGAAGCAGTTTGAACTAAAACATCACCAAAGTTAAAAAATGTGCCAGAAAGACCACGAACACAAGAGGAAACATCTTGAATCATATCCAAATTAGCCTCGGCAAAATGTTTGTTTAAAAGATTGTTAAAATTGATATCAACAACCCTATGGTCAGTAACTATAAAAAGATTGAAATACCAAGACAAAAATTGTTGAAAAGCATAAACAAAAGTAAGTAAATACCAAAAAAGAATTAATGCAAACTGATATTGGAGAGGAAGGAAATTTAGAAAAGTAAAGTATTTGAAGAAAAATGGGACGAAGATCATAACAATTGAAATTAAAATCCAAGATATGTTAATAACTGGATGAGGTCTGACAGCTAAGTAAATCTCTTCATTTTCGTCTCGTTCGATAAAAGTAAAAATCTTTGGATTGACTAAAAAGGCAGAAAAAGGGCTTTTAGTGTGACCTAAAATATCATAAAACTCGTTTGGAAATTCTTCATTAATTATTGGCTTGTTAGTTTCTTTCTTTATTAAACTTTCTTCTTTTTTTTCTTTAATTTCTTGAGAAACAACTAAATTATCTGGGGCAATATTATCTAAATCTCTGGAACGAGCCATAAGATATTATAGCAAGTGGTTGTTAACTAATAAATTGGTAATATCCGCAGCAATTTCTGGTGCTTTAAGTTTTTTTGGTAAGTGAAAAAAAAGTTGAGAAGTTTGAGGTTGATGGGAATTAATTTCTTTTTGAATTTGAAAAGCAATCCAATTGCAATTATAAGTGCCCATGTGTTCACTAATAAAAAATTTTTGGGGATCAACTAAATCAACTTCGGGTAAAGTTAATTCTAAAGTAATTGGAGAAAAAGCATCAATAGAAGCATCACCATATTTATTAAAACTTTGAGTTTCGATTCGAATTCTATTTATGTCACCCCAAAAATCACCCAGACCAATAATTAAATTATAATTATTACGCTTAATATATTTTTCAAAAAAACTACGAGGATGAAAACGGATTAGTTGGAATTCAATCTTCCCCCCAATCCCCCTTCTTTGATAAGACGGGGGCAAGATTTTTTGCAATTCTAATAAAACTCGATGGGAGATGTTTGTCCCCCATTGATTAGAAAAAGCATAAATTAAAATCATAAAACCAATCTTCCCCTAACCCCTTCTTTGACAAGACGGGGAAAAATAATTGATAAATATAAATTATCTTTTTTCAACATTAAAAAGTGGGCCAACGATAGCAATATTAGCTGGAGCCCGAGAATTGAAATAACTTTTCCAGGTGGAACCATCAAAACTTGATGAACCAGCATCGCCAGAAAGAGAAATTTGAGTAGTTCGACCAGAACCTTTATCCCAAGAAATAGAAACAGAACTTATACTATTGTATGGAGTGACTCCCCGACTTTTTAATTCTTCTTTGACTTTATCAATGCTCCACCCACCTTGATCTGGAGGCAAAAGATTATTGTTAATAGAAGGATCTCTTTGAGATAAAAGAATAGCGTTGGCAATATCGGCAACTTCACTAGGTTTTAACCAAGCTGATTTATTATATTCTTTACGATAACCTTGGGCGGAATAAAAACAAGGGGAATCTTTGTCATAAGCTTTATTATGTAAATCATCAAAAGAGTTAATATCTCCAGAAGTGTCTCTTAAATTTTTGGTCCAACCAGTTGCTTTCCAGCCAATATCGGAAGATGTGTAAGTGTAGCCACCAGAAGTAGAAGCAAACCAAGCAGTGACTACTTGACCACCTTGGACTAGGGTTTCACCTTCTGTGGCTTTGACAGCTTGCTCCCATTGGCCGCCTTTGTTGCCACCTTTATAAACTTGACAAGCTTGAGTGGTACAAATTTCTTTGGCACCATTGTCGGTATAGGAAAGAGCATAGGATCTAGCAGCAATAACTTGGGCTTTGAGAGCTTCAATTGGCCAAGACTCGGGAACTTCATAAATTCCTAGAAGATATTGTTCAAGTGGCATGGATCCAAAACCTTTAACATTTATATTTATATTTGGTTTTTTCTCTATAGAAACATTATTAAAATAAGCATTTAGAATATCTTTGTAATTTTGACCAGCCTTAGCTCGACCATAGGCACCATATTGATTTAGACCAACGTGATGTGGAATACCAAAAGTGAAAAAAGCAAAGCCACTACCAAAACCAGGGTCAGTTTTACGATCGTCAGTACACATCATAGTACCAGAACCAACACTAGTAGGAAGATTCAAACTGGCTAATTTTTTAGCCTCTAATTCTTTTTGTTTAGCAGATAATTCAGCTTTATAAATTTCAGCTTTTTTAATTTCATTGACTAAAAAACCAAAACGAGATTCAAGGTCAGTTTTAATTTTTGCTAATTTAACTTTCTCTAGTTCTAGTTTTTTTTTATTATCATTTAGAACTTTAATTTCTGATGAATATTGAGTGATAGTATCTTTGTCTTTGGAAATAATTGATTGATACCAAGCATATTGCTGAAATAATGAACCATTTTCATTATTGGAAAAGAAAATTAAAAATGAATTAAATTTCTTACTGTTTTTGTAATATCGTTTGACTCTTTCAGCTAAAAGAACTTTTTGAACTTCTAATTCAGATTCTTTTTCAACTAATTGTTGGCTAAGTGTAACTGCTTGTTTTTCAATTTGGATAATTTGTGATTTGGCTAAATTGATTTTTGACTGAAGACCAGTGGATTCACTTTTTAAAGGATTAAGGGCTTTTTCTAAGTCACTAATTTTTTTACCAATTAAAGAAATACAGGAATCTTGGTTATTGGGATTATTTTTAATGCAATCATCAACTTCATCGGCAAAAATGGGTTTGACAATAAAAAAGGTAGATAAAAAAATTAAAATAATTATTAATATTTTTTTAGAAGTTAAATACACAGATTAATTTTAACATTTGTTATACTTTAGATATGCTTAAGAGAAGAATATTATTGTTTATAGTTTTTTTGATAAATTTCGGATTTGTTTTTAAAAAAATAGCTATAGCAGCTGGTAATTATGATCCTTATGATGGTTGTAGTAATTACGCTATAAACACAGGCTTAGGTTGTATCCCTATGACTCTAAATTTATTTGTTCCTTGGTTATTAAAAAATATCTTTGGAATAGCTGGTGGAATTGCTTTTATGTTAATGGTTTATGGTTTTATATTAATAGCATCGTCTAGTGGAGATGAAAAAAAAGTTCAAGGAGCAAAAGAAACAATTACCTCCGCTATTATTGGTCTTTCGGTTTGTATTTTTGGATTATTTATTTTAAGATTACTAGCAGTTGATATTTTAAAAATTCCAGGAATAAATTAATATGAATTTACCAACTTATTCAGGAACTGGTTTTAAATTTGAAAACAAAACTCTTGCAGATATAATTAGTGATCTTTTACCATATATATATGTAATAGCAGGATTAATATTACTTATAAATTTAATTAGTGGTGGAATTGAATTAATGACTTCGGCAGGAAATGCTGATAAAACAAAATCTGGATTTGGAAAAATAACGGGATCTTTAATTGGGTTTTTGATTATTTTTATTTCTTATTTTGCGGCTAAAATTGCAGAAACAATATTGGGTGTGAAGTTTATGTAAAATTATTCTCCCTGTTGTTGAAGAGTATCTCCTTTTTGATAATAGGAAAAAATTATTTATTGATTTTTATTTGCCCATCCTGCGATCTTTTTGTTGATACCAAAAAATAGCTTTTTCTAATTCTTTTGGAGTGAAATCTGGCCAAAAAACATCAGTAAAATAAAGTTCTGAATAAGATGATTGCCAAATGAGAAAATTAGAAGTACGAACTTCCCCACCTGGTCTGACAACTAAGTCTGGATCTGGTTGACCATGAGTATAAAGATATTTAGAAAATAATTCTTCATTAACATCACTTGATTTAATTCCATCTTTAATTATATTTTTAACAGCATTAATAATTTCATCTTGACCACCATAGTTCAGGGCAATATTAACAACTAGTTTGGGATTATCAACTTTGACAGAAAGTGATTTTTTTATGGCTTTAATGACATAACTAGGAAAAACATTAAAATTACCTAAAATATTTAGTTTGATACCAGCATTAGAATAATTTTTGAAATTATTACTGACAAGATAAACTAATAAATCAAAAATTCCTTTAACTTCTTCTGGAGAGCGTTTCTTCCAATTTTCGGTTGAAAGAGCATAAACTGTTAAATATTTAATACCAATATCAAGACAATGATTCATAATAGTTTCAAAACTATTAGCTCCGGCTTTGTGGCCTTCACCGACTGAGAGACTGTGCTTGGCAGCCCAACGACGATTACCGTCCATAATAATAGCAATGTGTTGTGGGAGATTATTTTTATCTATTTCCATGTATTTGTTTAGTCGAGAAACTCTCAAAATATATTCGCTATTATATCAAAAAACCCCGCATTAACGGGGTTTTCAAATTTAAAATTAAGTTTCACTTGTTTAGAGTCGAACTGTTAGTACCAGAAAGCCACCCTAAGTCTTGCGACTTTTGAATGGTTGAGTATGGTTCCGATCTTTCGATCGAGAACAAAACCTCAAAGGAGGTGATCCATCCGCACCTTCCAGTACGGATACCTT
>CAYPBP010000007.1:0-44639 GCA_964408995.1 uncultured Gammaproteobacteria bacterium | reverse complement strand
GCTAAAGTATTTAGCCTTGGAGGTTGGTCCCCCCAGATTCCCGCGACATTTCACGTGTCCCGCGGTACTTAGGTATCCGGTCAAACTATACTCAATTTTAAAATACGAGGCTTTCACTCTCTTCGGCCACTCATTCCAGAGTGTTCTTATAATTTTTCTAGTCCTTATACCAGACCCTGCAACCCCATATCTTGCGATATGGTTTAGGCTCATCCGTTTTCGCTCACCGCTACTAACGGAATCTCATACGATTTCTTTTGCTCCGGGTACTTAGATGTTTCAGTTCCCCGACTTACCATGCTCCAACTTACGTTGTGCATCTCTGATATTTCGATCAGAGGGGTTTCCCCATTCGGATACTGTTGGATCACTGTCTGTTGACGACTCCCCAACAATTTTCGCAGTCTTCCGCGTCCTTCTTCGGCTTTAGCAACCAAGGCATCCACCATTTGCTTTATTAAAACTTTTCTCAATATTTGGCAACTCAATTTAGTTGCCAAGAATAAACGAAATTGAAATTAAATTACTTCGATTCAATAAATTGTTAATGTACAAATACTTAGTTTAAGGGAACAAATTTCTTTTTTCCCTTATTTCTAAGTTCAATTCTTAATTATTAATTTTTAATTATTAATTAAAATTGAGTGGACCTGGGGAGAGTCGAACTCCCGACCTCCTCATTGCAAATGAGGCGCTATAACCAACTAAGCCACAGGCCCGCTTCGCTATCTTCAAAGTACTTTTTCGGTCAAAAAAAAACCGAAAGCTCAATGCCTTCGGCCATATTTACAAAATTAACCTCCTTATTTCAAATCCACAACCCTCCTATATGAATTTTTTGGTTAATTTTTAGTTTGGCTTTTAGCATCTCGATAAGTGAAGGTATTCTACCTAATTTGAATATCGCCGTCAACACTCAAATTTACTTCAACAATTGATTTAATTTCTGCCACATTTCTCTGTCTTCTCCCTCATAGCCCAAAGCCCAAAAACCCACCCCTCCAACTTGATTATTCAAAGCTAATTTTATTTTTCGATTAATACTTTCCCAATTTTCAAAATAAATCTGATGATTTTCTCCATTTTCTTCAAAATATACCCATGGAGTCATTGACTCTTCATCCCATTTTATATTTTTAAACTCTTTCATCCTCTTATAAGTTGCCAAAGCTGACCAACCTCTTTTAATAGCAGCTCCAAATTCACTTCCATAAGTTTTCCATTCATAACCATATAAAGGATAAGCCAAAACTATCTTATTTTTATCAATTTCTAAATCTGTAATATTTTTAACTGATTCTAGAATACTTCTTTTCCCAATAGGTGCTCCAATTGGTGCCACTGGACCAGCAAAATCCACCCCAGGTCGATGAAAATCATAAGCCATTATTATCAAATAATCAACCAAACTAACTAATTTATTAATCTGGTCTTTAGATCCCTTATTAATAGTATTAACAAACACATCCACACTAATTTCTCCTAACTCTTCTTGTTTTAATTGGATTAAAAAACTATTCATTTCTTCTGATAAAACTCCCAACGGATTTCTCTGATATTCAAAATCAATATTAATTCCATCAAATTTATTGGTTTTATAAACTTCACTTAACTGATTAATTAAGTTAGTTTTTGCCACTTGGGAACCTAATAATTTATCCAATTTTTCATCTTTAAACAATTTAACCCCCAAAATATTCTTACCTCCATTCTCCCAAATCAAATCTTTTTGCTTTAAATAACTTTCACTATTTATTTTTTTAGCCTGACTATCCCAAATTAAGTTTCCTTTTTCATCCACTTCTATTCCTAAAAATATTAAAGTATCAACTTCATTTGTATATTCCGTCGTTTTTCCAATCATCCAAGTTGGCAAAAAACCAGTCACCTTGACGTCTTTTTTGTGATTAATAATCGTTTTTTTACTCGATAATGGATTCAAAAATTCTCCATTTCCACCCCAAACTAAATAACCAATCCCCCCCACAATAATTAAAACTAAAATAAAAATCAAAGCTAAAACAATCTTCCTCATGTCCTTAATTCTACCAAAACGAAAAATTAAATTTAAAATACCAAATACTTAATACAAAATACTATTTTGTGGGTGATGGGGGACTCGAACCTCCGACCCCTGTCTTATCAGGACAGTGCTCTAACCAACTGAGCTAATCACCCTAAAAGTAAACCTATTGTAGCAATAACCTCAGTAATTTTAAATACAGTAAAAAAAATAATTCTAAATATGTAATCCTAAAAACGACATCATTGCCGGAGCCAATATACAAATTGCTGTTATTAAAATAGCCGAAATTACTCCTCCCAAAAATACACAAAGCATCGATTTTTTAAAATCCAAACCTAAAAAGGCGGCAATTGCTGTCCCAGTCCAAAGACCTGTTGTTGGTAATGGAATCCCTACAAACAAAGTTAATCCAATTTCCATATACTTTTCCACTTTTTTTGCCCCTTTTTGGACCTTTTTTTCAATAAAATCAGTAAATTTTGGTAAAAATTTAGCTTTTTTCATCCAAGCTAAAATTTTGTTAAAAAATAAAAATATAAACGGTGCAGGTACGAAACTTCCCAACAAACTAACAATAAAAACTAAAGCCGGATTTAATTTATAACCAAGTATTCCAATCGGAATTGCCCCTCTTTGTTCAATTAAAGGTACCATTGAGATTAGAAAAATATATAGTAATTTCATTTTGAAAGTTTACTGTCTTTTTAAAAACATTTCTACTACCAATTTGGCTACATTAATTCCAGTCGACTTCTCAAATCCCTGGAATTGACATTGTCGATTAACTTCCAAAACATAAGAATTACCTTCATTATCTTTCATAATATCCACTCCACAATAATCCAATCCACAAACCTTAGCCACTTTTTGGGCAATTTCTCTGTCTTTTGGTGACAAATCCCAAACTTCAACCTCCCCACCCAAACTAAAGTTACTTCTAAATTCATCCCCCACTGCTGATCTTTTCATGGCTCCAATCGCTTTTCCATCTAAAACAATTATTCTCAAATCCCATCTGGTTGGTAAACATTTTTGCCACAAAAACATACCCACATTTTTTTCATTAATTCGTCTTACAAACTTTTTTAATTCGGAAAAATCATCCAATTTTCGAACTGATTTGCCTTGATAACCTTTTTCATGTTTAGCAATAATTGGCCATCCAAAATCATCCCCAATATTACTTTGTAAAACTTGTTCTTTGGTATAAAAAATCTTAGTTGGGATTACTGGAATATCGTTTCCTATAAATACTCCATGTTGACTAATTTTACCCATTCTAGTCCAATTTAAATAACCACCATTATTAGCCGCAAAAACTTCTTTTTGCAAAAGTCTTATAGCCAAATTTCTAGCTTCAGTATATTTACCTGATCTTGTTCCTGCTACTCTAAACCACATTCCCAAAGTATTTTGACCATTAATTTCTTCTCCTTTAATAAAAACCTTAGTTTTCCCATTTTCCACATTAAAAGTTAAGTCTTTATAAAGAGCTCTATTAACCTCCACTCCTAATTCTCTAGCTTCATGTTCTAACCTATCAACTTCAAATTGGCTTTGTCTTAAAGACATTGTAAAAGTAACTATTTTTTTGATCATCTTTAATTTTGACTTAATTTATAATAACTGATCATCCCGCAACTGCGGGATAATCCAATTTTTAATTTATATTTCTCCCTTTCTTCAAGGGGAGATGTTCCCCGCTGCCGCGGGGAACAGAGGGGTTTAGACCTATTAAAAACTTAACTATTTCAGCTGGAACATCAATTCCAGTTGCTTTCATGAAACCTTTAAATTGAGGACCTTTGTTAACTTCCCAAATTATTGGTTTTGAAAAATCATTATTTCTAAAAGCCACATCAACTCCAGCCACTGCTAGTCCACAAACTTTAGCTGCTTTAACTGCCAACTGCTTAATCTCTTCTGGCAAATCAGCCACTTCGACTTTTCCCCCAGCCGAATAATTATTTTTAAATTCAGATTTACTTTGGCTACTTCTTTTCATTACTCCCAACACTTTTTCTCCCAAAACCAAAATTCTATAATCTCCATCATTTGGAATATACTCTTGCAACATATATCTTCTCCCATCTTCAGTTTCACTTTTTCTTAAATCTCTCACTAATTTTTCCAACTCTTCTAAATTATCAGCCTTATAAACTCTAGTTCCCCTATCTCCACCACTACCTTTTAAAATCACCGGAAATTGAAAAAAATCATTTACACTTTCATATAAATACCACAAACTTCCATAAATTGTTTTTGGTACATCAATCCCAGCTTTTTTCAAATTCAACATTTGCCAAGCCTTACAAGCATCAGATGGTCTTCCAATATTAACCAAAGGGTCAACTATAATTGTTTTTCCCGATTTTATATTTTCAAAAACTGCATCCAAAACTAAATTAACTTCTTCCCAGTGTTTTCCAGTAGTTCTAAAAAATATCACCCTATAATCATTTAAATCTTTAGCTTTTTTATGAATATCCTTTTCTAGCGATATATGATCTCTAATTTTAATTTGACCACTTTCAGTATCAAAACTAACTCGATTATAAGAAATCAAATCCAATTCAGCCCCTATTTTTTTAGCTGCTTTTTTTACCAATACCAAATGTTGGCTAATCTTCCCTCCAAAGAACAATGCTATTTTGGTCTTCATAAATTTTTACTTAAATTATAAATAACTGACCATCCCGCAACTGCGGGATAATTCATTTTAAAAAAATTTAAACGAGTTATTTTCATTTTATTTTTTTGCACTAACTAAAAAACCACCTAAATCTTTTCTACCTAATAAAAATTTAGTTCTCAATTTTTCTCTATCAGCCACATTCACCGCTGTCATAATCTTTCTCCCATTAAGCCAAAAAATAATTCCAATTACTGGTCTATCTATATGTTTTCCTAAACTAGATTTATAATTTCGATAATACAAAATTCTATCTTTAGTTAATAATCCCAACTTTTCGGCCAAATTTCTATCAATTGAACTTCTAAATGCCCCGGTATCAATTTTTGCTCTAACATCAACCACCCTATGTTTACCTTGTCTTATTATTGGACTTTTTTGTAATAAAGGTTGAAAGCCTTTTGGAATTTTAATTTTAATTACTTCAATTGGTTGAACCGTTTGTTTTTTCTCTTTTTCTTCAACTTTTTCAAAAAAACTTTCTCCAAATAAATATTTAGACAAAGTAATTGCATGATCCACACTTCTAACATTCATTTCATCAATTTTTTCAATTCTCGATTTTAAACCAGCTTTGTTACAAATTTGAATTGATAAACCCGGTCTAGCATTTACTTCCAAAACCATTGGACCTTTTTCTTTATCCAAAACCACATCCACTCCCATAAAACCTAAACTTGGAACTGCTTTTTGACAATTAATGGCTGTCTCTAAAATCTCTCTCCAAAAAGGAATTTTTATTCCATTAACCTTTCTTTTTTTCTTTTTCCCATAATCATAAATTCGATATATAGATTCACCATTTTCAATTCCAAAAGTTGTAATTCCAGTTGCCAAATCCACTCCCAAACCTATTGCCCCTTGATGTAAATTAGCTTTACCACTACTTTTCTCAGTTGGAATTCTAAGCATAGCCATCACTGGCACATTATTATAAACAATCACTCTAACATCTGGTGTTCCAGATTTGGTTAGTGCCAAAAACAAAGGATGAATTTTAATTCTTTCTTCAACCAAAACTCTATCTGGCATCGCATGAAGACTATATTTACCTGCTAAAATTTCCTGACATTGTAATTGCAAATCTGTACTGTTTATTACATCACCATTCATTTTTTGCCAATCTCCTGCATATTTCCCTCTTTTTCTAATAATCAAAATTCCTTCTCCACCATAACCAGATTCTGGCTTAATCACAAAGTTACCTTCTAATTCTTCCCATCTAAATTTTGACAATTCTTGTTCTGTTTTAAATCTAGTTATCAACTCTGGTACTGATACTCCATTTTTAGATAAAAGTTTTTTAGTTCTATACTTACTATCAGCAATTGCTTTTCCGCTAGAGCTATTTTTTCTCAAATAGACCTTATTTCTCTCATTTTTGGTCAGAAACTGTCGATATTTTTTTAAATTTATTCCAAACATTTTATTTTAAATTAATTAAGGCCTCCCTTCTTCAAGGGAGGCTCCCGATTTATCGGGTGGTGGGTTTAGAACTAGAACGAATTGCCTCTTTAAACCTTTTTATTTCTGTCAATCTAATCCCAGAATAATTTCCAATCAATAAATTAGACACTAATACTATTAATATAATTAGTTCTGGGTTCTTCAAAACTATTTCTTGAACCCAATCAAAATTCATAATCATCGCTCCAGCAATAGCCAATACAATTGTTCCTATCATTAAATTCTTAGCCTCGTTTTTACTTTTAACCAATTGAGTTCTCACAAATTCTTCTGCCAATAAAATCATAAATAATATTGGAAAAATAGAAATATCACTTATATCAAAAACATTTACAAAGCTAGTCAAAACCATCAATCCAAAAACACCCAAAGCAATAAACATTAAGTTTATAGCTCTAGCTGGCCAAAAATGTATTTTAAGCTTTCTCAAAATTACATTACCAATCAAAGATATAGCCAAAATTAATGCAAATAAAAGCAATCCTCCAGCCACTCCAGTTGCCAAAAAAGTAACTGCAATCATAGTTGGCATAAAAATTCCATAACCCGACAAACCCACCACATAATGCAAAAATGAAACCAAAGTTGCAATTAAAGGCAATAACAATAATAAAACAATCGTATTTGTGGCCACTCCTCGATCTATAGCAAACCTAATCATCCATTTAAAACTATTAAAACCATTCCATTTTGTTACTTGATAATCAATTTTTTGACTCTTAGCTTCAGTAATATTAACTGTTGGTTCCTCTGTTGGGATTGAAACTGCACTTGGAGTTGCTATAACTGTCGGTGTAATTATTGGTGTTTTAGCCTCAACAAGCTTTATACTAAATACTAAATACCAAATACCAAATACTATCACTAATAGTGGGGCAACTATTTTTTTCATAATTAATTTTACCAACTAATAAACTAATTAACCAATATACTAATCAACTAGTAAAGTGGCGTATTATAACACCGTTTTTATAAAAAAAAGTACCAATTATTAATGAATAAATAATGATGAGTCTAAAGATTTTTCACGCGCAGTATCCGAGGTGCATTTACCGAAGGGGTCGAGCATGAAAAAATTTAGACGAATTATTATATTCAAAGACGTTAATTATCAATATTTAATGTATAATTTTTATAAATATGAAACCCGTTTTAGCAGTTTTTAGTCTTGATCAAATCAAATTAGGTAATTCCAGTGAAACTCTTGGTAGTAAATATGGCAACAATGGTGTTGGTATTTTTATTTCTATTATCCTTAAATATTCACTTATGGTTGCCGGAATTATCCTTTTGGGTCTTTTGCTTTTTGGTGGAATTACTTTTATAATTAATGCAGGCAAATCTGACCCAAAAAAAGCTGGTCAAGGCCAAAAAGCCATTACCAATGCTTTAATCGGATTTGCCATAGTCTTTTTATCTTATTCGATTATTAAAATTATTGAAATCATCACTGGACTTCAAATATTAAATTCAAATCTATAAATATGTTTGCTCTTTTTGGAAATATAAAAGCACCAGACGCAATTACCAAGTTGGAAGCTGCAGGTGGTGGCAACGGTAATGGAGTTTTTGTCTTTTTAAATACTATTTTTAAACTAGCTGGAGCTGTTGCTGGTATTTTTTTTGTTATTCAAATAATACTTGCTGGTTTCACTTGGCTTGGTGCCAGTGGTGATGAAAAAAAAACTCACAAAGCTTGGTCAACTATTTGGCAAAGCCTTTTAGGTATAGCTATTGTTGCTTCTGCTTTTATTATTGCTGGAGCTCTTGGTAATGTTCTCAATATAGACATTCTTAACCCAACCATTACCCCATGAAAAATAACTTACTAGCTTATCAACTCAAAGGTCCAGGCGTCCAAGTAATTAAAAATCCTGTTAACACCTTAGAATTAATTATTAGTAAAGCTATTGGTATTCTTACTATTGTTGCTGTTATTTACTTCACTATTCAAATTATTATTTCTGGTTTTTCCTTTATGTCATCTCAAGGCGATCCAAAAGCCATAGATGCTAGTAAAAAAAAGATAACCAATAATATTCTAGGCCTAGCTATCGTTGTTTTAGCCTATACTATTGGTGCTTTAATTAGTAAACTTCTTGGAATTAATGATGCTTTTAATTTAAATAATGTTTTAACTCCAATCAAATAATATGTCATTAACTAAAACTGTCTACGCTAGAATCACCAACCCAGCCGTACCAGGAACTATAAATATAGCCTCAGATCCAGTACCTTATACCAACAAAGTCATCCAAACTATTCTTTCCATTTTTATCATAATTAGTATTGTCTATTTCGTTTTTAGATTTATTCTTGGTGGTTTAAAAATAATTTCCTCAAATGGCGATCCTAAAAAATATGAAGAAGCTATAGATAATATTAAATATTCTTTAATCGGACTTGTTGTAATTTTTTCTGTTTTTGTTATCGTCAAGCTACTTGGAACTATTTTTGGCATTAGTGGTTTAAGCGGTCTATCTATGCCATGGCCAACCCTTTGATATTTTTCTAATTATTGCTATTATTAATCAATAGTTATTAAACATATATATGATTAAAGAAATAAAAAACAAAATCCAGTTGGGAGCCATAATCGGCCCAGTATTTGCCCAAGGCACCATAAATATAAAACCTGTGCCTGGAAGTGGTGTTGACAATCTTGTCAATCTAACTCCTAGTGGTATGATTTCTGGTTCTATAAGTTTAATTTTTATTGTTGTTTCTATAATTTTCTTCTTCATACTAGTCTTTGGTGGTCTTAAATGGATTACTTCAGGTGGCGATGAGAAAAAAGTTGCTTCTGCTCGTTCTGGTATTACCAATGCTTTAATTGGTCTAGTTGTTGTTTTTTCTGCTTGGGCAATTATCAGAGTTATTAGCTCTCTTTTTGGTATTACTATTCTCGGCGATATCGTTCTTCCCAAGTTTTAATAAAAATTGAAATTCAACAACTCATATTTTAAATTAGAAATTACAATTTTTTATAGCCTTGAACGTGGGCGACCACATTCACCAGACATAAAAAATTTGTAATGAGAATTTAAAAAACAAACCCCTCCTTTTTTAAGGGAGGGGTAGGTTTTTATAGTATAATTATTTTATGAACTTAATTTCAAGAATATTTATTCCTAAACAGGTTTTTGCCGCTTCCAATTGGAATAGTAGGTGCGTTACTAGTACTGATGTTGCCACCATCCAAGGTTTTGAATGTCTTTTCCAAAATTTTACCCAAGCAATCCTCTATTTTGCTGGGGTAACTTTTTTTATTATGTTTATAATGGGCGGTTTTAAATGGATGAATTCTGGTGGTGATCCCAAAAAAACAGCCAAAGCTTCTTCCACCTTAACCTTGTCAATAATGGGCCTAGCTGGCGTTATTCTCTCTTTTATAATTATGAAATTCATCAGCGCTTTTACTGGTGCTAATGTTACTGATTTTAATATTCCCAGCTAATGAAACATTTTATAATCATTTTTTTATTTTTTTTACTATTTTTATCATCTCCAACCGTTTTTGCTCAAAGCCTTACACCTACAACTACTGTTAATAAATGTATTGTTAGCTCTGATGGTTCCACTGCTCCTGCCATTACCGAAGATGATGAAGCCGAAGATTTAGAAAAAATAGGTATGTGGACTGGATTATGGAATTGGCTTTGGGGCAGATTTAAAAAAACTGATTATACTATTGGCAAAGAAAGACCCTTAAAAGATCTAAATAATTTTGGTGTTTCCAAAACAAAAGGTTATAAAAAAAAGCAATCCTTTATTGGTTCTAGGGTTACAAATAGTAAAATTCAAGACTGTCTTAAGGGTAAAGTTATTAAAAAAGTTGTTCTCGAACAAGATGGTTATGGTGACCATGATCTTTCTCAAATCTGTCTTGACTCTGGAAATGGTTTAACTGGTTGTGAAACTAAAACCATTAAAGATTTAGCTCATTATTTTGTCCAACTTTCAAAAAATTTTTATTGTGATGAAAATAATGATCTTATAGATATTGAAGAAAATGTTAAAAAAGCTGTTAGCGAAAATCCAAATCTAAGCAACCCCATTCCTGAATATCAACTAGATTGTTATCAACAAATATACGACAACTTTTATTTAACCCCCGAAGATAAAACCGACAGTAAAAGTAACGAAGAAGAAAATATCAAAGCTATGATTAAAAATTCACTTCCTGCCAAAGATCAAGATTCTAAAAAAAATAATCAAGAAAATAGTGAACAATTAAATCAAATGTTTTCTCCAGCTGGTTGTACAGATTGTGGTCTTTATGGTCTTCGACCATACAAAGAACAATAATTTGACAAACTTTATTTAATTTATGCTAAAATTTTTTATGATGAATATTCAAAACATTTTGAAGAAATTAAATCAGCGTAATACTTTTTTAATTCCTAAATTTTCCAAAATACAAAAAAATGTTTTGTCTGTTTTTTTAGTTCTTTTTTTAGTTCTTTTTGTCAAAAATATCCTTGCCAACGACGATCAAACAATCCTAAAAGACACTCTAGACGCTCAAAAAACTAAAAATAACTCCGAAAGTTGGCAACAAAATGCTTGGAACACCACTTCTGTTAACGCTCTGACTACCCTAACCGGAAAAGATTTTGAATTTAATAGTGATGGTAGTGTCAAAACCACTGGTTACGTCCCTGGTGGTATGATTGGAAACGCTAATGCCATGATTGCTTCCATGTATAAACCTCAAGCATCAGGCATTGAATATATTGCCCAAGTCAAAAATAATTTTTTAGGTAAACAAAGTTATGCCCAAGGCGTTAGCTTTGATCAAACTCAAAAAAATCTTGAACCACTATTACCAGCTTGGAAAGGTTTTAGAAATATAGTTTACGGACTTTTTTCTATTGTTTTTGTCATCATTGGCATCATGATTATGCTTCGAATTAAAATTAGTCCCCAAGCTGTAATTAGCATTCAAAATGCCATTCCCAAACTAGTCACTGCCTTAATAATGGTTACCTTTTCTTATGCCATTGCTGGTCTTGTTATCGATATAAGTTATTTTATCCAATCTATGGTCATTTCTTTCTTTTTTGATATCAAAGGCAAAGGTTTGGGTAACGAATTGTTTGACTTCAGTTATTTTAAATCAACCGTTCAAAAATTAAATCTAGAAAATTTAAACAACGCCAATTTCAACACACTAAGCCAAATAGCTCAAGGTTCAGTTCCAACTGGTTCTCTTTTTGCCTTAGTAGCTAATATAATGTCTATAATTACGGGCAATATCTTAGGCGGACTTTTATCAGTTTTGGGTGGAAATGGTGGTATGGTTGGTCGATGGGTTGGTAATGTTGTTGGGGGTGTTATCCTTGGTGGAATTGGTGGAGTTCTAATGCTAGTTATTCTTCTTTTCTTAGTCTCTTTTTGGTTAATTAAACTTTGGTTTGGTTTACTTTCAGCTTATGTTGTTATTCTAATCCAAGTTATAACTGCCCCTTTTGTAATCGCTATGGGAGCCTTTCCCAACAGTAAAGTTGGTTTTAATTCTTGGCTTCTTCAGTTAGTCTCCAAAGTTGCTGTTTTCCCTGTTGTTCTAATTGCTACGATTTTTATTAACTATCTTGGCGAAATTTCAAGTGGTTGCAAACTTTGGATTCCTAGTCTTCTAACCACTGGTTCCACCTCTTTTTGTGAAGGTGAACTAGTTGGTGCTGCTGTTGGCCTGGCTGGATTAGCTATGCTTTCCAAGCTTCCCAAATTAGTTCCCGAAGCCATCTTTAAACTTAAACCATCTGGTTTTGGCAAAGCTATCGGTGAAAATATAATGCCTGTTGTAGTTGGAGCAGGTAAAAAAGCCAAATCTGGTGCTGCCAATAGTCTAAACGCAGCCGATGTAAAATGGGGTGATCAAAGGGGCAACCTCCGTGAAAAAGCACTTTTTTATAGTAACCGACTTATGAAGGGAAGAGACGCTTCTAAAAAAACCAGAAACGATGCTACTAGTAGCTACAATAATCCTGGTTCTGGAGGACCTTAATTTGAATTATATTTTCTAAACATTTTAAATGTCCTTCTTTTCTCTTTTATCCAGTCCATTTCATTTCTAACGTCAGCAGCAACAGGAAAACGATAAATATCTTCTCCTGGCCTTAAATTAACTCCTAAATATTTCATTAATTCAAATAAATTAGTGTCTTCATTTGTCAATTTTAATCTTCTAGTTAACAAATTCCTAACATAAGTATGGTAGGTCGGACCATCTGGAATTCTAAGACGAATATGTTTACTTGATAATCTATCCAAATCAACACCCATTGAACCCAAAATAACATTAGCCCACAAATCAGGAGCATGTGTATAATTCATAAGAGGTCTTTCCCCGTTTATTTCTATACCATTCACCATTCCAGTTATTGTATGTAATTTTGCTACAATACTATCCAAATCTTTAATGTCTTCTTTACCAAGAACAATCTGCGAAACAACTGTTGCCGCTTCTTGCTGGTCTCTATATAAATTCAAAAAGTCAGCTTGACTATTTCCAAAATCAAAATCAATTGCTTCTTCATTTCTTTTAAATTCTCCTGTATCTTCATCATAATCAGCATATTTCCACAATAATGTCGCTAAAGTTTCCTTTTTATCTTGACCAGGCAAAGGTTTATGAGTTGTTTTGTCTTCCTTGTACAAAAGTTTATCTGTACCTTTAAAATACAAATTTCTTGAACCATAGATAAAATCAAGACCACCATAGGCCATTTTAAAAGCAAAAATTTTGAAATCTCCATCTAGTATTTTTTGTTTTAAAAGTTTTTCATTTTTATTTCCACTAATAGGACCACCCATTTTTTCCTCTAATCTCATTATTGTCTGTGCCCAAGTTCCTAATTTTCCACCAAACCATTCCGATCCGACCAAACTATCTTTTCTTATATTCCATTTTGATTTTGATTTTCCTTCCGGATTCCAAGTTCTAATTCCATCATTAATTAATTCTCCAATCGTTCCCAAATTTCTATTGTTATCAGCTAAACTTGAATCTCCAAACATAAAAAACATATTCCAAGCCGTAGATCCATTCATCTTATCCATCCAATTAGGAGCTGGAATTTTATTACCTTTTTCATCTAATTTAAATACTGAATCACCTTTTGCATCTTTTGTCATTTCATATCTTCCATTGTGTGCCGCAATAAAATTGGCTAATTCATCTTTATAACCTCTTATTCTGTATAATTTTTCTAAAACTTCGTCTTTAATCTTACCATCTGGACTTTCTTTATATCGAGTATAAAACATTTGATTTTGATCTTTATAGGGTTTATCACACAAATCATGCAACAACTTACTCATTACCAATTTAAAATCATCATTAAACAACAAAGTAAATTTTTCACTATTCAAACCCTTATAAGTTTCATTAGCCCTTATCTTTTCCAAATCAGGACCAACTCCTTTTACCCAATTTGCTCCATTACAAATCGCCACCATACATTCAATTCTTGCTTTTGCTATTTTTGTCTCTTCCTCTATCTGTTCCTTCGTCATTCCTTTCGTATTAATACCTATTGCTTGAAGTTTTAGGTGTTTAAACCATTCTGGTGGAGTATAATCTTGCCAACGCATTTGCCCCATTTCTTTCATTGCCTGAGCTGTATAATCAGGAGAAAGCTCCCATCTTGATCCACCTTCCCATTCATTGTTTTCATTTTTAAAACTTGGCATAACATCAACATCTTCCTTTTTCTTCACTGTTACAACTTTATCTTCTAAAATCAACAATAAAACTCCTTCATAAGTTTTTGCAAAAGAATCTGAATCTTCTTCTGCATAATTTTTCTTTAAATCCTCGTAAAATTCACCAACAAGTTCATTATCATCAGATATAAACAATCCATTTTCATCTATTACTTTGTTTAAACTAACTAAAACATCTCTCTCTTGATCGCTAATTCTTCTACCTTTTTCCACAATTTTTTCTCCCATACCCTTCAATTTTGCTGGCAAAAGTTGATCTATTTGTGCAGGTGACAAATCATCTGTAATTAAACTATCTCCCAAAACACTCACATTCATGGCTATAAAAACAGAATCTGTTAAACTTTCCAAATCAGATTTAGCAATTTCCTGATTTTTACTTGTATTATTACAATCAGCCACAATATCTGCAACACTTTTATATCCTCTAAGACCAAATTTACCCAAAACTCTAGTAGCTATTTCATCTTTTTTGTCTTTATCATCATCAGCCAAACTAAAAAATGTAACATTATTTTTAATCAAATCAACCGCATTAGTTTTAGTATTTTTTACATTTTCAGCCTTTACTTTTTCTAAAGCACTGACATTAAATTTTTCTGTAAAAGGATTAGTCGATACAATATCCACCATATACCAAAAATTATACTACAATACCCCTATTGTTTCCATAATAAAACAGTTAATTTATCCCTTAAATTCCCAGCTTGTCGAGTAATCGGCTTTAATTTATACTTAATTATCAAAATGAAAAAAACTAAAAATTACCAATTTTGGCTCAAAAAAGGTATTCCTGCCATTCTTGTTCCAGGTTTAGTTTTTGCCTCAGCCTATGGCCTAAAAAATATTGATAAAATCAAAAACTATTATCAAGACAAAAATATTTTTCCCAAAACTGGTCAAATTGAATCCTATGAAGATGGTGATACTTTCAAATTACAAACCGGCCAAACTGTTAGATTAATTGGCATTAATGCTCCCGAAAGAGGTGAAGCAAATTATAATCAAGCCGCTTTGTTACTAAAAGAATTAACTCAAAACCAGCAAATTTGGCTAGAATATGACCGCTACCAAGATGATAAATATGGTCGTCTTCTTGCTTGGCTTTGGATAAATTGTGAAACTAAAAATCCCAAATTCACTCCCTCAAATTATATGCATCTAAGCGGAAATGCTTCCAAAGAATATTTAAAAACTCCACCCAAAGGCTGTCAACAAGGCACTTTAGTCAATCGAAAAATGGTTGAAAACAATCAAGCCACTCCTGTCGAATACCAAAATCGCGGCCGTCTAAAATACAAATTATAGTCCTCCCTTCTTCAAGCGAGGATGTCCTCGACGATAGTCAGGACTGGTTGGTTTTAATCTGCTAAACTTATTTGATGCCTTCTCTTCTATCAACTTCTAATATTTCTTCTATCGAAAATAATGTTCGATCCTATCGTTCCGCTCTCAAATCTAACCTAGAAATTACCATCAATTCCTTATCTGCTCCCCATCTTAAAATGCACTCTCTTCTTCATCGTCTTGGCCACAACCCAAACCAAGTTGACTTTTCAGCTCTAATTTATTCTCTCGATCGTCTTCCCAAAATCATCGACGAAACCGAAAAAATCATTCTTGGTCAAAATCCAGAAATTTTTGCTGAAGCTGACTACAAGAACCTTTCTTCATGGATAAAAACCAAATCCAAAAATCGTCGTCGAATCGCCTATTTTAATTCTAAAAAGAATATTTTAGCCTATTTTATTGCTTCAATTTCCGATATCGACGATATTATTAACATTTTAATTGCTTTTCAAACTGAATGGAATAAATTCAATTACCTCCTTAAAAAACATTATTCTCTTTATTCTCTTTTTGAAAAAGATTTAGCCTCAAAAGTTTTTTTCAAAAAATTTAAAACCACTGAAAAAGAATGGCATAATTTCACTTGTTCTCTTGGTCAAAAATGGAATTTAAAACTCAAAAAAATTTACAAAACCCCTCTCCATTTAAAAATTCAACTCCTATCCGCTTCTTGGCTAAACTATACCAAAACTACCCAAAAATGGTGGAAAAATATTGCTACCACAGTTTCCCCTGTTTTTCATATTTCTCGCCAAGAAATTTATTTTGTTTCCAGTAATTCTCATAGTCTCTTAAATATTTTTACTGGTTTTCCGCTTGCCAATCAGTTTAAAATTCTATCCAACCTAAAATTGTCTCATTCTCTTCTCTATCAAAAATGGACCAAAATCCAAGACAAAACCAGTCTTTTAGACCCCAATGATTTTATTTATTTTGCCTCTAAATACTTTTTATCAAATCCAGAGGTAAAAAAAGCCTATCAGGATTATCAAAAAAAACTTGGCATTTTAACCATTCCCAATGCCAATTATCTCGATATCATCACTCAAATTTTTCCAGTTAAAAACTTAGTCAAATCAGGTCATATTGATCCTCGTCTAAAAATTAAAAACCATCTAAAATTAGAAAAATCAAAAGCTTTAATCTTTAATATCGATTACCCTCTCGGTTTTTGTGCTTATCATCTTCTAACTGAAGTTATGGAAAATGTAAAGAACATCAAAGGTGTTTATATTCTTGGCAAAGCTGCCACTCTCAATAGTGAAATTGGTGACATTCTTATTCCTAGACTCGTTTTTGACGAGCACACTCAAAATTCTTATCTCTTCAAAAACTGTTTTAATGAGTTTTTTCCTTTTACCAACAATCAAGGTTCTATTTTAACCAACCAAAAAGCAGCTTCTGTTCTTGGCACTTTTCTAGAAAACAAAGCTCTTCTAAATTCTTATTTCAAAAACAACATCACTGTTGTCGAAATGGAATCTGGACCTTATCTCAGTGCCATCACTGAAAGTTGTTACGATCAACAAGCTCCAAAAGGCACCATTGTTGATTTAAACAATACTCCTTTTGATCTTGGCATTATCAATTACACTTCAGACACCCCTTATTCCAGTCTTCAAAATCTCGGCGACAGTAAACTTGGTATCAATGGCATTGAACCAGTCACTCTTGGCACCCTCGCTATTCTTCAAAGAATCATCAATTTGGAAGAAAATAAATAAACCCCTCTAAGTCTTCCTTTGACCTAAAGGGAGACTTTATTAAAAATTAGTTTTTGCCCCTCCTTTAAGTCAAAGGAGGGGCAGGGGTGGATTTTGAATGTTATAATCATTCCATGGTCAAAAATTCTCTCTTAGTTTCTTTACTTTTTGTTTCTGCATTCTTATTAACTAGTTGTTCTCCTAAGATTAAAACTACCACTGAAATAAAAAATAAAGTTAGTTACCCATGTCTTAAGGACAAAACTGCTTTTGACTCTCTTAACTTAAGTGGTAACACTATGGAATTTAAAGAGAGTTCTTACGGCAAAATGATTATTTCCATTAACGGTCTTGGTCAAAATGATGGTAAGTACTGGCAATATTCTATTAACGATCAATCTGCTCAAATTGGTGCCGATGCTTACAAGTGTCAGGGTAGCGAAATAATAACTTGGGAGTTAAAATAGACCATGAAATTAAAACTCGTTCCCTTCTTATTTTTAACTCTTGGTCTTCTTGCTCGTTTTTTACCTCATCCCGCTAATTTCGCTCCTATTACCGCTATTGCTTTGTTCAGCGCTCGTTATTTACCCAAAAAGTTTGCCTTTATTTTACCTTTAAGTATTATGCTTATTAGTGATTTATTCCTAGGTTTCTATGGTTTTCAAATGGCCTTTGTTTATGGCAGTTTCATTATAGCCGGTATTATTGGTCTCATTAGTCGCCACCAAAAAGTCTCATCTTTTATTCCTTTAGCTAGTTTTTCTTCTTCTCTAATCTTTTTTTTAGTTACTAATTTTGGAGTTTGGTTAACCACTACTATGTACACCAAAAATTTAGTTGGCCTTAGTTCTTGTTTCATCTCTGCTATTCCTTTTTTTAGAAATACCGTTGTCAGTGATCTTTTTTACACCACTCTCTTTGTTGGTACTTATGAAATAGCTTTCATTTTAGGTAAAAAATTCTTATCTCGTCAAAAATTTGAGCTAGCTTTTTAATCTATTTTTTCAAAGCTATATTCATCCTTTCCTTCTCCTGCTATCAACTTTATCTTATCCCCAGCCAATATCTTATTTTCAATAATTCCTTTACCTAATAAATCTCCCAATACCAATTCCACTAATCTTCTCATTGGTCTAGCTCCAAATTCCACATCAAATCCATCTTTGGCAATTTTTTCAGCCACCTTATCATCAAAACTAATATTAATATTTTTATTTAAAAGACCATCTTGTAAATCTTTAAGCATTAATTTGGCAATTTCTACTAAATTTCTACCTTCTAAAGGTTCAAAAACAACCACTCCATCAAACCTATTCAAAAACTCTGGCGAAAACAATCCTTCTTTTTGAACATGATCAATCACACTTTTTTGCAAATCTTCCCCTTTAACCCCTTCCATTACTTGTTGTCTAATAAATTTAGCTCCTGCATTAGTTGTTGCCACCACAAATAAATGTCTGCAAACCACTTTATTGCCTTTAGCATCATTAAGATAACCTTCATCCAACATAGTTAAAAACAAATTGTAAATTTCTGGTGGTGACTTTTCAATTTCATCTAAAAGCAATAAACTGGCTGGTTTATTTTTAATCGCAGTCGTCATTAGTCCAGGTTGATTTTTATCAACCGAACCAACCAGTCTCATCAACCCCTCATCACCTGCAAACTCAGCCATATCAAATCTTAAAATATCCTTTCTCGACCCAAAATAAACATCTGCCAATACCTTGGCTGTTTGAGTTTTACCTACTCCTGTTGGCCCTAAAAACAAAAACGACCCCACTGGTCTCTCTTCATTATCAATTGCTGCCACCCTACTTCTTAAACTTTTAGAAATCAAATCCACTGCTGCTTTTTGACCAATCAATTCTTTACTTATAATTTCCTCTAAATTACCCAATTTATCTTTTTCACCTTGAGTCAGTCTATTGACTGATATTCCTGTTTTCTCTGATAAAGTCTTATTCACATCATCAATTGTCACCAAAGTCCCATCAACTTCCTTATTTTCCGCCACCATATCCATCAATTCCAAAGCTTTCTCAGGAAAAGGAGTTTCTGTAATATATCTATCGCTTCCCTCTAATATTTGCTTCAAAGCTTGAACCGAAAATCTAATTTTAATAGATTCTTCAACATCATCAACTGCCTGCATCAAAATCAACATTGCTTCTTCTTTTTTTGGTGCTTCCACTTCAACCACTTCAAAATTCTTCAAAATTCTTTGATCGTGAGCCAAAAATCTTTCATATTCCACCTCTCCTGCCATGGCAATCATTTTTAAGTTTTTCCTATCCAATACCGAATCAATTACATCTGCATAATCATTGCCTTCAAAATCAGCATTAGTAATTCTAAAAATATCTTTCATTATTAAAACAACATTCCCCGCCCCTTCGGCTTCTCTCATTAAACCTTTCAAAACTTTTTTCTTAGAATCCTTATCACTATTACCCGCCATGGCACTCTGATAATCTAAAGAAATCATTTTCTTATAACCCAAGTTTTTACCCAACTTTCCAGTAATAGACATTTCTGCAAAAGCATAAACTACTGTCATTTTTCCTACCCCTGGTTTTCCTATCAATAAAACATTTTTACCTCCATTAATAACTTTTTCCATTTTTTTAACTATTTTTTCTCTTCCAATCAAATGGGAGGCAAAACTTTTTCTAAAACCCAAATTCTCCCCATATTTATCTAAATTAGGAGTATAACCAAACAACAAATCCCAACCTATTCCCGGTCTTCCCAAACTCCATTTTTCATCTTCCTCTTGATTTGAAAAAATTTCATTTCTATCCCACCATCTAGCTGCCAGAATTACATCCTCTTTAATCATTTCTAGTTTTTGAAAAGCCGCTTCTAACCCAACTCCTTTTGACAAAAACCAAGTCATTATTTCTTCAAAACTACTTCCATCAAAATCAGCCAAGTCTTCTTTTTTAATTTGAATCGACATTAAAATCTCATCAATCGATTTTTCCATCCTAGCTCTCATAAACTTACCCATTTCACTTTCAAAAATTATTTGATTAGCTTTTTCTGGATTACTTTTAATTGTTGCTTCCAATTTAGCTAATAAATTTATTGATCTTTTTTGATCATCATCATAATAAGTAAAGCCAGAAAAAGGCACTATCCACCAAACCAAAAACCAAACAATTGAAAAAAGAACATAAACAACCAAACAAAGCAGTGTCACTATAATCAAACCAAATCTTACCACTGCTCCAATCGCCACTGAAATAATATTAAAAGATAAATCTTCAAAGAATTTAGCAAAATCAAAACCAACTGTATTGTCTTCAATTATCAATCTCTTCCAAGGTGCAAATAAGGTTTTAACTAATATTCCAAATGAAAAAAAATGAAATAATTTTCTCACATTAAAAACAAACCTTTTCCAATACCACCTCCAACCTTGCATATAATGCCAAATAATAAACTTCATATATAAATATGATAACATCAAAATCCACTCTATTAATTCAAAATCCACCCCTGTCTGCCAATGGGCAGACCTTCCCCCTCCTTTGACTTAAAGGAGGGGTATTATTTAATTGTAATTTAAGTTACGTATAATAAAGATATGAAACACATTAGTCCTATTGAATCCGTAACAAAAAGAGGAAATTTCAAATATTTAGATAGTTTAAGAAAATTAGCAAGGACAAATAGAAAAAGTCCAACAGAAGCAGAGTCATTGATTTGGAAAATGGTTCTAAAAAATCGAAATATGGGTTATTTATTTTTAAGACAAAAACCAATTGGAAAATTTATATTAGATTTTTATTGTTCCAAATTATTATTAGCAATCGAAATTGATGGTAATTCGCATAATAAAAAGGATAATTATGATAAAAGTCGTGATTTATATTTTGAACAAAGAAAAATAAGAACAATAAGATTTAAAAATGAAGAAGTATTAAATAATATTGAAAAAATAGAAATTAATCTAAAAGAAATAATTAAAGAAAGAGAATTATTTTTGAAAGTCTCCCTTTAGGTCAAAGGGAGATTTAGAGGGATTTTGACATCAATTCTTCAAACTCAGCTTGATCCAAACTTTCTTTTTCTGATAATTCCTTAGCTATCTTGACCAACTTCTCTTTATTTTTCAATAAAACTTCCTTAGCTTCTTCAAAAGCCTCATTCACAAATCTTTTAATTTCATCGTCAACTTTTTCTTGCATTCTATCAGAGATTTTTGAAGGTTCCATATAGGCTCTACCAAAATCATTAACATCAATCTGTGGACCCAAATTTATTGGACCCAATTCACTCATTCCCCATTCAATCACCATATCTCTAGCAATATTAGTTGCATGTGAAATATCCGAAGATGCTCCAGTCGTAATGTCTTTAAAGATTAATTCTTCAGCTGCTCTTCCCCCCATAGCCATGGCCATTTTTTTTATCAGTTTACTCTTAGTGTGGTGGATAACATCTTTTTGAGGTGGAATAAGGGTAAATCCCAAGGCTGATCCTCTAGAAATAATTGAAATTTTAGAAACTGGATCCAGCTCTTCAACGTAATTAACAATCGCATGTCCAGCTTCATGATAAGCCGTCATTAATTTATCTTCATCACTCTGACTTCTTTTCTTTTCTGCTCCTAATTTCACTTTCAAACTAGCATCTTCAATATCTTTTTTATTAATTTTATCTTTGTTTAATCTAGCTGCTCCAATTGCTGCCTCATTTAACATATTTTCCAACTCAGCTCCCGAAAATCCAACTGTTGATTTAGCCACCAATTCCCAATTAACATCTTCATCAAAAGGTTTCCCTTTGGCATGAATTTTTAATATTTCTTGTCTAGCTTCTAAATCTGGCAATTCCAAAACTACCCTACGATCAAATCTACCTGGTCGAAGCAAAGCTGGATCTAGCAAATCTCCTCTATTAGTTGCTGCCAAAACTACTACTGCTGTATTAGATTCAAAACCATCCATTTCTACTAAAATTTGGTTTAAGGTTTGTTCTCTTTCGTCGTGACCACCACCAACGCCGGTGCCGCGACGTCTACCAACAGCATCAATTTCATCAATAAAAATAATCGCTTTACCAGCTTTTTTAGCTGTTCCAAACAAGTCTCTTACCCTAGAAGCTCCAACCCCCACCAACATTTCCATAAATTCAGATCCAGCCATGCTATAAAATGGCACATTAGCCTCGCCTGCAGTTGCTTTTGCCAACAAAGTTTTACCAACTCCGCTCGGACCAACCAAAAGTATTCCTCTAGGGGCTCTTGCTCCCATTTTTTGATATTTTTCTGGGTGTTTCAAAAAATCAACCACTTCTACTAAATCATTTTTGGCTTCTTCCACTCCAGCCACATCTTTAAAGGTTAAATTCTGTTTTCCTTTAATAAAAAGCTTAGCTGTTGATTTTCCAAAACCAAACATTCCCCCACCACCTGCTCCACCACTTTGTCTCTTAAAAAACCATAAAATCAAAAGCAAAGGCAAACCAACTGTCAAAAGCAAGGTTAGAACTTCCAAAAATGCTTTCCATCCTCTTCTATTTTCTATTTGTAATTGAACTTTTGACAAATCAACTCCTTCTCTTTGTAAAATTTCCGACATTGAAATGTTAATTTCTTTTGAAGCCACCAACATTTTTTTATCATTTTTCAAATTAGCCACTATTTGGCTATCAGCCACTATTATTTTTTCTACTTCATCTTTTTTTACTGCCTGTATAATCTCAGAAAGTGGTACTGATTTTATTGTATCGGCCACCAAAAGTTGACCTAAACTCGACAAAAGCCAATAACCCAAAAATAAATAAATAAAAAGTCTAAGAATCTGTTTTGGGCCAATCTCGATCTTTTTTATTTTCACTCCAGGTGGCAATTTATCTAAAATATCTTTAGGAATTGTATTTTTCTTATCTTCTTTACCTTTGTTTTCTTTTTTCTTTTTTAGAAATTGGAAATTAGAAATTGGAAATTTCTTCTTTAAGTCTTCAATCATTTTCATAGCTAACATTATACCATCAAAAACCCTCCAATCCCGTTAATTTAGATTTAATTTATAAATATAAACAAATTCGAAAATATATTTTTTTGTGGCCTTGAACGTAGGCGACCACATTCACCAGACATAAAAAAATTGTATTGAGAATTTGTTATTAATTTACCGCAAATAAACCGTTTTTATTCCGCAACACATTAAATTAAAGTCGCCCTGTCAAGGGAGATGTCCGAAGGACAGAGGGTTTTAACTATAAACATTCTTAATTAATTCCATCAAAGCTTCTCTGTTATCTTTTTTACCTCTATCATCCTCTGCCGCTTTAACCCAAAATTCATGATTACAATTTTCACATTTGTAAAAAATTCTAAAACTATCATTTCTATATTCTGCCGCTATTGGTCTCATCAATCCACCACAACCACTAGCTCTATCCCCCGGAAATGCTTCATCAACATGTTTTCCCCACAAACAACTAGGACAATGATCAGTAGTTCCATTACCAATCACTTTTTCTCCACAAACTTCACAAACAAAATCTTCTACAACATTTTTCATAAATAATTATATCAATTTAGATTGTTAGATTAATTTTAGGAGCACAAGCATCCGAGGTGCACTACCGAAGGGGTCGAGCACCGCAAAATTGATCTAACAATCTAAATAATATCTATTTCTCCAACTCCACTCCCATCTTTATATCTTTATCTAATTTTTGATTAAACAACAATTTACCTCCTACCATACTTGCCTGTGGTTCAACTTGAATTGGCTGCCAACCATCAGGAAATGAAATTAAAGTCACTAACCCAGTATCTCCAAATCCAGATTGTTTTTGAATATAGTTTAAATAAGAAAATTTATCTCCATCTGTTACCTTATTTTCACTTGAATAACTAACTTCCAAAGTTTTTTTAGTCAAAACTGGTACTGTCACTAAAAAGCCAACTTCTTTTTTACCATCAACATCTTTAATTGTAATTTCATTACTCATATAGTTTTTCTTCAAACCATTATTATTAGTATCTGTCAAAGTAATTTGTGATAAATTAACATCGGCTGGTAAATAAATTCTTATATAATTCTTATAATCTCCACCTGGCAAATTATTATTTTTAGCCGTATTTTCATAGTTAACTTTCAATACTCTGTCGATTGAAGTGTTGCTAACCTTAATCAACTGTTCCATATTTCTATGTAAAAAATAATTAGACTTATTAACTCCAAAATTAGACTCAACCACAAACAAATAATCCGAAAAACAATTTTCCCTAGCACATTTTCCTTGATAAATTGATCCATCCCAAGCTAAATTATTAGTTATTTCAGCTGCTTCTTTATTATTAAAAGCCAATTGAATCTCATTTTTTTCCAATAAATCAATCAAAGCCACTGCTAAGTTCATTTGTTGCTTCACTTTTAATTCTTTTATTTCTTCAAACAATTGATTCCCCAATGTTCCCAAAAAACTAGCTTTTTGAATTGAACCTGGGAAAAATTTATTCTCTGAATAAAATTCAGCTTCCTGATACAAATTATCCTTATTAATTTTTGTATTAAAATTAGGCACATAAACTTCACCCACTACTCCTAAAATTGATTTAGCCACTGCCAAATTAACTCCAATTACTCCGTTAACTTTTTGGTTTACTTCCTTTTCCAAAAACCATTGAATGTTGCCAGAAGTTTTTATGAAATTTGGATTCCAGTTTGCATCCCGCATAAACCAATTTGCCTCCCCTAAATGATTTTTTATTTCTATCGGTGGTTCCACATGACCCTTCATCTGACCATCAGCTTCATAAATATCTTGTATATCAAAACTCAAAAGCCTACCATTTTGAAAACTCAAAATTCCATAACTGCCAATAAAACCACCAGTAGCCCTCAACTCTGTCTCATTTTGTAACAAAACCATATACTCCCTTTTTATTCCATCCAAACCCAGCATTTCTGGAAATAACTTTATTCCTTTAGAAATAAAACCTATTTGTTCTTTTACCACCCTTAATTCTTGGGCTTTCTTTTGTAAAGACAGTCTTAATTGTAATGGCAACCAACTATAATCATCGTTCAACCTAGCTATAACTATCCCTAAATCATTATTAAAAACAGCTAAGTTTTCCTCTTCTTTTCTCAACTCATCAATAAAGTTAATTTCTTTTCCTTTAAAAATAGCCTGACTAATCAAATCTGCTCCTTGGCTCAATTTAATGGCTTCTTTCTCTAAATTTAACGCCCCTTCGCCTATTTTTAATAAAGTTTGATAATTTCTAAATATTTTGAATTTATTCAAACCCCAATCATCAATTTGCTGATCAATCTCTTTTATCCTCACCAAATTTTGATTAGCCAAAGACTCTACTTCCTTATATTTTTTAGCTTCAATTAAATTTAAATTCTCTTTTATATTTCTAACCGCCAAAACTGTTGATATTGTCCAATTTATAGGCACCACCAATACTATAAAAATAGTTAAGAATAGGAGTAATAATTTCCAATTAAACTTTCTATTTTTTACTTTTTTAACTATTTCTCCTTCGCCAGCCATAGCCTCGGAAACGGCGGATTTATCATCTTCCACCTGCTCCGAACTTGTCGAAGAGTCCTCAAAACTCTGATCAAAAACTTCCTCTTCGTTCATTTTCTCTTCATTTATATCCATACTTTCTGGTAAATCAAATGAAAACTCTGATTTTTCATAAGACTCGCTTTGATTTGGTTTCTCTTCCTCCAAAGTCTTTTCTGGCTTATAAAAACTCTCTATTTCTTCATTATTTTGAGTATCAACTGGAACAAAAGGCAAATCTTCTTCAATCATTACCTCAAAATCTTTTTTTCTTGGTATTCTTTTAATCTCCTTAGCTATTTCATCTTCTTTAACTACTTCTTTTTCTTCAACCACCGCCATTCTCACTGGCCCCCTTTTTTTCTTCCTATTTTCATCATCTGTCTTTGAAAAGAAATATTGCAAAGTTTCCACTACACCATCTTTAAATTCAATTTTTGGCTCCCATCTTAATTTTTTCAAAGTCTCCCCAAATCTTTTTTCATCTATTTCTTCTATTTTTATTTCTTTTTGATTTACCTTATACCTGGTCATTTTAGCTTCATCTATTAAGACTTTTGCCACTTCTTCACTATCAGTTTCATTTCCCAATACCAAAAACTTCTCATTTTCTGTTCCCGACAAAAAACTTGCCCTCAAAATTGCTTCAACCAAATCTTCTACTGCCAGTATTCTAAATTTACTATTTAGATTTGGCAAAATTAAATTTTTATTAACTACCGCCAATTTTATGGCTTCAGTCAAAAAACCATCCTCACTCATTCCCGGCCCATAAACCCCATAAGCCTCAATCATTCTCCAATTTAAATCTAGTTCATCAGTTTTAATTTTCAGAAAATCTGCTTTTTCTTTATCATTTACAGAAACTACAGTTATTTTTTCACCCTTAAATTGTTCTAGATTCCACAAATCAGTATCTCCCTTAAAATCAAAGACATAGTTAAATTTACCCTTAACTTCAGACAAATCCATCAACCATTGAAAATTATCAAAAGTACTCAAATCCATCACATACTCTCCTACTCCAATCACGTTTATGTCCTTGTTTATTAGCTCTTGAGCCAATTTTTTGGCCACAAAATGCTCTATTCCAATAATTAATGCAAATGGCAAGTTCGAATCCATGATTTATTTTAACTTAAAAACATTCTCTTTTATCTACGATCTAATATCTACGATCTAAATCCTAATTTGTGTGCGGTTATATCTCGGTTATTATGCGGTTATTATCCTTTGATTCTGTTCTAATTTTTGTTTTCCCACCTTTGGAACGTGAAAAAACGTCATAACTAAATACCCTGTTTTTGTTAGTATTTTGAGTGATAAAAAGGGGATCTTGTGTGAGTATAAATAATTATTTGTACCTGATTTAAAAGAAAAAATGTCCGAACCCAGTCTCCAACGCTATTTTATAAATTCAAAATCTGTACTGATTCCAAACAGGTGAATATATCAAAATTAACATAAAAATAAATTGTTAGATTAATTTTAGGAGCGCAAGCATGTGAGTGGATATTACGAAACGGTCGAGCACCGCAAAATTGATCTAACAATTTATAAATCTAGGCCACTTTTCTTTTCAAAGCCACAAACATCATCAAACAAGCTAAAGCTTCGGTCATTGCAGTCACAAAAGCGGCTCCCACAATCCCATATTTAGGTATCACTAAAAGATTAGCTACAAAGTTAAAAATCAAAGATATTGTTCCTAAAACTAATATCTGTTTTTGGCCACCTTTGGAAATCAAAGTAAAACCAAACAAATGGCCAAGATATGAAAAGAAAAGTGGAATTAAAAGAATTCTTAACACTGTCACTGAAGATTCAAAGCCATTTCCAGCCAAAACTTGTATCATCCAAGGTGCTAATAAATAAGCTATTGGGATAATAAATACTAAAGCTCCCAAAATGATTAATGCTGACCATTTAAACAAGCTCTTTTTATGTTCCGATTTACCTGAAAGAATTGGAAAAATACTGTTCACAAAATAATAGGCCGGTTGCACCATGTTAGTATAGATCTTGTAAGCCAAACCATAAAAAGCCACTTCTTTAATCCCTACAAATTTATCAATCATTAACGAATCAATGGCTTTATCGTAACCAGTAAAAATTAACATATAAATTCCCATTGGCCATGCTTCTTTCAAAAAACTCAAGATAAACTTTTTATCTAAAACTTCCAACTTAAAGCTTCCTAAAACTCTCTTAAGCAACTTCCAACCAATACTCAAACTTAAGATTCTAGCTATCAAATAAACCGAAAATACCCACATCAAAGTAACCGGGTTTGGCCAAAATAACAAAATAATTAAAAATATTAAAGGAAAAAGAATATCCATTAACACCTTTGATCCCATCCTCAATTCTGTTTGAAAAATTATCTCCAAACTTCCAGCCACCGAAGTAAACCAAATCATCACCAAAGCCACCATGGCTTCACTTCTAATTTCTGCAAATCCACTCCAACTAAAAACTAAAATTATTCCCAAAACAAAAGCAAACAGGGTAGTAATCAATCTTGTCCAAGTCGCTTGCATAAACAATTGGTTTCTCTCTTTACCTTCCTTGTCCGATGCTTCTTTTACTCCAATTACTTTTGTTCCAAAATCAGCAATTGAATCCAAAAGCAAAAACACTGAAATTACCAAAGTGTAACTACCATAAACACTAACCCCCAATTTTCGAGTCAAAAGTCCAGTTGTCACTAAACTTATCAAAACCGTTATCCCTTTAGCCACAATTTGAATCCAAGTATTTAAAATCGATTTTCTCAACATAACATATTCTATCCTAAAAACTAAAAGAAAAAGTCGCCCTGTCAAGGGAGATGTCGATTTATCGACAGAGGGTTTAAATCAAACCCAAGACTAATACTAACAACCAAACATTTTGAGGCAAAGTTAACCAATAATGGTCAACCATTCCACTGATCAAAACTACTCCCAAAATAAGCTTAAAAATAATATTCATCTTCTTCCAATTAATAGTTTTGTTAAACCATAAAAAGCCCAAAAACAAACCTAAAACTCCAATCTGGCTCCAAGCTAAAAGCAAAATATTGTGAACTGGTTGTAACCAATAAATTCCACTATTCTTTTGAAACTCTGGCAATCTAACTAAAAAGTTCCCCAGTCCAATCCCAAACCAAGGCGATTCTTTAATCATTTTTAGAGAAACTACATTCAATTGCATTCTTTTATTAAATCCATTAACATCCCAACCACTCAAAAAGTTAGCCAACGGATATTCCAAATTAACCAAGGCTAAAACAAAAAACAATATTCCTAATATCAAAAAAACCAAACTTAATTTATCTCTCTTACCTTTCATTCCTAAAACAATAAAAGCTAAAACTAATCCAAAAGCTAAAAACCAAATTGTTCTCCCACCAGAAACCAAAATTCCCAAAAGTCCAAACCACAAAACCACCCACCACCACAAACTATTTATTTTCTTTTTCATCCAATACCATAACAACAATCCTATTAACAAAAATCCTGCCAAACTATTTGGGTGCGAAAAAGTTCCATAAGCCCTAATCAAACCTCTACCCAAAACCGATATTTGAGCAATTCCAATCGTATTAAAACTAAAGCTTCGCTCACCCAACCAATAAAAAATCCCATTCAAACTTCCATTCTTAGCTATCTGGGCCATAGCCAATAAACTTTCAAAAACAATCCAAACAGGAACAATTTTAATTAAATTTTCTTTAATTAACTCCTTATTCTTCCTAAGGTAAAAAAATGTTATCAAAAACTGACCAATCCTTAACCACTTATAAATTGCCACCATCGGATCCGTTGCTATTAAAATATTCACCCCCACAAATCCAATTATTAATAAATTTTTAAAACTAAAAAGCCTCCCTGTCAAGGGAGGTGCCCGCAGGGCGGAGGGTTTGTTCCTTTTAAAAAATTCAACCAAAAATAATAAAATCCAAATAACATCCACCAAATATAAAGTAGGGGATAAGTAATCAACTCTTATACCTAAAACATAGCTCCATTCCGGCCAAAAATGCCTTCCCAATTGAGTTGGGATTAAAAGTAAAAATAAAAACAATAGAATCTTAGTTGCTTTTGCTAAAAAACCTTTCACCCCAAATGTTACCACAAACCTTAAGCTGCTGGTTTAATCACCACATGTCTATCTTCACCTTCACCTTCAGATTCGCTCGCAATTCCTTCAATGTCTGCTAGGGCCATGTGGCAAATTCTTCTTTCATAAGAACTCATAGTTGCCAAAGACACAGGTTTTCCAGTTGACAAAACTTTTTCAACTAAAGCTTTCACCATATTTTCCAATCTGATTTTTTGTTCAGAACGATAATTGTTAACATCCAAAAGAACTCTAATTCCTTCACCAATTTGAGATCTAACAATCAAAGACAAAACAAATTGAATCGAGGCTAAATTTCGACCTCTAAAACCAATTAATCCAGCTGGATTTTCAACTGTAATTCCTACCAAAGCTTGATTTTCTTCACCATCAGTATCCTCAACAAATGCCTTCTCCACATTAAAATTCATCTTTTCTAATAAATCACAGGTTAATTTCAATATTTTTTCGTTTCTTTTTTTGTTATCCATAGTGGCTATTTTAACATAAGGAATTTATTTCTTATTCATCCTATTTACTACTACTTGTTGACCAATCATCAAAGCTGAAGTAATAAACCAATACAAAAGCAAACCTAAAGAGAAATTCCAACCAATAAAAATGGTCATCAATGGCATGAAATAAGTTGATTGAGTTCTCATCACCGACATCATATCATCTTCTTTATCCTTAGTAGTTCCTTTAGCAATCGATTCACTTACTTGTGGAGCTGGCATCATTAACTTAGCACTAAAATATTGCAGAATACCTGAACCTAGTAACAAAAAAATTGGCAATATCCAACTAGCACCAAATCCATCTGGATATATATTTGCTGGAGTTTTTAATAAATCAGATCCCAAAAAATTCATATCAAACTTAAAATTCCCATCAACCTTCAAAGGTTGAATTAAGTAACTATTAATTTTGTCTAGAGGAACTTTTCCACTAGAAAAATTACTTACATTATTAAAAGCCGAGAAAAACAAAAGTAATACTGCTATTTGCAAAATTTGAGGCAAACAACCAGACATTGGGTTAACTCCTTCTTGTTTGTAAAGTTCCATCTGAGCCTTAGCCAAAGCCTGTTTATCTTTTCCATATTTTTCTTTTAACTTGTTTAATTTTGGTTGTAACTCTCTAATTTTTCCAGCTGATTTCAAACTAGGCATCACCAAAGGCAATAAAACCAATCTAATCAAGATTGTTACAATGATAATGGCCAAGCCAAAATCACCTACAAAATAATAAACACCAAAAAGAGCATTGACGAATGGAGCTATAAATGAATTCATATGATAATCATTTTACCAAATCAATTCCACCTTTGCCCAAGGGATTACATCTCACCACTCTTTTGAACCCTAAAAACAAACCCTTAACAATTCCATATTTATCCACGGCTTGGTAACAATACTCAGAGCAACTAGGCACAAACCGACAATGATTTCCCCGTGAAATATATCTCTTATAAAAGATCAACATCCTCAAAACTATCTTTTTCATTTTAAAAGTTTCTCCACTTCTTCTTTTATTTCCACCATCTTCTTACCCAAAATCTCTTTTTTAGCTAAAAATACAATTCGACTTCCAGCTTCAAGTTTATCTAGATTTTTTCTCATAATCTCCGAAAAAATTCTTCTAATCTTATTTCTATCCACTGCTCTTTTAGAAATCTTTTTGGACACAATAAAGCCGACTTTCTTTAAGTCATCATCTTTTTTAAGAAAAACCAAACCAAAAAAAGGGGAGTATTTAATCTTCCCTTTATCTTTAATTTCTAGAAATTCTTTTTTAAGCCTAATTCTATTTTCTCTTTTCAACACAATTCAATTATACGAAATCTACGATCTAACATCTACGATCTAAAAACCAATTTAGTCGGTGATTTTCTTCCTACCTTTAGTTCTTCGTCTTTTTAACACATTTCTACCAGTCGCGCTCATCATTCTTTTAAGAAAACCATGAACTCTAGCATGTTTTTTTGCTTTTCGTTGTAATGTTTGTTTAGTTGCCATAGGGATTATTGTAACATGGAAAATACTAATAATCTCTATAAAAAAACAAAAATAATTTTAATTTTCTACCTACGATCTACAGTCGACGATCTATCATCTAATTTGATATCTTTTCTTTTGTGGAAAACTCATCTATTATAGACTTTACCCCAATCGATTTTTCCACAATTTCGATTCCTAATTCCTGCCTGTTTAGCCGTTAATATTAACATCTAACGCTCCAGAGCTCTAAAGTTCTAGCGTTCTAAAAAATATGGATCTTGAAAGAATTTGGAAAAATACTCAAGAAGAACTGAAAATCAGCATGGCTTCAAATGTCTTCCAGGTTTTTGTTTTAAAAACTCAACTTATTAGCTTAAAAGATAATGTCGCCACTATTGCTTGTCCTAATTCCTATATCGTTTCCCTAAACCAACAAAGATACCTTGCTTCCTTCAAAAATGCTCTCGACAATCAAACCAAAGAAAATAATACTCTCATTTTTATCGTTCAAGAAACTGCCAAAACTGAAGCTGACACTACTGAAAACACTCCACTTTTTTCTTACACCCATAACAAAGTTACTTCATCTTCTCTTCATCCAAAATATACTTTCGATACTTTAGTTGTTGGCAATAGCAACAACTTTGCTTTTGCTGCTGCTCAAGGCATTGTCAAAAATCCTGGTCTTTCTTACAATCCTTTCTTTATCTGGGGCGGGGTAGGAGTTGGCAAAACCCATCTTATGCAAGCTATTGGCCACGAACTTCTTAAAAAAAATCCTGATTTGAAAATAAAATATTTTTCCGCTGAAACTTTTGGAAATGAACTTGTCAACGCTCTTAAAACCAAAACCATGAATCAATTCAAAGAAAAATATCGTAATTTAGATTGTATTTTAGTTGATGACATTCAATTTATCGCCGGCAAAGAATATACCCAAGAAGAGTTTTTTCACACCTTTAATTCTCTTCATATGAATGGCAAACAAGTTATCTTGACCTCTGACCGAAAACCTAGTGATATTGACCACCTCGAAGATCGTTTAGTCTCTCGTTTCATGGGTGGTCTAACTGTTGATATCCAACTTCCAGATTATGAAATGCGAACCGCCATTATCAGCCAAAAAATAGAAGAAAAGGGGATAAAAATAACCCCAGAAGCAATTGAATTTTTAGCCAACAATATCGAATCAAATATCCGAGAAATTGAAGGCAAACTTCAACAAATCTCTGTTCAATCACTAGCCCAAGGCATAGATGAAATTGATATTACTTTTGTTCAAAACTTTTTTAACCCCGATCTACGATCTAATAGCTACGATCTAAAACCTAAGTTGAATCCTCGTCATATTATTTCTGTTTGTGCTAAACATTTTAACGTCAAAACCAGTGACCTTTGTGGAAAAAGTCGTAAAAAAGATTTGGTCACCGCCCGCCATATTACCGCCTATTTACTTCTAACCCAAATAAACCTACCTTTAGAAGAGGTTGGACATCTTTTAGGAGGCCGCGATCACACCAGTATTATGCACGCTCGAGACAAAATCCACACTGACTTTTCCACTAATACACAAACCCGTCAACTTATTAACCAAATTAAAAGTTCTTTTTAATTAGAAAAAAGTTATCCACTTTTTATGAACACTTATCCACCATCTTATTCACTTTTTACTTTTATATTTTCCCCCGAAACTTACCCAAACTCAAAAACAAACTATAAGACGCAAACTTCGAATTTAACCTATTTTAAAACCAATTATTACTTTCTAACATTACCAATTACCAATTTTAAACACTAAACTCCAATGTTTTCATTATTACTCCACTTACCAACACCCTCTACTAACCACTACTACTATTTTGTTATTAATTCATCTATCTAAAAATAGATTTTAAAAAACCTTTTAAATACCTTCATTTTTTGATAATATAAGACAACTATGAAACTTTCCCTTTTACAAGAAAATTTAAACACCGCCCTAACTAATGTTTCTAGATTCGTTTCTATTAAAAATCAATTACCTATCTTAAACAATATTTTATTAGCAACTGATAATGGTCGTCTTAAATTATCGGCCACTAATCTTGAATTAAGTATTAATTATTGGGTTGGAGCTAAAATTGAAGAAGAAGGATCTATCACTGTTCCATCTCGAGAAATTACTGAGTTTGTTTCCTATTTAACCGCAGGAAAAATGGATATTTCTTTAAAAGGAGATAATCTTTTAAATCTATCTTCTTCAAAAACTGAATCAACTTTTACCACTAATCCTTCAATTGATTACCCAGATTTTCCTAAATTAAATAATGAAACCTGTTTTGAATTAGATTTAGATGTTTTAACTCAAGCCGTTTCTCAGATTGCTTTTTCGGCAGCAACTGATGATAGTCGTCCTGTTTTAACTGCCATTCTTTGTCAATTTACTACTGACAGTCTTAATTTAGTTGCTACTGATGGTTTCCGTTTATCTTTCAAAAATATCAAATTAATTAATCCAATTAAATTAAAAACGGAACAAATCACTTTTCTTATCCCTTCAAGAAGCCTCTTAGAGGTCACTAAACTGGCTAAAACCAACACTAAAATAAAAATCGGTCTAACATCAGACGAACACCAAGTAGTCTTCATTTTAGACGATGTAGAGTTAATCTCTCGACTCATAGAAGGAGAGTACCCAGCCTATCAAAGAATTATTCCAGAATCTTTTTCAACCAAAGTTTTTCTTAATAAAGAGGAACTAACCCAAGCCGTTAAAATCGCTTCTGTTTTTGCCAAAGAGTCAGCCAACATTGTCCGTTTCAATATTAAATCAAATTCTATCGAATTAACTGCTAATGCTCCCCAAATTGGTCAAAATAAAGCCAGTATTGATTCAAAAACTGAAGGTGAACCACTAGAAATTGCTTTCAATTATAAATTCTTAATGGATTTTCTAAATATTTGCAAAAGCCAAGAAATAATTATCGAATTAAACGAATCCCTCACTCCAGCCTTTTTTCACGACCCCAGCGACCCAGATTTTTCCCACATCATCATGCCTGTCAGACTACAAGACTAAATTAGTGTCCATAAAAAAATCTAATCAAAGCCATTCCTACTGCCACAAAGCTTAATAGTAATATTATTTGATATTTTTTTAAAAATTCCATTTTTATTTTAAAATTGGTGCAGCTATAATAATATTATTTTTTTCTTCCTCAAATTCACTTATACCTTCTAAAACCAAGCTTGGTACTAATTCATTTAAATTTTTTAAATCAAACAGAGCCAAATAACTTTTTTTAATCGAAAAATTATTTTCTAAATCTTTTATTTCTATCATATATTCCGCGTCTGTTCTTACTATTTCAAATTGATCTTTTTTTAATTCACTTATTTTTCTTATATCACTGTATAAACCAGTTTTTCCCATTTTACTAGGCAAAACAATTCTAAATTTAATTAAATTACCTTCTCCATCAAATATAACTTCTAAAGGAAAACCATCTAAGAAATAAACAGGATAGTTATTAAACATATAATTCATTTTTAATTCAATATAATTAGCCTTACTTTTGTCAACAAATCTAAAAACATTATCATTAATCGTTAAATAATTTATAGAATAATTAGTAAAATCAAAATCATTTAACTGAAAATAATCCTTAATCAATTCTTCGGTCTTAGTTTTAAACCAATCATCATCAAAAATTATAGAATTAACCTTTAACGGAGATAGTAATAAATCAGTATTATATTCGATAACATTATTTTGTTTATCAAAATTAATTGATTTTTTAAAATCTTTAGTTTCATACATTTCATAGTTCGTTTCTTTAATTACACTAGTTTCTTCAAAACCAAATCTTTCTAAAATTTCATTTATCAAGTTATCGTCAATTTGATTTTTGGTTTTTTTAATAATTTCAATTTTTTTTGGTGTTTCAATTTCTTTAATTAACTCATTAAAAATAAAAATATCATTAGTTTTTGTTTCACTAACGGTTGGGATTGGAACTGTTTTAATACTGCTTTTATTACTTGTTTTATTACTTAAATTTTTATCCTCATTTCTTTTGATTAATAATCCAAATATTCCCATAAATATTAAGAATATTAAGATAAAACAAATTAACATGTATAAAAATATTTTTTTATTCATAACTACTATTAACTGGTATTTCATAACCTCCATGATTGGAAGACCTGTACCCGTTAAGTGGGTATTTATCCACAGTTGGTACAAAATTTTCAATCAAAGGTAAACCCTTTAAAGAATAATGAAGATGGACACCTGTACTATTCCCAGTAGTCCCCATCATTCCCAAAAATGTTCCAGCTTTAACTTTTTGCCCTAACCCTACAGCCAAGCTTCCAGATACCATATGACAATATTGTGTCCTAAAAAGAGTTACCCCGTCACAATTACTACCTTCTATGTTTAATCCATTACCGCAACTACCTGATGAGCTAACCCATATAACTCTTCCTTCGTGTGTTGCGTAAACTTTAGGGTTTGGGTCTATACTTGTTCTTCTAGCAATATCTACTGCATTAGCGTTCCAGTGACTCGGGTTGTCATTTTCACCAGACCTTTTTTTAGTATATGATCCTTGACTTATTCCTCCACTAGCTGGCCATCCACTTGGACAACCTACTCCAACTATTTTTCCTGTAGCACTGTTAATTTTATTTTTAACCACACTAACTACTACATTTTTTATGATTTGACCTTTTGGTGGAACCAAACCTGAAATTAATCCACCTTGAAATATTTGAAAAATAAACATAAAACCAAAAACACCTATCATAATAGGAAGAAGGGCAACAGCAGAAACTGCCCCCACTAACATTAGTGGTAAAGCAATTATTTTTAACGAAGTACGTATCAACCATCCACCAACTTTCCCAAAATTTTCTTCAAAAAATCTTTTTGTACTAATTCCTAATTTTTCAGCTAATTTACCAAATTTCTTTTTTAGCCACAATGCAGCATCAATAAGAAGTAATGCTGCTGTCACAATCCACCCTACACCAGGAATTGCTGCAAAAGCAGTTGCTGTTGCTAACAAAGCAGATTGGGCACCTGCTTTTACGGCTACTTTTGTGGCTATTTTTGCTGCCACTTTCATTGCTACTTTTTGTGAAGTATTTACTGCCACTTTTTGTCCAACATTTACGGCTACTTGACCTCCGACTTTTGTTGCTACTTTTTCTACCCCACCTTTTAAAATTCCATTTAAAACAGTAGTAAATCCTTTTTGGAAACCTTCTTTAGCTAAAACATTTAAAGAATTAGTTGCAAATTCTTTAATAAATTGATTCCCAATTTTACTTACCACTTTTTCTCCAGCCTTACCAACTGTTTTCTTTAACCATCCACCGGTTAGCTTGTCTATTTTATCTGCCCAACCCATATATTTTTTAGTCCGAGAAAATAGATCATTATTATTTGGATCATTAATAGCAGACATTACATTTTCAAGCGAACCTACTTGCCTTAAATTAGTGGGCAACTTTATATCTTTTAGATCACCTTTCAATGAATTGTATTTATCTTTTATTTCTTTAATTTCCTGTGGTTTTTTCTTTAGGAAATTAAAGGTTCCTTGTAAATCAGTCCATCCATTTTGCATTGCTCCTGGTCCAAAAATCTCACTATTTTCACTTAAAGCTACATTTTTTTGGGCACTAAGCTCATTATGTTCGAAATAATTTTCAGCTACCAAATCAGCGTATTCTCTAGACTTACTTAATTGATCTTCTGTTATGTTTGGATTTGTTTTTTTTATTTCTTCTTCAAAACTACGTTTAAATTCTTCTTTCCTATATTTTTCTACACTTTCTGGGTTATTTGCTACAAAATCACTTGTTGTTAAATGAATTTTTTTAGCTTCAACCTGATTATTAATAACATTATTAATATCATTAATTTCTTCATTACTAGTCTTAACTTCACTTTCATTAATTATTGACTTAAGGGCTTCTCCAATATTTTCTTTAAAGTTTTCATCACCAGGAAAACTATCAGCAATTTCTTGGCTTTTTTTGCTAATAAAATCTTCAACAGGATTTTTATAATTATTCAAAACCTTATCTTCCATTAAAAAATTATAGCAATATTATCAATCAATCGACAATTTATAATCTAAACAATACCATCCCCAAACAATTTATCGTAATCCATTTTATTATTATCTTCTGTTTTTTTAATTTCTGGTTTTAATGTCTCCCCTTCATCAAGGGGAGATGTCACCGATGAGGTGACAGAGGGGTTTTGTTCAAATATTGGTTGAGTTTTTTTGCTTAATTGAGGTGGTTGAGGAACATAAGCTTCTTCATTTTTTATAAAGATTGGTTTTTTCTCAGCCAAAACTTCCACCTTAGGTTTTTCAAACAATACAGATTCACTTTTGGGCTGTTGGCTCAAAACTTGTTGAACAGGTCGAACAGGTGACTCAATTTCTACTGTTTTTACTTCTGGAATATTAATTTTTGGCGTCACCTCAGTTTTTTTTATCTCCATAGTTTCTTCGGCGACGGCAGTTTCAACTGGAGCTGTCATCTCTTTAGTTTCTTTTTTTTCTTCATCCATAGCTTTAATTGGAGCAGTCTGCACAGGAGTTACTTCAACTTTATTTGGGGCAGGTATATTCTCTTCTAAAGGTTTATCAATTGTTACAGGAGGAGGGCTTGGAGGTGTTGTTTTTTGACTCTCTAAAAACCTTCGTTTTTGTAAAACTTCTTCAGGATTAGAAGTAATCATTTGGTGTTCATCTTGAGATGCAATTATTTTTATTGCTACCCTGTTTTGACCAGCAAAGAAAATTCCTTCACCTTTATCTGCTGATAACAAAAATTGCTTTTCTCCCTCACTTAGATAAAAAACTTGCCCAATTTGATCAATAGCGGCACTGTGTTGTTTTAATAAAATTTGAATCGAACTATTAGTCACAATTTCTTTTCCATAAGGAGTTGCCAAGAAATCATCTACATCTTGAGTAATTGTAGTTACTCCCAAATAATATTTTCTACCTCTTTTAACAATTCCCCTCAAAAAGGAAGCCGAATCTTCATGTTGCATTAAATACCAAGCTTCATCAACCACCAATATTCTCTTTTTTAAGTTTTTTTTAACCACTGTCCAGATATAATCCAAAATAATTTGCATTGCCACTGGTCTTAGTGCATCTTCTAAGTTTTTAATTCCAAAAACCACAAAATTACTCGTCAAATTAACAGTTGTTTTTTGGTTGAATATCCCAGAGAATGATCCTTTAATGTATTTTTCCAATCTAGCTGCCAAACTTTTGGCTTTTTCCTCTTCCATCCCAATTAATGATTTATATAAATCTTCAATCAATGGAGCTTCTTTGTTTTGAGTTGTTGGGTCAGGAGTAATGCCTTTCATTTTATAAGCATCCATCATAGCTCTATCCATAATTGATTCTTCAATTGGATCCATATCTCCCAACATCACCTTTAACAATTTATGGATTGACAATATTTTTGTATTTAATCCATTTTCACCTTCTTCTTCGGCCAAAGTTAAATCAAAAGGGTTTATCTTTGAAGCTTCTCCGTATCCAAAAGCAATATACTGACCACCAGAACTATTACATAAATCCATATACTCATTTTCTGGGTCAACAACAATAATTTCCGTTCCCATCATCAAAGAACGAAGTACTTCTAGTTTAATTAAATATGATTTACCTGCACCTGCAGTTGCAAACACCACTGAATTGTAATTTGGCATTGAAAATCTATCAAAAATCACCAAAGATCCATTATGCATATTAATCCCATACATGATTCCTCTATCGTCAGACAAATCTGAAGACACAAAAGGGAAAGTTGTGGCCAATGAGGTAGTGTCCATATTTCTACTTATAGCCAGTTTGTCTTGGCAAATTGGTAGTGTTGACACAAACCCCTCTTCCATTTGTAAAGTTGCCTTTTTGCTTACAATTAAAAGTGATCCCAAAGCTGCTTCTAGACTTTTATTAGTTCGGTTCAATTCTTCAACTGAATCAGCATTTATTGTAATATATAGACCAAATTGAAAAAATCTTTCTTCACCTTTAACTAAATCAGCTTGCAAGTTCAAAGCATCTTCAAGTTTTGCTTGAGTCCCTGGGTTAATTAATCTTCCTCTTTCAATATCAATACCAATTTCAGCTTCCATTTCTGTGATTTTTCTTCTCAAATCATCCAAGACTTCTTTTCCATCAGTTGGATAAATAAACATAGAAATGTTTAAAGAAGCATCAAAATTAATTAAAGATGATAGCCAGTTAATTCCCACAAACCTAGGATAGGCTGCTACAAACAAAGTTCGATAATATTTATTATCAATTCTAATATGATTAAAATCTACTTCAACCGAAGCTGGGGCAATAATATCCTTAGTATTTACTAATCCTTTAGTAAAATCTCTTTTATTAGGATCAACTTTTGCCAAGACTGTTGGTGTCGTTACTGTTGTTTGTGTTGCTACTGGTGTTTTTTTATTGAATAATCCCATTTTATTTACTACCAGTCATTACTGGCGCTTGATAATTTACATTTTGAATTTTTTGATTAATAGCTGTTTCTTCATTATATGTTCTATAAAACAGATCAATCAGTTCTTTATTGTCTAATGGTTTTATTTCCAATCCTAATCTGGAAAAAAGTCTTATCAAATGGTCTTTTTTTGGTTCTAAACTAGCTCTAGCTTTTTCCAAAATATATTCCTTTGTATAAGGCAATACTTGGTTATTTTTTTGTGGCAAAAACATTTTTGCTCCCTTCATTCCACCACTTTCAATTCCTAGCTCTAAAGTTGAAAAAGTCACTGCAATGTAAAAAGATTTTGATAAAACATCATTTTTTTGAACTGTTTCTTCTATAAAGTTACGATAAAGCCTAATTCTTTCTTTAAGTTTTGGGTTAAGTTGTTTTTTTTCTAAATTTGAAAGGTTCTCCAAATAAGAACTGACATCTTTGGTATGTGATTGAATAATAATTTGAACCGGAAAAGTTAAAGAATTTATAATTCCACCATAAGCAAAAACCAAAGCTGATTGTTCATTTTCTGATAATAAATCAAAGTTCACCGATGATAAACTCAAAACAGTCGAACACGATCCATCTTTCATAATCACAATTTCATCTATTATATCCTCTATAGGTAGATGTTCTTGTGTACTTCCTTTAATAGCTATTTTTGTAGGATCTGTTGGCATTTTGTTTATCTGTTAGCAATAATTTTAATTGGTTGGACTATTTGTCCAGTTAAATCTATATTAACTCTATCAAAATTATAACCATCTTTCTCTGAAATTATTAAATATCTTCCATTTGCTAAGGGTGTTGTTGTTTTAAATTGACCCAAAGAATTTGTTTTTAAAACCCTAGAAGGATTTCCGTGCTCATCTTGTATCTCCACTATCATTCCATCAATTATTTTGCCATCATTATCAGTGGCCATTCCTACTATTAGGTTTGGGATATCTGGAATACTTGGCATTGGAATTTCCCCAAAAACAACTTTTCCTGTTGCGTTTAGTTTTTCTGTTTTTAAGTTTAGATCTGTTCCTTTATCTCTCCAATCTTCACTTTTTATTAATTCTTCTGTAATACCATTTTTAATATCTTTTACAATTGGCTTACTTTCCAAAACAACTTCTTCTTTTTTAACTAACTCAACTTTTGTTTGAGCTTCTTTTTCCTGCTGTTGAGCAATATTTTTTATTTCCAATCGACTACTCAAAAAAGACCCTTTTTTTTCTTTAACCAAATCTTCTTCACTATGTTCTGTTTTTTTTGTCAAGTCTAAATCTAACCAATTTTTACTTCCACCTCGTTTATAGGTGTAAATTGTTGGAGAATAAATAGATTTAATAAAAGAAATTATCCATGCTTCCAAAGGTCTGTCTTCAAATGGAACAAAAGCTAAAATTAAACCACTTCCTCCCACCACCAGCATTAATGGCCACTTAAATATGGGTAATAACTTGGTTGAGTTAATCAAAATTGCCAAAACTATCCCTGCTGCTGCTTTTAAAAATTGTTTCAAAGTCATATCTCCCACGAGTTTGAACTCATAGGACGATATCTGTTGTGGTATTGGATGCTGTTCCATTAATTAATTCTACTCTAAAATCTCATTTATCCGAAGTCTTTTTCTAATTTACTATCTTAGTTTGGTAAACTACACCATGTCTAAACTTGTTATTGTTGATGGTCATGCTGTTATTCATCGTGCTTATCATTCAATTCCACCTCTCACTACCCAAAACGGTCAATCGGTTAATGCTCTCTATGGTTTTTACTCCATGCTTTTAACTGCCATCAATACCTTAAAACCAAAATATTTAGTCGTTTGCCTTGATTCTCCCGGTCCAAATTTTAGAAATCATGAATTTTTAGGTTACCGAGCTAAACGTAAACCAGCCGATAGTGATTTAGTTTCTCAACTCCCTTTATTAAAATCAACCTTAGAGGAGGCCAAAATTGCTACTTTTGCCATGGGTGGTTTTGAAGCTGATGATTTAATTGCTACCATTGCCACACGTGCCACTAAAAAGTTTAAAAAAACTAAAAAAGGTAAACAAAAATTGATTTCTGAAGTTGTCATTATCACTGGCGATAAAGATTTAATGCAATTAGTTGATGATAAAGTCTCTCTTTTTATGCCAATCAGAGGTCTTTCTGAAACTAAAATATTTAAAACCGAAGATGTTAAAGAAAAATTAGGAGTTTTACCGACTCAAGTAATTGATCTTAAGGCTCTAATGGGGGATATGTCAGATAACTATCCTGGAGTTGCTGGTATTGGTCCCAAAGTTGCTATTGATTTAATCGAAAAATATCAAAACTTAGATAATATTTATAAAAACCTAGACGAAATTAAACCAGCCATTAAAGAAAAGTTAATCAACAGCAAAGACAATGCTTATCTTTCTCAAAAATTAGCCACTCTTATTACCAACATTCCTCTTGACTTTAAACTTTCCGATTCTAAATTAAATGATCTTTCTTTTTTAAACCTAATTTCTCTTTTTAAAATTTTTAATTTTAAGTCTCTTATCCAACGAATTGAAAAACAATCTTCAGTTAAAATTAATAAACATGAAACAAAATCAACCCAAACTTCACTATTCTAAAAATGAATCTCCCTTGTCAAGGGGAGAAGTTTCGCAAAGCGAAACAGAGGGGTTTGTTCCAAGAATCGCAATCGTTCAAGATTACATCAAAGAATTTGGTGGAGCTGAATCAGTCCTAGAATCTCTTTCAGAAGTTTTCCCCGATGCTCCAATTTTTACTACCCTTTATAAACCTAAGTTCCTAGGTCCACATCAAGCTCGCTTAGAAAAACTTTGGCAGGGTCGAATTCGTCAAAGTTTCTTTCAATATATTCCCTTTGCTCCAAAAATTATTAGTCCTCTTCGTCTTTTGTCTCCTCTAGCTTTTAAATCTTTTGATTTTTCTCAATTTGACATCATTATCACTTCTGCCACTGGTGCCTATTTTCCCAATTTAATCAATAAAGGTCAAGCCAAACTAATTTGTTATTGCCACACTCCTCCTCGTTATCTTTATGGTCTCCCAACCGCTAGAAACTTTACTAAAAACAAAATTATTTACGCCATAGTTCAGGTTTTAAATCATTTTTTAAGGATCACTGATTTTAAATCAGCTCAAAATGTTGATCTCTTCATCGCCAATTCTCAAACTACTGCTGCTCGTATTAAAAAATTCTATAAAAAAGATTGTATTGTCATTAATCCACCTGTTGATGTGTCAAATATAAAAAATACGAGCACAAAAAAATTATCATCAGAACCTTATCTGTTAACTGGTGGTCGATTAGCTCGTGCCAAACGCTACGACATTGCCATTCAAGCTTGTAATAAATTAGGCTTAAAACTCAAAATTTTTGGTCGTGATTTTGCTAATTACTCAGAGGAACTAAAGAAAATTGCTGGTCCAACCATTGAATTTTTAGGTGAAATTAATCAAGATCAAAAAGACCAACTTTATAAGCAAGCTAAAGCTTTTATTTTCTGTTCCGATAATGAAGATTTTGGTATTGTTCCAGTTGAATCAATGGCCCATGGTTGTCCAGTTGTTGCCTATAAAATTGGTGGAGTTACCGAAACTGTCATTGATGGTAAAACTGGTATCTTTTTTGACGATTTAACCTCAGAATCTTGTGCCAAAGCCATCCAAAAACTGCAAAAAAATAAAATTAACCCTCAAGATTGTATTTCTCGCGCCACCGATTTTTCAAAAGAAAAATTTATCGAAAAAATTAAAAAATTGGTTTTATCTACGACCTAACATCTACGATCTATTTAACCAGCTTTGAGCTTCCAAAGCCGCTTTACAACCATCACCAGCCGCAATAATTGCTTGTCGATGATTTTCATTAACACAATCACCAGCGGCAAAGATTCCCTCAACATTTGTCATTTTTGTAAATTTTTCATTTTTTCCCACCATTATTTGACCACCTTGCTTAAGTTCCACTAAACCATTTAAAAATTTTGTAGCTGGGCTATAACCAATAGCCACAAATAAACCATCTAATTCCAATATTTTTTCTTCATTAATTTTATTGTTAAATATCTTTACAGATTCTAGTTTTTCTTTTCCGTTTAATTCTTTAACTTCACTATTCCACCAAATTTCAATCTTTTCATTTTCAATTACTTTTTTTTGTTCTGCCATACTAGCTCTAAATTCTTCTCTTCTATGAATCATATAAACTTTTTTGGCAAATTTAGATAGAAAAGCAGCATCTTCACAAGCGGTATCACCACCTCCAACCACTGCTATAGTTTTGTCTCTAAAAAACATTCCATCACAAGTAGCACAACTACTAATTCCATGGCCTATTAGTTCTTGTTCTCTTGGTAAACCTAACCAATTAACTCCAGCTCCAGTAGCTACAATTATGGTTCTACTCTGTAGAATTTCTCCACTTTCCAATTCAAGTTCAAAATTACCACTTATTTTTTTTACAATTCCGCCTTTAATTTCAA
>CAYPBP010000006.1:0-53389 GCA_964408995.1 uncultured Gammaproteobacteria bacterium | reverse complement strand
ATCTTCTGACTTTATAAATTCGGATTTGGTCTTGATTAAAAATTTCATCTAAACCAAGATCTTCAATACTTAACAAAAAATTTTGATTATTGATTATATAAATATAAGCAATTTGATTGTTTAGCAAAATTCCCCTAGCTAAAGAAGCATTTTTAGTAGAAAAAAATGTTTGAATCTCTTTTCTTCTTTTTTGCCAATCAAAACCAGTTATATCTAAGTTCATTTCATCTTCTAAAAATGTTTGTTTGCCACTAAAAGCAGAAACATAAGAAGTAGTTTCATATGCATATAAAGGTAAAGGAGTTGTCATTTTGTCTTTTTTATATTTATCGTATGGATAAGCTAAAACAAAGCCGTCTGGTTGATCTTTAAGAAAACTCAAGGCATTAATTTCGGACTGGGGTAAGCTGGCAGGAGCTGGATTTCCTAAATAATCCCTTAAGGTACCAAAACTGGTAATAAGGGAAATTACTACTAAAACAATAGTCAAAAGTTTATGTTTTAACCAAATATTTGATAAAAATTGAGCTAAGTAAAAGTTAGCAAAAAATAGAAAATAGTAAAAAAATTGAATTGTGTTCCAAGCAGTCCCCTTTTGAACAAAAAGAAGGGGAATTAGAAATGAAAAAACAAAAATTGGAAAAATTAATTTATCAAAATCAGAGATTTTGTTTTTTATAATTTTAGAGAAAACAGTAAAAAAGCCCAATACTCTAGTTCCTAAATTCCCGATTAAAAAAATAAACACTAAAGTAATTTCTAGCAGAATAGAAATTAGTAAATTTGTTTGATTTGATCTAAAAGAAGCCAGACGAGGTAGATATAACTTGTCGATTGACTCAATCATAGAACGAGTAAACCAAAGTGGTTTGAATTCCAATAAGTTATTACCTTGTAAGACTCCTAATAAAATTAATATTAATAATGAAACTAAGGCAGTTGTTAAACAAATATAAAAATTAAAACCAAATATTTTTTTAGATTTAACGAAACCTAAAAGCCAATAAAAAGATAAAGCTAATCCAACTAAAATACCAGAATAAACTTTGACACCACTTAATATGGCAAAAATTAAACCAATTAAAATTGCCCATTTAAAAGAATTAGACGAATGATATTTATGCCAAAGAATTAATCCAGTTAAAATTAAGATTATTGATAGAGCAAAGGGAGGGTTCAACAAAGTGGAAGCTGACTGCATTGACCAAAACAATGACTCACCACCAATTTGATTGTTTTTAATTAAAGTAAAAATCCAGCCAAAAGATCCAGCAAAATAGTTTAATAAAACAAACAAAATACTAGTGATATTGTTTTTAGTGATTAAAAAAGCAAGTTTAAAAGACAAAAAACCAATTAGAAGAGAAAAAATAATTGGTAATATTTGAAAATATAAAAGAGATGGTTCCAGTTTGGTTAAATTAGAAATAATAGCAACTAATAAATTAAAACCCCAGTGATAATTAGACAGAACTTCTCCTGAATAAATAGGATTTTGGGGTGGAACTTGTTGTTTTAATTGATTAATTAAACTTAAATGCCAAATACCATCATGACCATTTGGCCCCCAAAAACCTAGACCGTATTGATACTTCAAACCACTTCTAAACATGGTTAGGGAAAAGAAAATGGTACAAAATAAAACTATAACAGTAGGTATAATTTTTATTTTTTTTGTATTAAACATAAAAGCTGTTGTTTAAACCAAATAAGCTCTTGTTTTGAAAAAAGTAATTGATAGGAACCATAAACAATGACTGAAATTAAAATTTTACTAATTATGTTTACAAAACTGTTCAAACCTAAGCTTTGAAATACTAAACAAAAAAATATCATCAATAAAGTGGCCATGCTTGGCTTGGAGATGGTTTTAACTATTTGAATGTTAAAGATTTTTTTAGCAAAAGCCCAAACAATAAAAGAGCTGGAACCAACAATTAAGGTGGCATAAGCCGTGCCAATATAACCAAATTTAATACTTAAAATTGGGAAAAATATCCAAGTTAAAACAGTCCACATGATCATAAATTTTGTAGTTAGGGTAATCTTACCAACTGCATTAAAAGCGTTAGTTAAAGGGGTGGTAATAGAGGCAATGGCCACATTGAGAGCATAAAAATAAAGAGGGAAAACAGCTGGAGACCATTTAGTATATTTGGGAATAAAATTGATTAAATCTGGAGCAATTAGAGCAATTCCAGCAGTCATGGGAAAAACAAAGAGAGCAATGAAATAAAGACTTCTTTCAAGAGATTTTTTAAGAATTTCTTTGTGGTCTTGAAGACGAGCAAAAGTAGGGAAAGTTACTTTCATGATGGCATCCATAAAACTAAGTGGGATTCGTGGCCCTTTCTGAGCCCAAGAAATAATACCAAAGTCGTTACGCCCGATTATGCCAGCAACTAATATACTAGAAAGTCTATCTTTGGCCATAGCAATAAAAGAATTCAACTGAAAAGGAATGCCATATTTAAAAAGAGCTTTGGCTGAATTTAATTGAAGAGAAAAACCAATTGGCCAAAAACTATATTTATAAATAATAATTAGACCTAAAGTACTTCTAATAAAAGTGGCAATGGCATAAGAATAGGCACCAAAACCTAGGAAAGCAAACAGAACAGCAAAGAAATAGAAAGAAAGATTCTCGATAATATCAATAGTAGAAATAAGTTTAAAATTAAGTTTTCTTTCAAGTAAAACTGAAGGAATTGTTTTTAAAGAAGCGGCGGCAAAAGAAAAACAAAGAGAAACAAAAATCCAAAATTCTTTTGAACTATAGCCTTTTGTCAGGCTAATTTTTTGATAAACAAAAGCGATTACAATCAAAGAAATAAAAACTAAAATTTGTTGAATGGTGAAAGTAGTTTGAAGTTCTTCTTTTTTCACTTCATCTTTTTTTTGAATTAAAGCAGCCGCTAAACCAATATCAGAAAAATAGCCTAAAATACCAACAGATTCAGCCACAATAGCAAATAACCCAACTTCTCCTATTCCTAATAAAATAGAAAGAATAAAAAAGCCAATAACAGATACAGATTGAATACCAATATTTCTTAAAGAAAGAAACAAAATATTTTTAGCTGTTTTTTGTTTTATTTCTTGAAGATCAATTTCTTCCATAAGGGATTTAACAAATATAAAGCTAAAACTAACCAGGCAAACAAAGAAATATAGTTGGAAATAATTCTAATTGGAGTATTTTTTAATTTAATATAAATTTGATGATCCCCTTTCTTTAGGTTAATAACCATACGACCGAGTTCTGGTTCTATTTCATAATCTATTTTTTGACCCTTATTGGTTATTTCAAAATTAGGAAAAGCTAGTTGAGAAATAGTTACTTTAGCGTCTTCGTTTAAAAATAAGTTAAAAAACATCCAGTCTGTCCCTTTTTTCTCTCCTGATCGGCTAACCAGGGCTGATGGTGGTGAAATGTCATCTATATAAGGTTTAGCAGCTGACTTAGCAGCAGTAGAAGCAGTATTTGGTAGATAATCATAAATACCTGAAGTGACTTGATTAACCCAAGCTTTACCAGAAAATTTTTGTTCATCTGTAAGAGGACCAGATTTAATAGGATAAAAATAACTTATGTTTAAAATAATTAAAAGTAAAACAATGGTTGTTAATATACCAATTATTGTTGGAATTTTTTTAATAAAATATTTTTTTAAAATAAATGGTAAAACTCCAACTGAAAGAGATAATAAGAAAACACTATGGTTTAGAAAACGCCATGGAAATTGAATTTTTTGAATTGGGGTAAATATTTGCCAAAGAAAAGTTGATTTATTGTGAACCATAAAAATAGTAAATAATCCAAGAACTGATAGAAAAATAGAGAGAATAATTTGTTTATCTAGAGTTTTTTTTCTGATTAAAATAAAAATGGAGAGTAAAACTATCAATGCTGGGACTATCCAATGAAGGTAACCAACCATAAACGACATACCATCATTTGGGCCCCAAACAGAAGGACCATCGCTCCAGAAATTACTAAAAAATAATTGTGAAATTGAAGCAAAATGAATTGAATAATTATAGTAACCTTGAAACATAGACTCTATTTGAGTATATTTAGTTTCGATAATGACTGGTATGGTAAAAAAAGCAGTTAAAGATATAGCAAAGAGACCAGAAAATAAAAATTGAAAAAATAAAGGAACTTGATCTAATATTTTTTTAGAAAAAACGATTTTTTTATCGATAATTAACCAAAATAAACACCAAAGCAAGAAAATTGGGGTAAAAGTTAAAACCATTGGATTGTGAGACAAAAATAAACTACAAAAACCTAGAGCAATTCCAGCTATATTTTTATTTTTACCAGTTTTAATTAATTGATAAGAAAAATAAAAAATTAAAGGAAAGAAAACAGCAGCCCAAGCTTCGTTATAAGCACCACGAACATAAATATTTAGAGCATGATAAGGAGCATAAGTATAAAACAAAGCTGAAATAAGACCACCAAATTCACCAAAAATAGTTTTGGCTAATAAAAACATAAAAAAGGTAGCTAAAATTATTTGGGTGACACCACTTAATTTAACTGAATTCATAAAAGAAAAACCTAAGGTTCTGTAAAATTGACCAGCAATGTAAGGAAGTGGTGGGTAAAAGTTAAATAAGGGATAACCATATTCATAACCCAAATCTGGAGCCCATCGACAAGGGATTTGACCATCTTTTATACATTTTTCTAATTCTAATTGACGAATCATTTGCATGTCATCATGCATGTTGTAATATCCAGGTTTAAGTAAAGAAAAAAAAGATGGAATTATTAAAACAAAGAGGATTATGGGGAATAGGAATTTTTTACCAAAATTTAGCATATTATATTTTAACCTAACTTCCTAGATTTTATATAATAGTAAATAATCCCCGTCTGGTTTAGCAAATGAATTGACTAATTCTAGTTTGCTTAATTCTTCTATGGTTAGTTTTAATCGAGACTTATTTATTAATAGATAAACTTCATCACCATGATTTTTGGCATCAATAAGTTTTTCTGGTATTTGAGAAAAACCAAGACTAACACCAAAAACAGTAAGTTGCTTAGTATTGGTAGTATATATTTGTAAACCATCTGGCAAAGTTCCAAAATAACCTTCAGTCCCAACAATGACATTGGCAGATAATGATCTTTGTTTTAAAAAAGTTGCAACTTCTTTTATTCCCCAACCTGAAGTCCAATCAATTAAATAACCTTGCTCTGAAGATGGTAATTTTTGATTAAAAGGATTTGTAGAGAGATTTTTAATAAAAATTATGTTGGGAATAAAAATGGCAATGATAAAAATAAATCTAAGATAGGTAAATGGAATTTTTTTAATGAAAGAAAAAATTAAAATAGAGATAATGACTAAAAGTGGAGGTAAGGTAAAAAGAATATAACGAGCAGTAAAAACTTTAGCCATAATACAATTGGCTATTAGAGGTAAGAGCCACCAAGCGATAAGAATAATAAAGTTTCTAACTTCAGATTTCCAATTTTTTAAATAAATAATCAAAGCAAGAACTGCAAAAATAATTAAAGGAATAGAAAGATAATAGTGGTAAATTTCAAAAGTATTAATTAAATGTGGTTTAAGAGGGTCTAGTGGGTGTTTTAAAATTTCTCCAATAGTCCAAATATAATCTTTATTTCGAAGCGCAATCATTTGAAATTGAGGCCCAAGACGGAGAATATTGTAAATTAAAAAAGCTAGTATTGATGATATTATTGTCAAATAATATAACTTTATTTTTCTAAAATTAAAAGCTAAGAAAGTGGCTATAGATAGAACAATAAAATAAATAGCTGGAGATTTAGTAAGCCAAGATAAACCTAGAACAAAACCTAAAATAATAGCCAAATCTAGTCTGGGATATTTAGCCAAAAGTAACGATAAAATAAGCGATATTAATCCAAAAAAAGACAAGAGAGTGTCAGCTGAAGCTAATCGATCAAAAAAGAAAGTAAAAGGAAGTAGACAATAAATTATTATAGTAAAAATGGCTTGATAAAAATTATCTTTTAATGATTGACTGATAAATTGCCAAATATTTTTTTCTTTACTACTAAAAGACAAAATAATGGCAGTTAAAAAGAACAAACCCAAAAGAATACCAAAGCCAGCAAAAACAGAGACTATTCGACCAGAAATTAGAGGATCATCAATAAATTTAAGACTAATCGCATTTAACCACATAAATAATGGTTGTTTACCATCTGTTTGAGGAAGAAAACGTAAAGTTTCTTCTGTTTTAATGATCTGAGACCAACGGATATAAATCCCCTCATCACAAAAAACTGGGATAGAAGTTAAATTTTGAAGACGAGAAAGAAAATAAAAGCCAAAGATTAAAATTAAAATAAAAAAACGAAAAAAATTATTTTTTATCATAAATGCCTTGAAGATCATTACGCTTAACTCTAATTATTTCTTGAAGCATTTGTTTAGATTCTTTTTGGAAACGACTATTACCACCTTTGGTAGTGCTTAAATCTTCATTCTTCCATTCAACTTCAACTTCTTTAATCTTGTTTCCCCATTTTTGGGCCATAAATAAAAGTTCAACATCAAAAGCAGATACTCTCCAACCCTTTTTATCACTTTTATCTTTAAAGAATTGAAGATTTGGAAATATTTGTTTGGCTAAGTCAGTTTTCATGGCTTTAAAACCACATTGAGTATCAATTATTTTGGGTAATAAAAACAAGCGACGACCAAAAAGAAAACCTTTAGCCATTATTTGTCTGATTAAAGAATTCCCCTCCCGAGCAACACCTCGAGAACCAATAACAACATCAAAACCTTTATCAAAAAATGGAAGAAGTTTATTTATTTCTTTTAATGGAGTTGATTGATCCATGTCTGTAAATAAAATTATTGGATATTTGGCTTCTTTTATTCCACCCCAAACAGCTGATGGTTTGCCACCATGAGGTAAATCTAGTACTCTAAAACCTTTATGCTGGGAAACAAAATCCTTAACCAATTTAAGGCTATTATCGGTTGATTCATCATTGCAGACTATTACTTCCCAAACGAACTTTTGATTTTTTAGAAAGCTATAGACTTCATCTAAAACGCCATTTTTAAGATTATTTTCTTCGTTGTAGCAAGGGATTATGATTGAAATTGATTTCATAAATTAATTATACAAGGTTTTTATTTGTTAAAGGAAGGAGGAATTTTAAGACTAATATTATTAAAAGTTGGGTAATTTTGCTGGGCTGGAATAATAATTTCAATCAAAGGGTCACTTGGATTATTTGTTGGGTTAACTTTGAAATAATCCATTAAATATGAATATCCACTATTCTGACCAAGAGGTACATTATATGAAATATTAAATTTTTGATCATTAACTGTTTGTTTAATATATTTGACAACTTTTGTTTTATTTTTTAAAGAAAAAGAATCAATATTATTTTTTTTGAACTTTAAATATATTGATGGCAAAGTTAATAAGACTAATAAGATAATAAATATCTTGTATTTAATTTTTAATTTGACAATTAATTGAGAGAAAATAAGAACAATAATTGGTAAACAAAAGTTAAAATAATACTCTGATGGTCTTTTACCATAGATTATGAAAATAATAGGAAAAAATAACCAGGTAAAAAATAAAACTTTATTAAAAATATTTTTTTTAGAAAAAATGAATAAAATAAAAGCAAAAACTAACCATAATAAAACAGAGATAAAATTGGATTTTATGAAAAAAATAGCTGACATGTAGTTTGTCCAAACAGGGATAAAAGCCATTGGGTTCTTAATAGAGTTACTGTTTTTAAAAAAATCTAATAATAAATTAAGGTTCAAAAAATCGTGTCTTAAGTCAAAGATTAATAAAGGTAAGAAACTGATTGAAAAACCTAGTATTATAGAGACAACTTGTTTAAAGAAATATTTTTTAGAACTTTGAAGTAAAAGAAAAATAAAGGCGATAAAACTTAATATGATAAGTTGAACATGAATATTAAAAGCAAAACCAAGATAAAAACCCAGGATAAAACAATTAATGATTTTATTAAAATTAAACTTATTCAATAAATAAAGTAAAAATATTAATAAAAATGGAACTAATAACGGATTCCAAGAAATAGTATCAATAGAAATAGCTATTGGTAAAATTGCCCAAATAAAAATAAAATAATGAGCAATTTTTTGGGAAAATATTTTTTTTAGAATCCAAAAAGAAGAAATAAAAAAAATTGAAACATAAACAGCAACAAAAAGAATTATGGCATAAGGATGAAGGTTAGTTGCTAAATAAAAAGGGGCTAAAATGTAAAAAAAGTATGGCCCAAGCATAAAACCTTGATCATTAACAACCCTAGGGCCTATCAAAATGGGTTTTTTGTCGACAAGAATTTGTTTGACAGCAAAGGCATCACGTTCTTGATCCCAAGCAAAACCAATAGTATTAGATAGATTATATAAACGTAAAAATAAAGCCAGGACTATAATTGATATAAGTATTTTATTTTTCCAAAAAAAAATAATTAATTTTTTAATTGTTTTTTTGACCATCTGGATTGTGAACTAGCTTAAAAACCTTGATACCGTCGATTTCCCACTCGTTATCGATTTTGGCCCAGCCGAAGGCAGCAATATTGTACTCTGGATTATTAATTGGATTGCATTCGATTTGAAAAGGGACACAAACTACAAAGAGTTGCTCTGTTAATTTATCTTTAATTTCAAAATAATTCTTGTTTTCAGTTAAATAATAAGAAAAACCCCAACCCATTTTTGATAATAAAGCAAAATTAAAGTCTTGGTTATTGGCGCTAGAGATAATCGAATCTGTTATTTGAGTAGTAGTTTTTAATTGATTGTTTGGCGTCCAACGAAGTGGATTTTCTAATAAAGAAAAAACTGTTATCAAAATCAAGAGAGGAATTCCTATATATTTAAATTTAGAGATAACAAATCCCATTAAAATAAAAACTACTGGAAAAAGGAAGGCAAAGTAATGATCATAGATATGTTGTTTATAAAGGGCTAAGGCGACTAGTCCAGATAAATACCAAAAGAAAGTAGATCGTAGATTGTAGGTCGTAGATTGTAAGTGTTGCTTTAAAATTAAAGAAATAAGACCAATTATAAAAATGATACTGATTACTAAACCAGCAGTTTCGTTTTTACCAGCTAAAAGACGAGTATTCACTTGGTTGAATAGGCCAGGAAGAAGTGGAATGGACTTGTATGGTTTTATACTAACCGTAGTTTCTCTTTGAGTGAAAAAAGTTAATAAAGCTTTACTGTTTTGACCATTATGTTTAATATCAAAAAGAATTTGAGGGGTAAGAGAAGCAAAGAAAACCAAGAAGGCTAAAAAAGTATATATTAAAAATGGTTTAAGTTTGGTTGATTTAGTTTTAATAAATTTATAGAGATTAAAGAGCCAATACAGTCCAACTAGAGGTAACAGAGCTAAACCAAGATAATGACTGTTCATAACCATGATAAATGCTAGAGAGGCGTAGATGAAGTATTTATAGTTATGCTTTGAAATAGCTTCAAAAAATAAATAGATAAATAAAAGAGCAAAAAATGGCATTATATTAGGATTCCAAATGAAATTAGAAAACTTAATAACAACTGGAGAAATAGCATATAGAAAAGCTGAAATATAGGCAGTTTTAAAATTAAACCACTTTTTAGCTACAAAAAAGACTAAAGCAACAGTGGCAATATTAATCAAAGCGATAAAAACAGCTGGCCCAATTGGACTGAAATTGGCTAGTAATAGGGATGGAGCAATTAGATAATAAAAATAAGGACCAAGATACATATTACCAATGCTGGTTTGAGGACCAATAAAGAATAAATTACCATTTTTAATAAAATCCTTGATAATAATTACATCACGACCTTGATCACCTAAAAATTCCATATAACCAGCAACATTATAAAGACGAAAGAATGAAGCAACTAATAAAATTGCCACCAAAAGCCAATATTTTATAAGAAATTTTTTAAGCACGTTTAAAATTTGTTTTATACCAAAATTTAAATAAATCAGAGAAACTTTTTATCATAACTTTAATATTTCGACCGGTAGCTTTACCTTCAATTCGAGGATAATGATGAACTCCAATTTCAGTTATCTTAAAGCCAGCTTGTTTGGTTTTTATTAAAAATTCACTATTAATAAAGGCTCCTCTTTCTGCTTCTAGTTTGGGAATAGTGTCTATAATTTTTTTACTGATTAATTTAAAACCACAGTCAATGTCAGTAACACGAAGTCCAAAAAGGATAAAAACAATAAACTCCCAAATCTTGGAAGTAATAATAGCCATTTTAGAAACCTGACGAGCTAGGTAATATCCGATAATAATGTCTGACTTAGTAGTTTGCTGTTTTTTAATCAGCTTAGTGATCTCAGTAAAATCAAATTGACCATCAGCATCAGTAAAAGCAATCCATTCATATTGGGAATTATAAACACCACTTTTAAAGGCAGCACCATAACCACGATTAGGATTATGGGTAACTATTTTAATTTGACTTGGATAATCTTTCTTGATTTGCTTTAAAACCTGGGCTGTATTGTCTTTAGAACCATCATTGACTAGGATTATTTCCCATTTTTTAGCTATTTTTTTTAGAACTGGAATAGCTTTATTAATAGTATTTCTAATATTTTTTTCCTCGTTGTAGCAAGGAAAAAAAACTGAAAGTTCATTTATTAAAAATTTATTCATGATTAGAGTATATGATAAAAAGAGGGGTAAAAACAAGCACGTAGTGTTTTACTTGACAAATAGACATTTTGTTTATATAATATCCTATAATTAAAAATTAAATACGCAGGTGGAATACAAATTTTTTAAAAATAGTCTTGTTTTAAGCGCAATAGCAATATTGTCTTTGTCTTTGTTTAATCCTAATAAAGCTTATAGTCAATATTATTCCTCTACTGAAACTAAAAAAGAAATTTCTGTTGATAAAAAATTAAGAGGAATTAATCAAAGAGAATATATTGACAATATTACCGCTTCTAATAAAACTTTCTTTGAAAAAGATGTAGTTGAGTTCCAAATTAAAGTTGAAAATATTGGTAATCAAACTTTAAATAATGTCAAGGTAAAAGATACTTTGCCTAACTATTTGGCTTTAATTTTTTATCCTGGTACTTTTAATTCAGAAAATAATCAAATTGAATGGAATATTGATACATTAAACCCAGGTGAAGTAAAAAAATATTTAATTAGAGCTAAAATTCAAAATTCTGATCAACTTAGTGCCTCTCTTACAAAAAAAACTAATAGAGTTAATGTTAATGTAGAAAATTTAAACGATAGTGATACTGCTAGTTATTTTATAGGTAGGCCAATTGTACCAGATACTGGTGCTTCAGATGTAATTATTAAAACTATTTTAGTTGCTTTGGCTGGTACTGGTGGACTTTATTTTAGAAAACTTGCTAGAGGATACTAAATTAGATCTTAGATTGTAGATGATAGATCGTTGATAAAAATTAAAACAAATCCCCTGCTGATGCGGGGGATTTTTATTTAGTAATTAATATGGAGATTTAAAGTACTTATTCCATTTTCACCAACAACTTTGACGTAGCGAAGATAACAATTACCGCTTTTTATATGATAACTACCACGCCAAAGAGTTCCTGAAATTGGTGAAGTTACGCTACTTGAAGAACCAGCAATATCAATACCGTTATGGAACGAGTAAATATTTCTAACCCAAGTGTTTTTGACTGCCCAACTGTTACCATAACCTTGATTAAATTTAATTTGTGGGGATAATGGCCAGTTCCAATTACCGCTAGGGTTAAAAGGATCACCACTGCTACCACAACTGTTAGTTGAACAATTAACATAGTCTATTGGTTTAAGATAATTGAAAGGATTTTGAGGTTCGTCGTTTTTTGTAACCATAAAGTGAAGATGAGTACCACTAGAAGAACATGAAGACCCAGAAATAACACTAGCAATTCTTTGACCTTCTGAAACACTTCCCACCTTAGTCTCGTTTATTATATTATTACCAGAAAGAATGGCATTAATAGCGGCTAATTCAGAACGAGCATCGTCTAATAGTTTTTGATATTTCTTTTCATCGTTTTTTGTAATGTTTAATAAATTATCTTTAGCAGATCTTTGGTTGTTAAGATTAACTCTTTGGGAAGCTAAAGTCTTTTGGAGAGTTTCCATTTCTGATTGTTTTTTAGCTTTAGCTGTTTTTTGAGCATCGTAATTACTTCTAACTGTTTCTAACTTTATAAGGCTGTTTTGACTGGCTTTTTGAGCATTAGAAACATATTTATATTGAGCTAAAAAATTATTTAACTTTGATGAAATTAAATAAGCGAAAGGAGGAATTTTTTTTTCAAGTTTATAGTTTTGAACTATTTGAAGAACATAAACTGATGAAAGTTGATTTAAATTGATATTTAATTTGCTAATTTCGACAGTAAGATTAGCTATTTCTTTTTCAAGACTTTTTATAGAGTTTTCAGTTTGACTAATTTTTAAAAGAGTTAATTCGTATTGAGAATTTAAAATTTTTATTTGATTAGCCAAGGTATCTTTGGCTGTTCCTAGCTCATTTAATTTTTTGAGACAAGATGATTCAACCTCTCTTAGACAACTAGAATCATCTGAACCACATCTGTTTGGATCACAATCTTCGGCAAAAATAGAATTTGGTTTACTAAAAAAAGCAAAATAAATTATGAATAGAAAAAAAACTATTTTTTTAATCATCTAAAATTAATATTTAATATATCTTCTGACACCAATCCAGCTAGCAATAAATCCTAGAGAAGCTCCAGCAAAAATTTCTATAACTAAAAGTAATAGATAAAAATCAGCTTTTATATCTAAAAATACTACTGGTTGAAAAAATGAATTAATAGATTCTTTTGAAGTTAGAGCTATTAAAAAGCTAAGTGTGAAACCGATAATACTGCCAACTAATCCATAGATAATTCCTTCTAATAAAAATGGTTTTTTAACATAAAAATTGGAAGCACCAAGAAGACGACTAATTTTGACTTCATCTTTTCTGTTGGTAATTTTCATACCAATAATAGTAGTTATAGTTAGAAATGAAATAGAAGCAATGATTAAAATAATAGCAATACCTACTTTTCGAGTGGCACTAGTCCAATCTAAAAGAGAATTGATAATGTCTTTTTGGTATATTATTTCATCAATAACAGTGGTTTTAGAAGAATAATCTTGATAAATTTTTTCTAATATTTTTGGTTCAGAAACAGTAACTTCAAAAGATGCTGGCAGGATACTAGCAGTAACCATCTCGGTTAAAAGAGGATTGTCTTTATTTTGCTCTTTATAAATAGTTAGAGCTTTTTCTTTTGATACAAACTTAATCTCTTTGATATTTGGATAATTTGAAAGATCTTTTTTAATATTTTCAACTATATTGATATCAAGACCATCTTTTAAGAATAAAGTAATTTCTGGTTTAGTTTCAAAATAGTTTAAAACTGAGGATAAACCAGAATTAATTATGGCAAAAAGAGAAATAAAGAAAAAACTTACAACCATAACAATGGTGGCAATTAAACTTTGAAAAGGCGATCTTCTAATGTGATGCCAAGTAGTTTTTAGTGGACTCATACAATTTCTCCTTCTTTAATTTTGATAACTCTTTTTTTCATTGATTCAACAATGTCATTGTTGTGGGTGGTCATTATTATAGTGGTTTTACTTTTTTCATTTATTTCCTTTAAAAGTTTGACTAAATTCCAAGCATTTTCTGAATCTAAATTACCAGTTGGTTCGTCAGCCAAAATTACCTCTGGCTCGATAGCCAAAGCTCTGGCTAAAGCAGCTCTTTGAAGTTCACCACCAGCAAGTTGGGCTGGAAATAAAAACCTACGAGTGCCCAAATTTACTTCTTTTATAACTTGATCTATTCTAGATTGAACTTTTTCTGGTGGATAATTTACGATATCTAAAGCTAGCGCTATGTTTTCTTCAATTGATTTATCAGGAATTAATTGATAATCCTGAAAAACAACACCAATCTTTCTTCTAGTGGTATTAATGCCTTCTTTGTTCTCCTTGGAAAGATCAACATCTCCTAAAAGGATTTGACCAGAAGTTGGTTTAAGCTGATTTAAGATAAGTTTTAAAATAGTAGATTTGCCAGCACCAGAATTACCAATGATAAAAACAAATTCTCCTTGATCAATTTCAAAACTGATATCTTTTAAAGCATTGACGATACCAAATTTTTTACCAACTTGATCAAAAACAATTTTCATAACCTATTCTAGAATTTTAACAACACCAACATCTAAAAACCAACCTGCTTTAGAAGAAGCATTGGTTTCCCCTTTTATTTCAACTTTTTTATTAACAAAAAGGTCTAAGTCTAAAACTGATGAGGTAAGAGCAGCTCTTTGAGTTTTACCACCTTCTCGATTTAGAGTATGAGTACCTTCACCGTTTACACCACCTTTTTCAATAGTTCCAGTCGCACTGTCTTTAAAAGTTTTTGCAGTATCACCATAAGCTGTTCCAACAACTAAATCTGATTCTGATTTAATGTCATCAGCCGAAGTAACATCGCTTTGAGTAATAGACTCAATAATACTATTATTAGATTGTTTAAGGGGAAAGAAACGAGAAATCCAAAAACCAGAAACCAAAGCTAAGACGACAACTGTAGCGATAATTATTTTAGGATTATTAGAATTATTTGAAGTTTGATTAACTGGGGTTTCTGTTTCTTTTGTTTGAGCTAAATTTGGAATATCCATAATATTTTATTTTAATTAAAAATTAATAATTAATAGTTCAGTATAGCAAAAATCAGTTTATCAAGTCTATCAAGTTGTAAAGTTAATCAAGTAGTTTATTTAATTTGGTTAAAAATAAACTGCTGGAAGGCTTGATATTTGTCGTCAGTGGTGATGAAAACCCATTGTTTGTTAATAAACTTAGTTGGATGGTAAATAACACCACTTTTGGCGTTCTCTCCGACTGGAATCTCTATTTTGTTGATTGAAATGTCTTTTATATTTTCATTTAAAATATAAAGCATTTGAAGAGCATCAGTGTCAGAAATAGTTTTATCGATTTGTTGATCCCAAAATAAATAGAGACTTTTTAATTGATTTGGATTATTAATTATTTTTCCAGACTTAATTTTAGTTAAAATAGCTTCAATTAATAATTGTTGGCGTTCAATTCGACCAATGTCAGTACCTCCATTAGTGGCAGTTTCGGCACTTTTTCTAGAGCGAACAAACTCAGAAACATTCGTTTGATCTAAGTGAATAAGACCTTCTTGAAATTCAATTGTTTTATAGATTGGAATTTCTGGTGAGGGATTTTTAATGTAATCTGGATTAGGATACTCTTTGTCAACAAAGCCTTTGTTTAAAAAAACATCAACACCGCCAATAGAATTAACAAAACTAATTAAATTGTCAGTAGTCAAGATAACAACATGATCTATGGGTTGACCATATAATTGCTCAAAATTTTCTTTTAAAAAATCAAATTTATCTTTTTTTTCATTTAAAGATAAAGGATAAAGATTGTTTATTTTGCTTTCTTTTTGATAAAACCAAAGATCACGAGGGGTAGAAATTAGATTTAATTTGAAAGTTTTTAAATTAAGAGAAGCAAAGATAATAGTATCTGTAGTTTGAGTTTTTTCCAAAGCATCATCACGTTTATCTAGACCTAGTATTAGAAAGTTTATTTTATCTTTGTTTTGATAAGGATTAGTTTTAATTGAACTAAAAATTGTTTCGATTAAATAGTTTGGAGCTTTGTTGATTGATTTAGATAATAAACTTAATATTACAACTAAAATAAAAAGTAAAGCGAAAAATAATAAAGAAAAGAGTTTTACGATTTTTAATAAAATTTGAAGGGGAGTCATGTTTATAATTTTAATTCAGCTTCTATAAAGGCGTCAAGGTCTCCATCTAAAACTCCAGAAGCATCTGAAGTTTCGTATCTAGTGCGTAAATCTTTAACCATTTTATAAGGATGAAGGACATAGGATCTAATTTGATGACCCCAACCAGCCACTACATTATCCCCTTTTATATCCTTTTTTTCTTGACTTTGTTTTTCTTGCTCAATGGCCCAAAGTTTGGAAAGTAAAACTTCCATGGCCATATTGCGGTTTTGTTCTTGAGATCGTTGACTTTGACTGCTAACAGCAATTCCGGTTGGTTTATGGACAATACGAACAGCAGTAGAAACTTTGTTAACATTTTGACCACCATTACCACCAGATCTATAAGCGGAGAATTCAATATCTTCTGGTTTTATGGTGACACTGTCATCATTTTCAATCACTGGACTAACTTCAACTTTAGCAAAAGAAGTTTGGCGAAGTTGATCAGCATTAAATGGAGATAAACGAACTAATCTGTGAGTGCCACCTTCATGTTTCAAATAACCATAAGCATATTGACTAGAAACTTTGAAATAAACTGATTTTATGCCAGCTTCTTCGCCTGGAGTAATATCAATCAAATCAAATTTCCAATCTTTATTTTCAAAATACTTCATATACATTCGTTGCAAAATTGAGGCCCAATCCATAGCTTCAGTGCCACCTTGGCCTGAATGAATTGAAAAAATAGCATTGTTTTTGTCATATTTACCAGATAAATAAGTTTGTAATTCAAGAGCAGATATTTTTTTAGTTAAATCTTTTAAATTAGACTCAACTTCGATTTCAAAAGCAGGATCTGACTCACCTTCCAAAAAGTTTTCAAATTCTTCTAAGTTTTTAATGCCTGATTCAATTTCATTAATATTATCGATGCTTTTTTGAAGATCAGAAATTTGTTGAAGTAAATCTTGGGCTGTTTGAGGATTTGACCAAAGATTTTCTTTTTCTGATTCAATTTTTAATTGATCTAACTTAATTAAATTGTCTTGATGATTTAATTTAGTTTTTAGTAAATCTAATTTGGTTTTTAATTCGGTAGTTTGAGCCATTATTGAGATTCAATATTTCTAATTGTATTTTCATAAATACTTTTAACAACTGCCTTTTGGATTTCTTTAATTTGTTTTTGGGGAAAATCTTTAGTTTGTTCTTTTACAAAATTGATCTTATCTTGAATAAAAATCATAGTTGGACTGGTGTTGAAATTTTCTAATTGTTCCCTGCTTTTTTCGGGAATTGATTGATAAATATTATTTCCAATTTCGGTTGTGGTTCCCAAAATAAGATTTGATTTTTCTTCGTCAACAGATAAGGTATTATCAATAATTTTTTTGGAGTTTAACTTTTGACCAGAGATAAAAGAGATTATTAAAAAAACAATTATGGCAAAAACAATCAATCTAATGAATGATTTAAAAGTAAATTTAGTGTGTTTCTTTTTTAAGGTTTTTGACACAATATAATTTTATCATTAAAGACCTATTTTGATTTTTGGGTTAAGTATTCAGTTATTGAAGGTGTTCCAATAAAACATTTTTTATCTTTAGTATCAATTAAAAAAGGAACAGGTAATCCATTTATACTTGATTGATCTGGACAAATTTCTTGAACTGTTTTGGTAAAAAGAGTAGCATTTGATTTGTTGTCATAAATTTCCCGTTGATTAATCTTTATTTTTTGATCAATTTGATTTTTAGAAATAAATTCTTCAACATCTTTACAATGAGAACAAGTATTACCGAAAAACAAAATCAAATCAGAATTATCTTGGATAATATCAATACTGTCGGGTTTCTTTGAAGTAAGTTTATAAAAACCTAAAACAACAAAGAAAACTATTAAGGCAGTTAAAAGTTTGTTTTTCATTATTTATTATTAATAACATCAATAATTTTGTCGCCTATTTTAATTTTATCGATGACATCAATACCAGAAACAACTTCACCAAAGTTAACATATTGGCCAGTTAATTGAGAACAAGATTCAGTGGTTAAGCAAATATAAAATTGGCTGTCATTACTGATTTCTATATTGCCTCCACGAGCTAAACCGATAGATCCTCTGACAAAAGGAATATTATTTATTTCTGATTTAATATCTCCTCCACCAGTACCATTACCTAATGGATCGCCTCCTTGAATAACAAAACCAGGTACAACTCGATGGAATATTAAGTTTTTATAAAAACCAGAATCGGCTTTTTTAATGAAATTAGCCACTGTGTTTGGAGTGTCTTTTTTGTAAAGTTTGAGAACTATTTCACCATATGTGGTCTTGATAGTAACTAAACTTTCATCACTTTTTTTAACTGAACTGTCCGAAGAAACTGGAGTTTTTGAAACAACAGGAACTGTAGTTGGAGTGGCAGTTGGAGAATTTTTTTTACTCATATCAATATTGGTTTCCGAATATTTATTAGTGCAAGAAGACAATAAAAATCCAGAAAATAAAACTAAACTAATAATTTGAACTTTGTTTTTTAAATTCATAACTAATTATTTTAACAAAATTAAAACTCTTTTTGGACCATCATTAATATCTTCTTTTTTACCAGAAGTTGGAAAATCATGAATACTTTCCAAAAGTAGAGAATAGGAATATTTGAAATAAGCACCAAACTGAGTGCCAACATCGTGAACAATAAATTGTTTTTTGTCGTCATCATAGCCCAGAATAACTAAACTGTGATAATAAGGCCCACCAGATTTAAAATGTTTATTTTCTTTAAAAAGAGTTTTGCCATTAGCGGGGACAATTATTGGTATATTTTGATTTAAGTATTTTTTAATCTCTTCAACTGAAGGGTTGTCTATAATTTTAGTTTGGTAATTTAAATATTTTTGACCGACGATAGCCATTTGATCTATATTCATATCTTTAGTGAAATTTTGTTGGTCTTCAAATTTAATCATATCTAAAATACTGTCTCTAACAACTGCTGCGCTACTTGCTTTGTTTTTGTAATAAAAATCAACTGTAAGAATAGCTGCTTCTTCACAAGCATCTTGCCAAGGCTGATCCCAATTTTTTTCTGGAGCCTGCTCTATAAAGGCAGTCTTAATTAAATATTTGTTTGGTAAACCATCAGATAAAATCTTGGTTGGCTTTGGGACTACAGTTTCTTTGACTTCTTCAATTTTTTCAATGGTTTGATTAATTTTATTCTCAATTTTTTGATTGATTTTGGTTTCAGTTATTTGAGTAACTTTGGTTTCAATCATTTTAGGTGATAGTTTTTTTTTGAAAAACAAAAAAACAAAAATTAAAGAGCAGATTATGACTGATAAGGGGATGATTTTTTTGATAAAAAAGTTCATAATTTGTATTATATTAAAAATAAGCAAATTAACCTAATTTATTGTATATTTTAATTATTATAGTACAATCGAGGAATGCCCAATTTCAAAGATATTAGAAACATTGCTGTAATCGCCCACGTCGACCATGGGAAAACTACTTTGGTTGATGCAATGCTTAAACAAACTCATTCTTTTCGTGATAACCAAGCGGAAATGAATATGGATCGAATTATGGATAGTAATGACTTGGAAAGGGAAAAAGGAATTACTATTTTATCTAAAAATACTTCTGTTTTTTACAAGGATACTAAGATTAACGTTATCGATACTCCAGGACACGCTGATTTCGGCGGTGAAGTAGAAAGAGTGTTGAATATGGCTGATGGGGTTTTATTGATTGTAGACGCAGCTGAAGGCCCATTATCACAAACCAAATTCGTCTTAAAAAGAGCTTTGGATTATAAACTAAAAGTAATTTTAGTGATTAATAAAATTGATCGAAAAGATGAAAGAGTTAAAGATGTAGTAGCTGACACTGAAAATTTGTTTTTATCTTTGGCCGATGATCCTGAACTTTTAGATTTTCCAATAATTTATGCCATTGGTAAAGATGGAAAAACTTTTTACGATATGCCAGATTCAATGGAAGTCCCAGGTGACATGACTCCCCTTTTTGAAACTATTTTAAAATATATTCCAAATGCCCAAAAAGATGAAGATAAACCTTTTCAAATGTTGGTTTCAGCTTTTGAAAAAAATGAATATTTAGGTAGATTGGCTTTAGGAAAGATTAATCAAGGTGTGGTTAAAAAAGGAGATTTTATTTCCTTAGTTAATCCAGACCAAAAAGTAATTGGGAATTTTAAAGTGGAAAAAATGTATGTGAATGAAGGTATTAATAAAGTTGATGTAACTTCGGCTAGTGCTGGTGAAGTGGTTTATATATCAGGAATATCAGCAATTGAAATTGGTCAAACTTTGACTTCTCCAACTTATCAAGTGGCTTTGCCTACAATTGAAGTGGCCCAACCAACCCTAAAAGCTAGTTTTGGACCAAACACTTCTATATTTGCTAGAGATGAATCAAGATTTTTGACTAGTCGTGAATTAAAAGAAAGATTAAGAGAAGAAGTTGAGGCTAATTTGGGACTAAAAATTGAAGATGATCCAAACGATAGTATAAGAATGTTGGTATCGGGCCGAGGTGAACTTCATTTAGCTATTTTAATTGAGAAGTTAAGACGTGAAGGTTATGCCATGGAAATTGGTAAACCAGAAGTAATTTATAAAACTGTTGATGGAAAAGTTCATGAACCTTTTAATGAATTAATTATTATTACTCCAGATGAATATGTGGGAACAGTAACATCAGAACTGGGTAAAAGAAAAGCCGAAATGCTGGATATGCAAACTGATGAAAAATTTGGAACTAGAATGACTTATAAAATTAGTGAAAGAAATGCATTGGGGCTCAGAAGTGCTTTAATGACTGAAACTAAGGGAATGGTGTCTTTGAATTTCTTGTTTTTGGGTTATGAACCAAAGATGGAAGAAAATAAAAAAGAAAGAAATGGAGTTTTGATTGCTTTTGAATCTGGAAAAGCTTTGTCTTTTGGATTAGATTTAGCTCAAAAAAGAGGCATTACTTTTATTGCTCCAACTGAAATGGTTTATGAAGGCCAAATTGTTGGTTTAAGACCAATGATTGGTGATTTGGAGCTTAATATCTGTAAAGGTAAACAATTGACTAATATGCGTTCAGCTGGAAACGATGATGGTATTGTTTTGGCTCCACCAGTTAAATATAGCATTGAAGAATCTTTGGACTTCATTAATAATGATGAATTTATTGATGTGACTCCAAAAACAATTCGTTTAAGAAAGAAACTTTTGAGTAAACTCGACCGAGTTAGAGCTGAGAGAAAGAATAATTAAATTATTGATTGAAATAATCTGTTTTTGGGTTTCTGTCAGTTAATTCAAAGACTTTTTTCATTTCTTCAGGGGTGTTGATATAAGTAATTTTAAATTTTCCTGAGGTAGTTTCATTTATATAATCATGTTTAATTTCAATAATGTTAACCAAACCCCAGTAAACCCATTTACCGTTTAAATTTTCGACAAGAAAATTTCTAACTGGAGAACGCTGGTAATTTCTAATTTCTGGTTTGTTAATAAATTCAAAAACTTTATTTTCAAAATCTTTTAATTGGTAAGGTGTTTTTAGATGTGTTTCTAAGTCAAGTTCTTTTGGGAAACCTTGTTTTTTAGTTATTTGTAAAGTGTCATTTTGAATTATTGAGCTTCCCATTTTTATTTATTTAATTATTATTTTTTTCTTGAATTTTTTGACGTTGAGGGTCGATAATTTTTTCCCAGTTGATTTGACTTAAATTATGTTCAATCCAACTTGAAATCGATTTGGTTATAGTGACTCTAGAAAAAAGATAAACTAAAGCTGAAGCAATGATAAGAGTACCAAAAATAGCACCAAGAGAACGAAAAGCTCCAGCAAGAAAGTTGAAAAGAATAAATTTGAGAGGATTAGAACTAAAAACAAAAAAACGATTATGGTTTATGTTTTCTATTTTTTTACTAAGTTTTTCTAATTCTTCTAATACTTCTTTATTTTGATTTATATTTTTTTCCATATTATTTATTTAGTGAATTTTTAATTTGTTGAGCTATTTTTTGTGTTTCTTTTTGAGAAATTTGTTTATTATTGTTGGGATTAATGCCACCTATGTGACCATCGTTATCAAACTTGGGAACTAAATGAATATGTGCATGAGGGACACCTAAACCATAAACAAGTTTAGCAACCATAACTGGATTTAGGGCTTCTTGAATTGCTTTGGATATTTTTCTGGCTGTTTGCCAATATTCATTATAATTTTCAACATCGTCAACCCATTGAAAATGTTTTTTAGGAATTACTAAAGTATGGCCAGGATTTAATGGTTTAATATCTAAAAAAGCTAAGAAATTATCATCTTCATAAACTTTGTCACAAGGAATATCTCCTTTTATTATTTTACAAAAAATACAATCTGTCATATTAATGAGTTAATTAAGTTTATAAAGTTTGTCAAGTTTATCAAGTAATATTTTTTTGGCTTGGGGAACAGAGAGATTGTTTAGGATAGCGCCAGCAGCTGAACGATGACCACCACCACCTAGGGCCATACTCAATTTACTTAAATCATATTTTTTAGCATCTCTAGTTCTAAGACTTATTTTAATGAAATTTGGTTGAGATTCAATCAAACTGATACCAATATCCCAGCCAACAACTGATTTGACCATATTAGCAATTTCAGAACCACTAACAACATTGTTACTAATGTTGTTTTTTTGAATGGTGTCAAAATCAATCGAAGCGATAGCAACTTTATTTGAACAATAAGTTTCAATTGAACTAAGCATTAGTGATAAAAATTTGAGACGATCAGGATCATCGTTATTCTCTACTTCAAAAATTAATTTATCAAAATCTGGGTATATTTTAGTTAAAGAAGCGGCAATTGAAAAAGTTTTTGTAGTTGTATCTCTATATTTGAAACCACCAGTGTCGGTATAAATACCAACAAATAAACAAATGGCAATTTCTTTGGTGATTTTGACTTTTTCAAACTCTAGTAATTCGTAGAGTATTTGACAAGTGGCAGGTGAGTCAGAATCAACTAAATTAACTTTGGCAAATTTGCTTATGTTGCTAAGATGATGATCAATAACAATGGTTTTTAGAGTTTTAGGAATAGACATATCTCCTTTTTGAGAAATTCTTTTTTCATCGGAAATATCAGCAACAATAAACAAGTCATAATCGTCTGGAGTAATTTGAAAAAAGTTTTTGGGTAAAATATTTTTAACTCCAGGAAGATTATTAAAGTTATTTGGAAAAGTAGAATCTCCAGCCAAAAGAGTAACTTTTTTACCCATTTTAGTAAGAACGTGATATAAAGCTAAATTGCTACCAATTGAATCACCGTCTGGACTAGGATGAAGAGTCAGTAAAATACTTTTGGCTTTTTTAATTTCTGACCAAATTTTTTTATAAATTAGTTTTTTAATCATATTTTTAACTTAGTCTAAATTCGAGTTTTTCTCGATCATAAATATGAGTTGTTTCAATAAACCTAACCTTACCTGATTGAGTGCTCATAACTAAACTATTGGTTCGAGCTCCCCCACCAAAGAATCTAACACCTTTAAAAATATCTCCATCGGTAACTGCAGTGGCACAGAAAATAACATTGTTACCACTAGCTAAGTCATTTTGGTTATAGACTTTACTAGGATCACCACCCATTTTAATTAATCTATTTTTTTCTTCTTCATTTCGAATCCAAAATCTGGCTTGCATTTCGCCTTTGAGACAACGAATACCAGCAGCAGAAATAACACCCTCTGGAGCAGCACCAATACCCATAACAGCATGAATTCCTGAACCACCCATACAAACAGTAACTGCTGGAATCAAATCACCATCAGGAATTAATTTAACCCGAGCTCCATTTTCTCTAATATCAGCAATAAGTTTTTCATTTCTATCTCTTTCTAAAACAACAATAACTAAATCAGAGACATTACGATTAAGAGCTTTGGCAAGTTCTTGTAAATTTTTTTCAACTGGAAAATCTAGGGAGACTTTTCCAGCAGCGTGAGAGCCAACAACAAGTTTCTCTAAATACATATCTGGAGCATGAAAAAGACCATCTCTTTCTGAGGCAGCTAAAACAGATACAGCTCTAGCACCAAAGATAGCAGTAGCATTAGTATTTTCTAGTGGGTCAATAGCAATATCAATTTTTTGACCCTTACCTGTGCCTAATTTTTCACCAATATAAAGCATAGGAGCTTCGTCTCGTTCACCTTCACCAATAACAACTTGGCCGTCAAAATCAATTTTGTTAAAAAGTTCTCTCATTATTTTTACAGCTTCAAAATCAGATTTTTCTTTGTCACCAAATCCAGCAGTATGAGCAGCAGCAATAGCTCCCATTTCAGTTACATGGGATAATTCTAAGGCTAATGAAGATTCGTTTTGATAAACTAACTTTGGATCGCATTTGGTAACACCACGTTTTATATTAAACATAAATTGTTTTTTTTAATTAATAATTAATAATATCAGCCAAACTTAGGATAACAACATTTTTTATATTTTTTACCAGATCCACAAGGACAAGGGTCGTTTCGACCGACAACTTGGTTATTTTGAATTGTAACTTGTTTTGGTATTTCGGCAGACTCAAGATTATTGGACTCATTTTCTGGAATATCTGACATTGAATCTCCCCTACCTTCAGTAACATTTTTAGGAATTAAATTTGGATCAGTGACTGGCTCGAGTCTAAACAATTTTCTGGATAAATTGTATTCAAATTGAGCCATAAGTTTTTGAAACATTTCATAGCCTTCTTTTCGATATTCTATTAAAGGATCTTTTTGGGCATAACCTCGAAGACGAACTCCATCGCGAAGATCATCAAGAGCAGTTAAATGGTCTACCCAAAGTGGATCTAGGGTAGAAATAATAGCGTAAGTTAAAATGCTGTTGGACAAATCAGTGCCAAAATAATCAAGTCGTTGTTGCCATTGATCAGTGGCAATTTTTATTAAAAATTCTGTGGGATTATCAGCTTTTTCAACTTTTTTTATTAATTCAGAACGTTGATGTGGATCAAAAGGAATAATTTCGGCAAATTCTAAAATGGCTTTTTCACTATCAAATTTTCCGTCTTCATATGAAGTATTAGCTGAAACTAAAGAATTAATTTGACCTTCAATATATTTAAAAATAGTCTCTTTATTTTTAATTGAATCTTCTTTTTGATTTAAGAGAGCCTGATCTCTTAATTGATAAATTATTTTTCGTTGTTTATTAATAACATCATCGTATTCGACTAAACTTTTACGTGAATCAAAATTATAACCTTCAACCTTAACTTGGATTTGTTCAATAACTCTGGAAACAATTGGGTGAGTTAGAGGAACATCTTCTGGCATATTAAACCTGCTCATAATATCGCTAATTTTTTCTCCACCAAAAATTCTCATTAAGTCATCATCGAGAGCAACATAAAATTGAGAAAAACCGGGATCACCTTGACGACCAGAACGACCTCTAAGTTGATTGTCTATACGACGTGATTCGTGGCGTTCGGTTCCAATAACACAAAGACCACCAAGAGAAATAACTTCGTCGTGTTCTTTTTGCCAAAGTTTTTTATCAATCCCATCTTTTGGGCCGCCTAGAATAATATCGACACCTCGACCAGCCATGTTGGTAGCCACAGTAATGGCGGCTTTTTTACCAGCTTTAGAAATAATTTCGGCTTCTGATCGGTGATTTTTAGCATTTAAAACCTGGTGTGGTAGACCTCTTTTTTTAAGTAAAGAAGAAATTACTTGGTTTTTATCGATTGAAGTAGTACCAATTAAAACTGGTTGACCGGCTTTATATTTTTCTTCAACAAAATTGGCAACAGCGGCATATTTGGCTCTTTGAGATTTGAAAATTAAATCATTTTCATCAATCCTTTTTTTGTCTTTATTAGTAGGAATAGTAATAACATCAAGATCATAAATCTTTTTGAACTCTTCTGATTCGGTTGAGGCAGTTCCGGTCATGCCGGCTAATTTTTGATAGAGACGGAAATAGTTTTGAAAAGTAATAGTGGCCCAAGTTTGAGATTCTTGTTGAACTTTAACCCCTTCTTTGGCTTCAACGGCTTGATGAAGACCATCAGACCATCTACGACCATTCATAAGACGACCAGTAAATTCATCGACAATTATAATTTCACCATCTTTGATAACGTAATCTTTATCTTTTTTGAAAATAGCTTGGGCTTTAATGGCATTTTCAATATAATGAATGGTTTCGAAAGATTCTTCATACAAATTGGAAACATTTAAAACTTTTTCAACTTTTCTAATACCATATTCGGAAAGAGTAGCTGATCGGGCTTTTTCATCAATAACATAATCTGTTGGTTGAAGTTCTGCCGCAATTTTGGCAAATTTATAATATTTATCGACTGGTTGATTGTTAGGAGAAGAAATAATTAAAGGAGTTCTAGCTTCATCAATTAAAACAAAGTCGACTTCATCAACAATAGCAAAATTGTGAGGACGTTGAACCACTCGGTCTTGATCGGGAGCCATGTGATCACGAAGATAATCAAAACCAAATTCATTATTAGTTCCATAGGTGACATCGGCTAGATAAGCTTCTTGACGAGTAACAGGTCTTAAATGAGCTAAACGATCATCCACAGTTTCATTAGGGTCGGTATAATCTGCATCTAAGATAAAAGATTGTTCATTGATAATACAAGAAGTAGTAATACCTAAAAATTTTAGAGCTTTTGGATACCAACCAGCACCAACACGAGTTAAGTAATCATTTGGAGTAACAATATGAACACCTTTTTCGGTTAAGGCATTTAGATAAGCTGGAAAAACAACTGAGTGGGTTTTACCTTCTCCTGTTTTTTGTTCGGCAATAGCACCTTGGTGGAGAGTAATGGCAGCCATTAATTGGACATCATAAGCTCTTTCGCCAATAACTCGATTGATAGCTTCTCTAACAACAGCAAAAGCCTCGGGTAAAATATCATCCAAAGTTTTACCACTTTTTAGTAATTCTTTAAAATAAATAGTTTTTTGGGAAAGTTGATTATCGTCTAATTTGGAAATCTGTGATTCAAAATCGTTTATTTTTTGAATTATTGGTCGATAAGACTTGATACGGCGAATATCTTCATCAAACAAATTTTTAAGTGAATTAAACATATATTATTTTATCAAAAAATCACCTATCTGGGTCTTTCCTTTCTTGCGATAGAAAAGACCCAGATGGAGGTGGCTCCTCTAGCTTATTTTGGGTTTGATAACTTCGAAATTGGTATATGGATGTAAAACCTTTGGAATCTTAATGGATCCATCGGCTTGTTGGTGATTTTCGATAATAGCTAAAACGGCACGATCAGTAACAACAGTGGCATTTAAGATATGAACTAATTCATTTTTACCATCGATTTTAACTTTGGTATTTAATCGACGAGCTTGGTAATCACCACAATTACTGCAAGAATGAGTTTCTCTATATGCATTTTGGCCTGGGAACCAAGAATTAGTGTCATACATTCTGCGATTTGGTTGAGGTAAATCACCAGTACAAGCTTGAACAACTTGATATGGAATTTCAAGCTCTTGCATTATTTCTTCTTCGATTGAAAGCATTTCTAAACACATAGTATCAGAAATTTTGTAATCGGGAAGAGTAAAGATATTCATTTCAACTTTATTAAAGAAATGAACCCGAAGCATACCTTTCATGTCTTTACCGTAAGTGCCAGCTTCTCGCCTGAAGCAAGGAGAGAAATTGACATATTTGATTGGTAAAGATTTAGGGTCTAGGATTTCGTCCATATGATATGGCACAACAGCATGTTCTGAACTACTAATGAAAATTAAATCATCTTCCTTGGAAGAATAGGCAGCATTGAATAAATTTTTATTACTGGTGTAGCCACATTTCCATTCAGTATCACTTTTAACCATAGTTGGGGGCACCATACCGATAAAACCTTTTTGAATTAATTTATTAAAAGCATAAAACATAACTGCCATTTCCAAAACTGCACCTTGGCCTTTGAAAAAACCAAAACGACTTCCAGAAATTTGAGCAGCTTTTTTAATATCGATAATATCTAATTTTTCGCCAAGATCAGCATGATCTAGAGGTTGAAAATCAAATTTGGGAATATTGCCAACGGTTTTTAAAACAACATTTCCAGTTTCATCTTGGCCGACCGGAGTATCTTCTGACGGAATATTAGGAATTTCTTCTATAATTAAATCTCTGTTTTTTCCTAATGAATCCAATTCCCCTTCTTTGATCTTAAGTTTATTTTTTATTTCTGTACTTTGGGCAAGTTGTTCTGGTGTTGGCTTTCCATTAAAACCACGACTTAAGGCATTTTGTTCTGAACGTAATTTTTCAACTTCGAGTAAAGTGGCACGATAATTTTCATCAATAGCTAAGATTTGACCAACTATAGCCGAATCTTTTTGGCGATTTTGAAGCGCTGTTTTAACCAGATCGGGTTGTTGTCGGAGTAAGTTAATGTCGATCATTTTTCTATGTTTTAATTTTAACAAAAAAATATTCAAAAAAAGCCCGCAATATAATCGCAAGTTGGAAAATACCTATACACAGCTCACTTGACAATAGAAATTTTTATATTTTTTTGTACATCAAAATTTCATCAACATATCGACCTCTTCGCTTACTAGCACCTGGCAATCTACCATATTCAATAAAGCCCATTTTTTTATATAAATTTTGGGCAATAAAATTATTAGCAAAACATTCTAAAATAATTAGTTTTAATCCTTTTAGTTTCTTTTTAGCTTCAGAAATTACTAATCCCATTAAAATTTCACCTACTCCTTCACCTCGATAATCACTGTCAATAATAATACCAAAAGTACCACTGTGTTTTCTGGTTAATTTATTTTTTTCAACATCTGAGCTACCAGCAAACTTATTGTTAACAAAAGCCATGATATAAATTTTCTCTTTGGTCTCAATTTTTTCGATTGTTGACTCTAGCCATTTTCTTTCTTCTTCTAATTTTATTTCTTCACCTTGAAAGGTTATAAAAGTTCTTTCTTGAGAGGCTTTATTCATGAAGTCAGTTAATATTTGTAAGTCATCCATTGTTGGATATCGAAAAGTTAAAGTTTTACCAGTTTTAGTGGTGGTTTTTAAAATTACTTTATTTTCCATGCTTTAATTATAACCCAATTTCTGGGGCGATTTGTTGCATTGAAGTTAAACAGATTTCAATAAATTTTTCGAGAGGAATATTTAGGCCTTCTTTTAATTCACATTTGGAAACTTCATCTCGACGAGTGCCAGCAGCAAATCGAGGCTCTTTTAAAAATCTCTTTAAAACTGATGAAGTTTTTACATCAGATAATTTTTTAGATGGATAGACAAAAGCAACAGCTACAATTAAACCGGTTAAAGAATCAGCACAAAAAATTGCCCATTGAGCTTTGGAAACTGTTTTAACACCACTTATTTCTGGAGCATGAGCTTTAATAATTTGGTCAACAGAATCTGTTATTTCTAGATTTAAAGTTTTTAGGACTTCTACAGTCTTTTGGGGATGAAAAGCTTTCCAGTCACCAATATAATCAATGTCGTGAATCAGACCGGCTAATAACCATTCATCTTTAGGTACTTCATCCTTGTCTAATTGATTATTTTGTTTTAAATAATCATAGATTCCACCCATGCAAGCTTCCAAGGCAAGAGAGTGATAATAAATATTTTTTTCTAAAGTTTTCTCAACTGCGTTTTTAAATGTTTGTCGATCCATATTTATAATCCTAAGTAATGTTGAAGTTTATTACTTTGCATTAATAAAAATTCAGCCTTAGTGTTGGCATTATCTTTATTACTTTGAAGATAATCAATGTCAATTATTTTTGAAACTTTAGGATCAATTTTAATTAATTTTGGAAAATTCTTTAAAATATTTTGAATAAAAACACAATCTTTTGGGTTATTGTTTTGACTTTTAACTAAAAACATAACCGATCTTTTTAAATCAGTTGATATATTTAGTAATTCTAATTTTGAATTATCCATAAATAAATTCAGGAAAATATTTTTTAACTATACTAATAAATTTTTCTCTAATTACTGGATCTAATATCTCAGGGCTAGGATTTATTTCTGGCCTAATATTAGCAACAGCAGAACATTCAATAGTTTTGAAGTTTAAATCAATTCCCCCACCCCAAATATTTTTTTGTAAAGAACCTTGTTCTATTAAAATTTTTTCAATATCAGCATGGAGACGAGAACCACCATATAAAACTTCGTTTTCTACATCAGCTACTAATTTTATATATTCACCAAATTCTTCTTTCAATTTTTCTAATTCCTCAGAAGTTGGAAAATTATTGATTTTTAATATTGCCATATTATTCCTCCTTTCTCATTGATGGGAAAAGAATGACGTCTTTGATGGTAGGTGAGTCAGTGATGATTTGAACAAAACGATCGACACCCATTCCCCAACCAGCTGTTGGTGGCATGCCATATTCAAGAGCGCGAATATAATCAGAATCAAATTGAGAAGCAATTTCTGAACCTTGATCGGCCAACTTTTGTTCATCTAACCAACGATCTGCTTGATCTTTGGGATCATTTAATTCGTTGTAGGCTTTTAAAAGTTCAGTGCCACAAACTAATAGTTGAAAGGAAGCAATTTTGGTTGGATCTGATTCTTTTCGCTTGGCCAAAGCAATCATTTCGGCTGGATAATCGAGAATAAAAGTTGGTTCAATTATTCCTGGTCGAACATATTCTTTATAAAGAGAATCAAAACAATCTCCAAGACCATAGACATCTTTTAAATCTAACTTTAATTTTTTAGATTCTAATTCTTTTTTGAATTCTGCTTCGGATTTTATTTTGTTGATATCAATTTTAGTCTTTTCTAAAATGGCATCTCTAAAAGTTAGTCTTTTTATTGGTTTGGAAAAATCAATCTCAGTTCCTTGGAAAGAAAATTTTAAACTATTTTTAGTTACCATTAATAAATGTTTTATTAGTTCCTCAGTAAATTTCATTAAAACTTCATAATCAACATAAGCCCAATAAAATTCAATTTGAGTAAATTCTGGATTGTGAAAACGAGAAACACCTTCGTTTCTAAAATCACGACTGACTTCATAAACTTTTTCAAAACCACCAACGATAAGGCGTTTTAAATAAAGTTCATCAGAAATTCGAAGATACATATCCATGTCTAATTCGTTGTGATGAGTGACAAATGGCTTAGCAGCAGCTCCCCCATAAACTGGTTGAAGGATTGGAGTTTCAACTTCCATGAAACCATGATCGTCTAAGAAACGACGCATTTGGGAAAGAACTTTTGTTCTGGTTTCAAAAACAAGGCGCGATTCTGGATTGACAATCAAATCAACATAACGTTGACGATAAGCAATTTCAACATCTTTAAGACCATGCCATTTTTCTGGTAGCGGTCGAAGATTTTTGGCTAAAATTTGAAAAGATTCAATGTCAACAGTAGTTTCTCCAGCAACGGTTTTGAACACTTTACCAGAAACGGAGATAATATCACCTAAGTCTAAAAGTTTGGTTCCTTTAATTTTTTCACCTAAAACTTTTTCTTGAAAAAACAGTTGAATCTTGCCAGTTCTGTCATGTAAATCAATAAACATGATTTTACCTGAACCACGTTTGGACATAATTCGGCCAGCTAAAGTGACGTTTTGGCCCATCATTTCTAAAGCTTGAGCATTGGTTTGCTTATCTTCTAAATTTGGCTGGGGATAAGGATCTAATTTTAGATCTTTAATTTGAGCAAGTTTTTCAAGACGTTGCCTTTGAAGTTCGTTTAATTTTGGATCGGACATAGTTAATTTTACTACATTACCTGATCGACATGATTTTGTAAGTTATTATTCCGGCTGGAGCATTAACTTCAATTTTTTCGTTTATTTTTTTACCTAACAGAGCCACACCTAATGGGGATTGATCAGAAATTTTATTTTCTTTAGGATTGGCTTCTAAATGAGTGACAATATGAAACTCTTTAGTTGAATCACCAATAACTTTGATTTTAACTTTACAACCAACTTCGACTTGATCACGTCCAGAGCAATCACCACTGATTATGGTGGCGTCTTCAAGAACTGTTTGCAAGTTTTCTATACTTTCATTAACAACTTCCAGTTCTTCTTTTAATTGAGTAGCTAAACCATCTTCTCCTGATTCATCTGGCTGAGCAACTTCTTCAATTTGGACAATCAAATGTTCTTGTTTTTTCTTAAGATCATTTAATTGTTCGACTAAACTGTCATACCCTTCTTGGGTTAATAGATTTTTGTGAGTCATTTTTTGTATTAAAGAAAATAAATCCCCTTTTTTAAAAAAGGGGTTTCGAATTGAAGTGTATATTAAAACAAATACTTTTCTTTGTCAAATACTTATGAGTACAATAGAGTATGTTAGATTTTCTTAGACTAGTTCCTAAAAAAAGAATAGTTAAAATTAAGTCGAAAAAAGGGGTAATTTTTCATAATCCATCTGGTTATAAGAAATATTTGTTCTACTCCGGTAACTTTGTTGTTTTAATAGCAATTGGGTATTTTTGCTATTTGTATTGGCCTTTAGTTAATTCAATTGCAATTTATAATAAAAATAAAAATACAAAAATAGCTCCAGAGGTTGAAGTAAAAAAAGAAGTTGAAATAATAACAGAAACACCAATTCAAGAATTTTCAATTAATATTCCTAAAATTATTGCTTTTGCAAAAGTTGAAAGGGATATATCCCCCTTTGATAAAAGTGAATATTTACCAGTTTTAGAACAAAATTTAATAGCTCATGCAAGAGGTACTGGATTACCAGGAGAAGTTGGTAAAAGTGTTTATTTGTTTGCTCATTCAACTAGACAAGGGGTTCAAATGGTAAGAAATAATTCAATTTTTTATCTGTTAGGAAATTTAATTAATGATGATCTTATTTCTATAAAATATGATGGTACTACTTATGAATATAGGGTTTTTGGGCAAAAAGTGGTTAATGCTTCTGATATTGAATATATAAATTACAAGGAAGAAGGAAAAGAATTGTTAATATTACAAACTTGTTGGCCATTGGGAACTGATTGGAAAAGATTGCTAGTTTTTGCCGAAAGAACTTAATTTGTTGTATAATTACGTCTTAAACTTATGGCATTAGATTTATCTTTTAGCGATAATTATTGGGAAGATCTAGAACGGTATTTAATTGGTCCTAATTTTGATAAAGAATTAATAAAAAAAGCTTATGATTTTATGGCTGAAGCTCATAAAGGCCAAACGAGATATTCAGGTAAGCCATACATATCTCATCCGATATGGATTGCTAAAGTAATAGCTCAGTTAAATATTGGTCAAGAAGCTGTAATAGCCGCTTTGCTCCATGATTGTGTAGAAGATACAAAAGTAACATTGGATGATATCGCCAAACATTTTGGAGACGAAGTAGCTCTTTTAGTATCTGGTTTAACTGAAGTTAAAACAAAAACTAAAGGACTACAAATTAACCAAACTAATATTGAAGTTTTTAGAAATTTCTTCTTTTCATCTGTTAATGATGTAAGAGTTTTGATAATAAGATTGGTTGATAAGTTGCACAATGCCATGACTATTGAGTTTTTACCAAAAGAAAAACAATTAATATATGCAAAGAATATAATGCGAATTTATGGGCCATTGGCTGAATATGTAGGATTGCATTATTTTAAGAAACTAATTGAAGATAGAGCTTTTAGAATTCTTTATAAAGATCAAGCTGATGAAATAGAAAAGAAGTTTAAGGAAAAATCAAAAGATGAAATAAAAGCATTAAATTTAATTAAAAATGAATTAGAAAGAGTTTTGAAAGTTAATAATATTAATAATTGTGTGGTTGAAGGAAGAATAAAAAGTTTGTACAGCACTTATTTAAAGATAAAGAAAAAAGGAGAAGGTTATCAAGTAAAAGATAGGGTAGCTATTAGAGTTTTAACTGATAATTTAGTTGACTGTTACACTGTTTTAGGACTATTACACGCTAAGTATGAATTTATTCCAGAAGAATTTGAAGATTATATTTCGTCTCCAAAACCAAATGGATATAGATCAATTCAAACTACAATTAATTGGAAAGATAAAATGACTGTTGAGCTTCAGATAAAAACTAAGGCAATGCATGAGTTTAACGAATTTGGACCAGCTTCACATATAGCTTATAAAATGGGGAAAGAGGTAATTGTTGGCGGTAGCCGAGGAATGGAATGGGTTAAAGATTTAATTAAATGGCAAAAAGGTGATAATAATGTAAACAACTATCAGATTAAAGTGTTAACTAATTATGTTTATGTATTTACTCCAAAAGGTGACACTATTCAGCTTCCAAAAGGATCTACAGCCTTAGATTTTGCTTATAGAATACACAGTAGTATCGGTGATAGATGTAAAGGTGTAAAAATTAATGGAAAAATGTCTAAGATAAGTGATGTGTTAAAAACAGGAGATTTAATAGAAGTACTTTTAGGTAAAAAAATAAATGTAAATAAAAACTGGTTAGAAATTGTTAAAACCCAGTTTGCAAGGGAACATATTAAAAAGATGACAAAGATTGACGAAAATAATAAAATACAAAAATGACAAAAGAAAACCCTAGTATTGGAGAACAAATACGTTTAAAAGAAATTGATCCAGGTTTTGATAGAGTTGACCAAATTTTTGCAGCTTACGAAGAATATAAAGAAAAAGATCCCCAATTGAGATTTTTTTTACTGGATAAAAACCACCATATAGAATTTTTTGGAAAAAGGAAGGATATGAAAAGTTCTTCTTTAGAAGATGATTTATTGGTAGTACTTAGTCCTGAAAGCGAAGATCAATTTAATTTATTAAAATCTTTTGGTAAAAAAAATGATGAATTCAATGTATTTGATAAATATGGAAATAAATTTTCAATTCCATTTGAAGAAAAAAGAATGGGCAAGCTTAAACCAATTAAAATTAATAAAAGATGGACTGATTATATAGATTTAGATGCAGAGAAAGAAGGCAAAAAAGTAATACGAGATGTTAAGGATTTACGAAATCTATTAGCAAAACGATGAGCTTCGTCACGAAGTCTTTGAAGTAATTGGAGAGAAGGGGAGTGTTTTGATAATTTAATTTCAAGCCAAGAATCCCCTGTTTTAATAACTATAATTTCTTCTCTTTTAGCTAACCCAATAACAGGAATATTATTGGTAACTTGAATTGAGGCTGTGACTTGCGGCTTACCACCATCGACTAAAATTAAATCGGGCATTGGCCAATCTTGATGTTTTAGACGACGATAAATTATTTCTTTAATCATAAATTGATCATCTGGAGTTACTTTAGAATTTATTTTGAACTGACGATATTGATGATTGTCTATATTTCCATTTTGAAAGACAACCATGGAGCCAACAAAGTTTTTTGATCCAGAGTTAGAAATATCATAAGCCTCAATGCGATTAATATTTTTAAGATTGGGGAAATATGGGAAAAGAAGAGTTTTTAAATCTCTTAGAGCCTTACTGGTTTGATCTTCTTGAAGATTAACCTGTTGAAATAAATTGTTTAAATTTTTCCAACCAGAGATAATATAATTTAGAGAAATAATTTGATCACGACGAAGGGCGGCCATTTCAAAATTATCTGCTTTTGAATAAATGACCATTTCTTTATTTAATTTTGAAAGTAAATGAGAAAAGTTACCTTTTAAAATACTTTTAATCTTAGTAATATTCTTTTTATATTCTTTTATATCTGGATTGGGCCCAGGGCATAGATTTAAATGACAATAAAGACACTTTTTAGGACCGTGAGGTGATGAATAAAAAGGAAAAATAGTTCTAATGGTTTTTAATAGACTTTTAACAGCACTACCATCTGGAAAAGGACCAAAAAAGATTGAATTAGAATTTAAGTTTGATTTAAAAGCTTGTTTAATAATTGGAAGCTTGTCTTTGGAAATAGTTATATAGAGATAACTTTTGTCGTCTTTTAATTGGGAGTTATATTTGGGTCTGTATTGCTTGATCAAACTTGATTCTAAAATCAAAGCTTCGATTTCTGAACTAACGACTTGGTAGTCTATTTTAGCTATCTTAGACACTAGTTGTAATGTTTTTGGACCAAGAGCATCATCACGTTGAAAATATTGAGTAACTCGTTTTTTTAAGTTTATGGCTTTACCAACATAAATTATTTTGTTCTCAGAATCTTTATAGATATAAACACCTGGAGATGATGGAATAGTTTTCAAATCGAACATTTTTTGAGATATTGACCAGTGTAACTTCGAGGGCAATTGATGATGTCTTGAACAGTGCCAATGGCGACAACTTCCCCACCCTTATCGCCACCTTCTGGGCCCATATCAATAATCCAATCAGCATTTTTAATAACATCTAAATTGTGTTCAATTAAAACGACCGTGTTGCCCTTATCAACTAATTGACGCAAAACTTTTATTAATTTATCAACGTCATAAAAGTGAAGACCAGTGGTTGGTTCGTCTAAGATGTAAAGCATTTTGCCGTTTTCTTTTTTAACTAATTCTCGGCTAACTTTTAATCTTTGAGATTCCCCTCCTGAAAGAGTATTTGATGGTTGACCAAGCTCTAAATAGCCAAGACCAACTTGTTGAATAGTAGTTAATTTTCTTTTTAAACTAGAAATGTTTTTGAAGAATTCAAGAGCTTCGTCAACGGTCATTTTTAAAATTTCTGAGATATTTTTGCCCTTATAATCAACTTCTAAAGTTTCTTCTTTGAAACGACTACCATGACATTCGTCACAAGTGACATAAATATCTGATAAAAATTGCATTTCTATTTTTATTTGACCTTGGCCTTCACAAACTGGGCAACGGCCTTCTTTGACATTAAAAGAAAAACGACTTTGCGAAAAACCTCTTAATTTGGCTTCAATGGTTTGGGCCATTAAACTTCTAATATCGTCAAAAACTTTAGTGTAAGTAGCTGGATTACTTCGAGGAGTGCGACCAATTGGAGATTGATCAACTAAAAGAACATCTTGGACATTCTCACAACCTTCTATTTTGTCGAACTTACCCATGGTGCCATAATAAGCACCAAGAACAGATTTTCTGACTCCACCATAGAGAGTGTCATGAATCAAAGTTGATTTACCAGATCCAGAAACTCCAGTAACACAAGTTAATTTATTTAAAGGAAAAGTGACATTAATGTTTTTAAGATTCCATTGACTGGCGTTAGTGATTACAATCTCCCTAAATCCCTCTTTCACAAGAGGGACTTTACTGATTGACTCGATTTTTAATTTGCCAGATAAATATTTTCCGGTTAAAGAATTGCTGCTTTGCTTTATATCTGCCAATGAGCCTTGAGAAACTATCTCTCCACCATTTTTACCAGCATATAGACCAAAATCAACTATATGGTCAGCATTTTTGATAACATCTTCATCGTGTTCGACAACAACCACTGTATTGCCTAAATCTCTTAATTTTTTTAAAGTTCCGATTAGCCGAATGTTGTCACGAGGATGAAGACCGATAGTTGGTTCATCAAGAATATATAAAACACCAGTTAGTCCAGTGCCGATTTGGCTGGCTAATCTAATACGTTGGGATTCACCACTAGAAAGAGTCCCGGCTTCACGATCGAGACTTAGATAATCAAGACCAACAGCTAATAAGAATTCAAGTCTGGCAGCTAGTTCTCTTTTAATTGGATTAACTATTTCTTTTTCTATGCCATTTTCTAAAACAGACTCTAAGTTATTAATCCATTGTTCTAATTTTTCGATTGGCAACTCTGAAATTTCATAAATAGTTTTACCCAAAACAGTGATTGATAAAGCATCTGAATTTAAGCGAGATCCATGGCAAGAATTACACTCTTCTTTAATCATAAATTTTTCTAATTCTTCTCTGATAGTGTCACTACCAGAAGTGACATAACGACTTTCAAGCATCTTGGCTTTCCATTCTGGGAATTTAGATCTATCGATTTGAAATTTAGAACCGAGACCTTTACACTCTGGACAAGCACCTTGGGGAGAATTAAAAGAAAAAAGTCGAGGCTCAATTTCTGGTAAAGAAATATTACAAACTGGACAAGCATAATTTTCAGAATATAAAGTGTCGGTTAAATCTTTGGGACTATCGGGGAAAGTGAAACCAGCATCTTTGACTTCGGCAACAACAGCTAAACCGTTGGATAATTTCATGGCTTGTTCGATGTCATCAACCAAGCGATCGTAAATAGCTTTTTGATCTTTTAGAGTGTCTTTGGTAATTGAAATTCGGTCGATAACAGCGTCAATATTGTGTTTATTAGTTTTGGCAATGCCAAAGTCAGAATATAAATCGATAATATGATTATCAACTCGAAGCCACTTGTAACCTTGCTTTCTTAAGTTTTCGATAAGACCATGAAAATCACCTCTTTTGTCGCGAACAATTGGAGCTAAAATTAAAACTCTATAAATATTTAAGCCATGGGTATTTTGACTAGCAATATTTAAAATTTGAGTAACAATTTGTTTACTGGTTTGAGGAGAAACTTCACGACCACAATTTGGACAATGTGGATGACCAATGCGAGCAAAAAGAAGACGGAGATAGTCATAAATTTCGGTGACGGTGCCAACGGTTGATCTAGGATTGTGAGAAATGGCTTTTTGATTAATAGCAATTGATGGAGATAGACCTTCAATTAAATCAACATCTGGCCGCTTCATGTTACCTAAAAATTGACGAGCATAACTTGACAAACTTTCAACATAACGACGTTGACCTTCGGCAAAAAGAGTATCAAAAGCCATACTAGATTTACCAGAGCCAGAAACTCCAGTAAAAACAGTTAGTTGGTTTTTGGGAAACTCAAAAGAAACATTTTTTAGATTGTTTTCTCTGGCTCCTTTAACGATTATTTTGTTTATCATTTAAAACCCACCCCTAACCCCTCCCTTAAAAAAGGAGGGGAAAAATTTAATTTCTATTAAAATAAAATTATTTAACTTCATTTTTTTTATTTATAAATTTCATATATTTTCAATTTCCCTGATTTTGTCTCTAATTTTTATGGCCTCTTCAAAATCTAAGTTAAAGGCTAGATTTCTCATTTCTTTTTTAAGTTGCTTGACTTGTTTTTGACGTTCAGTTGGGGTTAAAGTTAGAGGATTAACTTTTAACCATTTTGGTTTAACTTCTGCTTTAATTTCTTCAATAATTTGAGGACGAATTGATTTTACCACTGTTTTAGGTGTAATGTTGTTGTCTTGATTATATTTTAATTGAATAATTCGTCGACGATTGACTTCTTTAATGGCTCCATCCATGGCATCAGAAACTGAATCGGCATATAGAATAACTTCACCAGAAAGATGACGAGAAGCTCGACCCATGATTTGAATTAAAGACGATTTAGATCTCAAAAATCCTTGTTGATCAGCATCAAGAATAGCTACCAAACTAACTTCTGGAAGATCTAAGCCTTCACGCAAAAGATTAATACCAACCAAAACATCGTAATTACCAGATCGAAGATTGTCTAAAATATTTGATCTTTCCAAAGTGGCAATGTCGGAGTGGAGATAAGCAACTTTAATTGGATTTCCCGTTTTGGCTGGATCACCTAAATAAGCGGCTAAGTCCTCGGCCATTCTTTTGGTGATAGTAACTACTAAAGTTCTTTCTTTTTTAGCAATTCTTTTTTTAATTTCTTCAATTAAATTTGGGATTTGACCATTACTAGATTTGATGGTTATTTGGGGATCAACTAAACCAGTTGGACGAATTATTTGTTCAATAATATTATTTTTTGAATCTTCAATTTCATATTTTGAAGGAGTGGCCGAAACATAAATGACTTTTTTAACTCGAGAATTAAATTCTTCAAATTTCAAAGGTCGATTATCGAGAGCTGAGGGAAGTCTGAAACCAAAATCAACTAGATTAGTTTTTCTGGAAAAATCGCCACCAAACATGCCACCAATTTGGGGAATAGTGACATGAGATTCGTCGATAACTGTCAAGAAATTATCTCCCCAAAGATGGCGGAAATAATCAACTAAAGTATAAGGTGGATCACCTGACTTACGACTTTCTTCAAAATAAGTTGAATAATTTTCGATGCCATTTATGTAACCTGTTTCTTGGAGCATTTCCAAATCGTATTCGACTCGTTGTTGAATTCGATGAGCTTCTAAAATTTTATTTTGAGATTTAAACATCTTAACTTGCTTGGCACAATCTTTTCTAATTTTGGCAAAAATTTCAGTTAAATCTTTTTTAGCACTAACATATTGTTTGGCTGGAAAAAGTTTAAATTTTTCAAAGATAATTTCTTTGTTGGTGAAGGGATGACGTTGAGTTATTTTAATAAGAGTTTCATCTTGAAATTCAAGAGATAAAAAAGAATCGGTATATGATGGCCAAATTTCAATTATTTCTCCACGAATTCTAAAAGTAGATCTTTGGAATTCCATTTCTGATCTGGCGTAATAAAGAGAAATAAAGTTTTCTAATAGTTGGCGACGAGGATATTTCTGGCCAACTTCTAGGGAAAAAGTCATATTTTCAAATTCAACTGGATCACCGATGTTATAAATACAACTAACTGAAGCAATTACGATATTGTCATCGCCAGATAAAATATTGGATGAAGCTTCTAATCGAAGTCTGTCAATTAAATCATTGATTTGAACTTCTTTGGCGATATAGGTGTCACTTTGAGGGATATAAGCTTCTGGTTGGTAATAATCATAATAAGAAACAAAATAAGAAACTTTATTGTTAGGAAAAAGTTCTTTAAATTCTTGATAAAGTTGACCTGCTAAAGTTTTGTTATGAGAAATAACTAAAGTTGGTAATTGAGTTTTTTGAATAACATTGGCAATAGTAAAAGTATTATGAACAAATAATCCACCGTAACCTGCCAAAAAAGTTTCGTTATCTGCAACAGATATATCATAAACATACTTTTGTCCATGATTAATAATTGGTGTTATTTTTTTTACTGGACACCAAAAAAAGTGTGTCAAATTTTCCATCTTTATAATTTGAGAACTGGTTATTTTATTTTTAGATGATTGATTTAAAATTTTTATTATTTTTAAAAATAGAGAATAAGATGGCTTTCGGTAACCAGATTCCAAAAATGATATTTGTGAACGTGAACAACCTATTTTTTGGGCTATCTGTTTTTGAGACAATTTTAATCTTTGAATAATTTTTTTTAATTCATCGCAGTTTATAGGAATCAAATCAACATTGGTATTTGTTTTTTTATTTTCATTGATTTTTTCTGTAAGTAGTTTTTGTTTAAGAAGACTATTGAAACCTATCTCTTTATAAAAACTCATAATATTATCTTTACCAGATATAGATATTCTGTAATATAAACATTTTTTCATACTAGAATTAGTCGCTTTTTTATATGTTTTATGAATCCTTCCAATGATTCCAAACCTAAGAAGTGCATAAGAAATTTCTGAAATTAATTGTGGACTTTTTGAAGTCAAACTAATTTCGTTTGTTTCAACGCTGCCGTCACCGTCATAAATTGCAGATAATAATTGCCCTAATTGCTTATTACTAAGAGATAGATACCAAGGTGGTAGATGTTTTTCTCCTGATAAACAACCACACCATTGACTAAATATTTTTGATAAAAGTATATCGTTAATTTGAAAATCTCCTGGATTAAGTTTTCTTTCATTAATTTTAATTTTAAGTTTGGATGAATTTTTTATAAAGTGTTGTTTTAAATCTTTTTCATGAATACTTACCATCAAATATTTATCATTTGAGCAACCTTCGGCAATATATAAACCTAAGAACCATAAAAATTCTGGAGTAAGATCTTGATATAACGACCTAGGATTTCCTAGTTTTGAAAATATCTTTATATTATCAAAAGGTATATTAACAAAAGACATTATTGAAAGTTTTTTAACTAAAATACTTTCGTTTTTATTAATTACTCTCCACCATTTTTGAGAATTAAACTGGGAAACTATTAATGGTTCATTATTGTTGTTTATGTACTTTTTAATATCTTGTAAATGAAAATATGTTTTTTGGGGTAGCCATTCCATCAATGAAATTTTTTTAAGATCATCGATTGGTCCAGATATTTTTCTGGGAATTGGAATAAAATCATTATTATTAATATTTTTAGTTTGGAGTAATTTAATTTTTCCATTTCTCAAAACATAAAAATTATGGTCACCTGTTACTTTTACTGTTCTGCCTGAAACAGTTTCAACTTGAAAAAGTGTTTTTGGAGCATCATGACGAAGATAATTTGTAATTGGTTTTAATTCTAAATTTAATGAATTGGGATTAATACTAGGAACTAAATATTCTGTATTGTTTGATGAATTAATCATTGTATCAACGATTTCACCTATAGGAACTAGTTTTGATCTAATTACTTTATTTTCTGTCTCATATACTAAAATCGGTTCATCATAAGTTAGACTTTTACCACTTCCAGTGACACCTAAAAGGGTTTGTCTATTATTACCTGAAGCTAAATTGGAGACGAGTTTATCTATGGCTTGTGGTTGATCACCTGACGGTTTAAATGATGATTTTATTTGAAACGGCACAGTTTATATTTTACCATGTCTTTGGGTTTTATTTGGGTAACTAATATTTGTAACATTGTAAACAACAAATTTGTAGTGTAATCTTTTTTTAATATGCTTACAAAAATATTGTCGATGGCGAATGTTGGTTTGAAAACAGCAAATGTTGATGTGGAAGTTAATGTGGCTGATAAAGGTTTCCCTGGTTTTGGAATTGTGGGTCTTGGTGGAAAATCAGTTGAAGAAACTAAGGAAAGAGTTAAAACAGCCATAATTAATTCTGATATTGAATTTCCAACAGCCAAAATTACTGTTAATTTAGCTCCGGCTGATTTGGCAAAAGATGGTTCGGCTTATGATTTACCAATTGCAGTTGGAATTATGGCTGGCATTGGTGAAGTAAAATTACCCAAAGATAAAGCATATTTTTATGGTGAACTGTCATTGGATGGAAGTTTGTATCATACTAGAGGAGTATTTTTATTGGCACTTTTGGCCAAAGAAGAAGGAATAAAAAGTATTTTTGTGCCAAGAATGAGTGCTAATGAAGCAAGTGTAATTGAAGGTATTAAAGTCTACCCTGTTGATAATTTAAAAACTTTAATTAAACATTTAAATGGAGAAAAATTAATTGAGCCATTAAAACCAATAAATATTTCAGAGATTTTAAACGATATAACTCCTGAGTTTGATTTTAGTGAAGTTTTGGGTCAGCAACAAGCCAAAAGAGCTTTGGAAATTGTGGCGGCTGGTGGACATAATATTTTTTTGATGGGGCCTCCTGGATCGGGAAAAACGATGTTGGCCAGAGCTATGGCGGGAATTTTGCCAAATTTAACTGAAAAAGAAAGTTTGGAAGTAACAAAAATTTATTCTTTAACGGGCAATATTCCACCGGGTGGATCGTTAGTTAGACAAAGACCATTTAGAGGGCCTCATCACACAACTTCTCAAATTGGATTGATTGGTGGCAGTAGTAATCCAAAACCAGGAGAAATTTCTTTGGCTCATCGCGGAGTATTATTTTTGGATGAATTTCCAGAGTTTGGCAGAAATTCGATTGAAGCCCTAAGGCAACCACTCGAAGATGGATATGTTTGCATCTCTAGAGCCCTTGGTTCGATGACTTTTCCAGCTCAGTTCATATTAGTGGCAGCAGCTAACCCTTGCCCATGTGGGCATCTTGGCGACCCAAAAAAGGAATGTAAATGCACTACCTTTCAAGTTTTGAATTATCAAAAGAAAATGTCGGGTCCAATAATGGATAGAATTGATTTGCATTTAACTGTGCCAGCAGTTGATGTGAATAATTTGATGATTGATAAAGAAAAAGTCACCGGAGAAAGCTCTATTGAAATTAAAAAAAGAGTCAGTGATGCTAGAAAAATTCAAAGTGAAAGATTTAAAAATTTGCCCAATATTCATAGTAATTCAGATATGAAAAATAGTCATTTAAAGGAATTTGCCAATTTAAGTAATGAAGCTAATTTACTTTTAAAAAGAGCTGTTAATAAATTTGCTTTATCGGCCAGATCATATTTTAGATTAATAAAAGTTTCTAGGACAATTGCCGATTTGGATAAGTCGGATATTATTAAAGAATTTCATGTGGCAGAAGCACTGCAATATAGAGTGAGAGGAGAAAATTAATTTAAAACCCTCCGCCCCTTCGGGGCACCTCCCTTGACAGGGCGGCTTAAAAAAGAATATGTATAAAAGAGAAAATTATAATAAAGGGAAAAATGGAGAAGAAATTGCCAGAGAGTTTTTGGTGAATAAAGGTTACGAAATAATAGAAATGAATTATGAAAATAAACTTGGAGAAATTGATTTGATAATTAAAGATGAAGATTTTTTGGTGTTTGTGGAAGTGAAACTGAAAGTTGGTGATAAATTTGGAACCCCTGAGGAAATGATAAATAAAAGAAAATTGTGGCAAGTGAAAAGAGTGGCGGAAAGTTATTTAGTTTTAGAAAAGAAAACGGCTAAAAAATTTAAGAAATATAGAATTGATGGAGTTTGTGTGGTTTTAAACGATGATAAAACAATTAATAGAGTTAGTCATTATAAAAATATATATTAACTTTGAAAATCTCGTTACAAATTTTTTATGTCTGGTGAAGTGCGTAGCGTTCAAGGCCACAAAAAATTATAACTTCGATTTTCTTTATTTTTAAAATTTAAAATAAATATGAATGAGTGGAAAAAGTGGCCGATAAAAACAATTGAGAAAAAAGATTTTCCTGAGGGTTTAAAGAAAATTAGTGATTGCCCAGAAAAGTTATTTTATCGAGGAAATTGGAATGAAGAAATTTTTAAGAAAACTTTATCGATAGTTGGCAGTCGAGCTATGACTCGATATGGAAAAGAAATTATTGGTAAATTCGTACCAGAAATTGTGGCTCAAAAAATAACGATTATTTCTGGTTTTATGTATGGAGTGGATAGTGAAGCCCATCGAAACTGTCTTAATTTTGGAGGTAAAACAGTTGCTGTTTTGGGAAGTGGACTTAATGAATTATATCCAACTCAAAACGATAAATTGTATACAGAAATATTAGAAAAAGATGGTTTAATTATTTCCGAATATGAACCAAACTTTATGGCAACCTTGTGGAGTTTTCCTCAAAGAAATAGAATAGTTTCAGCATTATCGACAATTGGAGTTTTAATAATTGAGGCCGGATTGAAATCGGGAAGTTTGATTACAGCTAAACTAGCACTAAAACAAAGTAAAAATATTTTTGCCATTCCTGGGCAAATTGATTCAAAAACAGCACAAGGAACAAATTGGTTAATTCAAAGTGGTGGAGCTAAAATGGCAACTTGTGTAAATGATATTTTAGAGAATTCTAATCACTGCCCTAATCAAGAAAACTTGTTTAAAGATTATAGCGACCTGTCTGATTTGGAAAGAAAAATTATTGATATTTTAGAAAATGAAGAAGTGACTATGGATGAATTGTGTCAAAAAATTAGAACACCGATTAGTGAAATATCGACCACAATTTCGATGATGTTAATGAGAGATTTGATAGTTGAAGAAAACAATAAAATTTATTTGAGCTAAAGAATATCTTTTAGAAAAACAATTTTGACATTATTATTTTTTAATTCATTTTCGATTTCTTTTTCTGATTTTTTGTTAAATAAACCCTGTGAAGCATCCCAGATGACATGAGTGTTGTAACCATATTTGACCGAATCAATGGCAGTATCTTTGACACAATAATCAGTGGCTAAACCAGCAATGTAAACTTCTTTAATGTTATTTTTCTTGAAAAATGAATCTAGGGAAAAGTTGTATCCGTCAAAAGCTGAGTAACTTTCTTTGGAAATTATCGTCATATTTTTATCTATCAATAGTTCTGAATTAAATTCAGCTCCATTGGTATCTTTGACACAATAATCGCCACTTAAATGCCAATCTCTTGAGGCCACAATTAACCATTTGTTTTTCTTGGCAAAGGTAATGGTTTTGTTTAAGGAATCAATAATTTTATGAGCATGGGGAATGCTGTTGCAAAAATCATTTTGAACATCAACAATAATTAAAGCTTTCATTATAAAAATGGAGCCCAATTGGCAATTGGAGCAACATTACCAGTTACAAAGTTAATAGCGTATAAAAGAACGGCTGGAAGGAGAATTAGAAAAATAATTTTTAAGGATTTTTTGCTTAAGAATTTAGCAAAAGCTAATAATAAGAATGGGTAAATAGGGGTGATATAACGACTGATATCTCGATGAGCAACCAGAAGGGTGGCTAGAGTAAAAACGGCTGGGAAAATAGTAATGATGTCAAATTTATATTTTTTGAATAATTTAGAAACACCGTAAATAGCGATTAAATAGATATAAATTATATCTTCAAGCCAAATAGAACCAATCCAAGATTTAGTACTGATAAAAACTAAGTAAGGTAGTTTATTTAAGTGAAAGTTGTCACCGCTATTAAAATAAGCTAGAAAATCCCCTGTCTGAATTTTATAAAGACTGAAAATGGCAAAAACAGTAACTGGGGTTAATACAAACCAAAAATACTTTTTCCCCGCAGCGGCGGGGTGAAAATTTCGGTTTTTAATTAATTCATAAATAGCCATGATTCCGTAAGAGCCAAATAAAAGGATTCCCGGACTTTTGAGACTTTGGGCTATGGCAGCAAAAATAGCAGCAACTAAATACTTTTCTTTTTTAAAATAAAATATGGAAGCAATGATGGTGGCCAAAAACCAAGTTTCTGGAGCTCCAACTTGGCGCAAGACAAAGAGACGGGCTGGAAAGAATAAAAATAAAAAAGAAAGCCAAAAAGCTTTTTCCTTTTTGACAAATAATTTTAAAAATTCAAATAAAATTAGAGTTAGGAAAATTGATCCAACAAGAGTGACCAAAAGCATGGCTTTGGGAGTTGAAGTGAAGTTGGAGAAAAGAGTGATTAAAATTGGATAGCCAGGAAGATGGGCTGGATAGTATTCTAGTGGTTGAGGAAGTGAGAAGTTTGGACCAATGCAGTCTTTGTTGTAACCACATTTGGAAATAACCATATAGTTTGGACCATCATAGTTAAAGAAGACCGTTTCTAAAGAAACATTATTGAAGCCAATTTTGCCTGGAATATTGAAGTAGAAAATAAACCAGAAAATAACAGAAAAAAGGGCTGTTAAAACAGCCAGCTTAAAATGAGGGTTAGATTTGGTAAAATGCATTAGTTAATTGTACAACATTTGGCCCTATCGTCTAATGGTTAGGACGGCAGATTCTCATTCTGCTAATCGGGGTTCGATTCCCCGTAGGGTCACCAACGGGAACTAAGGCATTACTGACTTGTGGTTTTATACCTAAATATGGGGCTAATTTGGGAGTTCCAGAAGTTAAATCTGCGTATGTAGGTGGACTATCAAAAATAAGACCAAAAAAGGCAGCTCTCTTAAGTGGATTTAGTGTATCTATCAGCAATTCTTCAATGTGTTCCAGAAAATAACCTATATACTCCATGGCATTGTCCATATTGATACTATAAAGAGGCTCAACTTTTTGATTTTTCTCATGTTCTAATTGTTCTATTTCTGCTTCAGACTTGATTAGCTCTTCTTCCATGTATTTAATAGCTACTTCTGATGATAAATATTTTATTTTATTAACGGTTAATTGAGATGATGCTTTTAACTCCTTAATTTTTACATCGATGATTGAAGTGTCTTTTACTTTAGTTTCAATACGTCTATTCCATTGAGCTACAACAAACTTTTTTAAAGTATCAATATATTGATCAGTGAAATTTAAATTTTTTACAAAACTTTCTACAGTATCTTCTAATTCTTTTGATGGAACACGGAAATAGTGACCTCTAGTATTACAATGGTAGGCTGGATAATATTTACCCATCTTGCCCCGTGACGCACTTCCAAGTAATGCCTTATTACAGTGTGGACATGTAACAGCTCTTTTATAAGGATATTTTGGATTATTAATAAGCTTTTGAGTCATACTCTCAGGTAATTTCTTACTCCAAAGTTTTACCACTTCTCCTTCTTCAGATAAGATAAGTTTTCCTCTATTAGCTTTATTGAAAGTGTCAATAGATACTAATCCTTCAAATTTACATTTAACAAGATTTCCTTCTGTCCATTTTTCAGAACTTACGCCAGCAAAAATAGGTTTTTTAATATAACGCCAAAATTGGTTAATACATAATTTTTTACTTCCACTCTCTCCTATTACTTTTGTGCGATCTTCAGGGTCTCTTCTGTATTGTTTACGACTTTTAAAACCCATTCTATTAATTTCATCGACAATTTCTTCATCTGACAGTGTACCTTGACAACGAAGTTCAAACATTTTAATAATCCACTGAGCTTCTTCTGGGTAAGGTTTTAAAATAACTCGTCGACCATGAGATGTTTCTATCTTTTCATTTACATAACCAAAAGGAGGACTTCTAACCCTATACCCCATGCGAACATAACGAATTTCAGCTCCAATCATACGAGTCATAATGTCACGCATCTCATCTTTAGCTCTTTCTGCTTCAAGAATTTCAGATTTTTTAGTAGGACTATAGACACTCCAATTATATGAAAGTCCAAGATGTTCTAAAGTATTTACATCTTGCTTGCCAATAATGCCATAAATATCAACAAGTTGAACTTTGTGTTTTTCAAGTTGCATTTTTAAAAAATCATACAAATACGAGCCACCGCGAGTAAAACGATCTATAGATTTGATAACAAAAAGCTGAATATCATTTTTAGGATTTTTACAGTAATCAATCGCTTCCTGAACTGGCTGTTCTTCTTTTGAAGCTGACTCCATAAATATAAAGAACTTTTTTATTTTAATATTGCGAGCAAGAGCAAACCTTTCTATTTGTTCTTTTTGAGCATCTGGAGAATCACCTTGTAACCCCTGCTTAAGAGAAGATATTCGAATGGCAGCAACAGCATTTTCTTGAATAGGCAGTAAAGTGTTCATGGTTTTTTTACACGATTAATTCCCCTTCTTCTATCTTCTAAAATTCTTTCGATTATAAGATTAGCGAATATTTCTATTCTTTCGTCGATTGTTAGATTATACCCAACTTGAGGTATATTCTTTGTTTCTTGTGGCTCCTTTCTTGTTTTTTTCATATCAGTTATTAATTAATACTATCACTATAGTGATAGTCTTACAAGTAATCAAACTAGGTCAATTTTTATTTATATATTTGTACTATAATTAACTACCCTCCCTTTGAAGGATTAATCCCTTAGAAGGTACCTGCTAGTTAATTAAAAATATTATGAGCAGGCTACCGCTCCAATTTTTTTCTATAAATTTTTTTAAGTTTGTAAATATTGACTATAAATTGTACATATCGACATTTGCCAATATATTTTTTGAATTGTTTTTAATATTTTCTTTTATCCTTTTTGTCCTAATTTTGATTAAGTTGTTTCTGTTTTGGAGAAAAATCCATAGTAAACAAATAATCTTAGAAATACTCCCTTTAAGAAAAACTGAACAAATTCCTTATACTACTCAAGAACTTTTTTCCTTGATTCATGGACTAGCTAAACAAAGATCTTTTTTTCAAAGAATGATTGGCGAAACAAAGAACTATTCCTTTGAAATCGTATCTTCCAAAGAAAAAGGGATTAGGTATTTAATTAGAGTTAATGAAGAAGATGTTTTTATTATTAAACATGAACTTTTGGCTTATCTTTCAGGAACAACAATAAAGGAAGTAAATGATTTTATAGAAACAAAAGAGAATTTAAAGAATTTAACCATTGCTGAGTTTAAATTAACTAATCATTTTTCTTTACCTCTTAAGGGTCAAAACTCTTTAGAAGATAATGATCCGATAGCTTACATCACTGGAGCGATGACTAAATTGGAAGCAAACGAACTTATTTCCTTTCAATTAGTGACAACTCCCCTGCAAAAATCATTGGTTAAGGATATTGATAAGATTACTAGTCTTATTTATAACCACAAAGAATTGTCTTTTAATCTGAGATATTTTAAGGCTGGATATTTAGTAAAAAATATTTTTAAACTTTTTCTTCTGTTAATCCTTAATCTAGTATTTTTGCCAATTGGATTATTAATTTTTGTTTTTACTGAAGGAAGAGAAGGCCCTTTTATTTCTTCTGTATTAAGAAGTGGACAAAAGAAAGTAGATAATGCTTATCAACAAGAATTAGAAACCCAAATTAAAAGTAAACTTGATCAGCCCTTATTTATAAGCACTCTTAGATTATTAGTAATTAGCCCGTCTAAAAAGGCGAGAAAACTAAGAGTAAAAGGAGTGTTGGCTTCTTTGGAATCTTTTTCTAATTTGAATTATCAAAGTTTAAGAAAAAAGAGACAAATAAATTTTTCCTTTATAAAACTGTTTAATTTATTTCTGTTTAAAAATAGACTTCATAGATTCTTTAACAAATCTTTTCTATCAGTTGCAGAAGTGGCCGATATTTACCATTTACCTTTTACTAGTACTACTAAAACCGAAAACTTAGTTAAACAACAAAGTAAAGAATTAGCCCCACCATTATCTTTGAAACAAGCAGATGAATTAGATGTCTATTTTGGTCAAAATAATTATGGAGGAATAATAACTAAGATTGGATTAAATGCTGACGAAAGAAGACGACACATGTATATTATTGGGGCTACTGGAGTAGGTAAATCAACTTTACTATTATCAATGATTAAACAAGATATGGATAACAACAAAGGTATTGCTGTACTTGATCCTCATGGAGATTTGATTGAAAAAATATTAAATGTGGTTCCTAGTGGGAGAATAGACGATCTCATTTATTTCAATCCTGATGATGTTGCTAATCCAATCGCCATTAATCTTTTAGAATTAACTCCTGGATTATCTGAAGATGATAGTTTAAAAGAAAAAGAATTTATTGCCGAAAGTATAATTTCTTTGTTCCATAAAATATATTCAGATAAATTTTCTGGGCCAAGGATGGAATATATTTTAAGAAATACTATTTATACTGCTTTTATGGTTCCTGGTTGCACTTTATTCACAGTTTATAAATTATTAACTAATACTCCATACCAAAGAAGTATTACTAATTTTTTAGATGATGAAAATTTAAGTGATTTTTGGAAATTTGAATTTGGTAAAGCTGGTGATTTTCAAAAAGTTCAAATGATTTCACCAATTACAAATAAAATTGGTCGTTTCTTATTCTCACCAACAGCTAAAAGAATATTAGAACAACCAAAGTCTTCAATTAATTTTGATGAAATTATGGATTCAGGAAAAATACTTTTAGCTAATCTTTCTAAAGGAAAACTAGGTGAAGATACCTCAGAGTTATTTGGAGTAATGTTGATGACTAAAATTCAACTAGCGGCCTTAAAAAGAGCCAGAGTAGACGAAAAAAAGCGTAAAGATTTTTATTTATATGTGGATGAATTTCAAAACTTTGCCACTCCATCTTTTGCTCAGATTTTATCGGAGGCTAGAAAATATAAGCTGAATGCTATTTTGGCTCATCAGACTACCTCTCAAATAGAAGATAAGTCTTTAATCAATATTACTTTGGCTAATACTGGAACAGTAATTTGTTTTAGAACAGCTAACCCAGAAGACGAAAAATTACTATTACCTCAGTTTTATCCTTATGTTGTTCAAGGAGAAATTGCCAGCTTACCATCTTTCCATTTCTATACCAAAATTAATGCCCTGACTTCTGAAGAACCATTTTCAGGAGAAACAGTACCTGTTAATTTTTCAATTGATAAAGAAAAGGTAAAAGAAGTAATCGAGGCTTCAAGAAAAAATTATGCGGTGGCTTATAAAAAGACTAAAGAGGAAAAGATTGTCTCAACACCAAAAATAATTAAAAAACAAAAAGCAAAACAAGATTCTTTGTTACCTTGAAAAAAATAAACGATTGCCAAGACTTAATTAGATATTTTTACCACCATAACCCTTATGGTCATTTATAGATTATTTTTAGCCTAATTATAGGTATTTCTTATTTTAATATTTACCCCTATCCTTTATAAGATAAAGACGATGTTATACTACTGTCAGAAAAGCTTTCTGACTCTAAAATAAAATGAAAAAAGACATTACTCCAAAACAATTAGAAATACTAATACTCTTATATCGTTATCGCTTCCTTAATAGAACTCAAATCCAAACATTACTTAATCATAAAAATACTAAATGCATTAATACTTGGCTAAAAGATCTAAATGATAAAAAAATAGTTGGTCGTCATTACACTAGAAATACAACTGAGAATATTAAAGCAGCTATTTATTATTTAATGCCAAAAAGTAAAAACTTATTGATTGATCAAAAAGAAGTTAATAAAGAACTTTTGGTAAAGAGAGTCTATCGGGAAAAAATTCGCTCATTAAGACTTGTTGAGCACTCTATTTTTTTAGCTGATTTCTACTTAGATTTAATTAAAAATGTAAAAAATGAAAAAATTACTTTTTTTACAAAAACTGACTTGTTTACTTATAATTATTTACCTACTAAGTGCCCCGATGCTTATATTGTTAAAAAAGATAAAAATATTAAGCGTTATTTTTTAGAGATTATTGACGAAGACTTTCCCAGATTTATGATTCGCAAAAAGATTGAAGAATATATTGAGTATCATGAGGCTAAAATTTGGCAACAAACTACTAAACATCCTTTTCCAAAAATTTTATTATTATGTCCAGATAAAAAAATTAAAAATTGGTTACATAAACATTTAATTAAATTAATGGAAGAAGAAAGCCAAACTAAAATTAATTTTTATTTATCAAATAAAAACCCCATTAAATGGGTCAATGCTTTAGAAGAAATAGCCCCAGAAGAGAGTTAATCCCCTGGGGTAGTCCTTTTTTAATTGTGTTTATAATAATAATCTAATTCTTTTTGCCCCTCTTTAGTCTGTCTAAACTCCCAAAATAGACGAGCTCCTTTATCACTCAATAATGAGACAAATTCAGGTAATTGATCTGCTTTGATTTTTCTAAACTCTTGAAGTCTTAAATCAACTGTATAACCTTTGAATACTGGTAGAACTCTAATCATAATTGTTCTCCTTTGTTGATTTCACTAATCTGACTAAATGGTTTGGAGATAAAATAAATATCTCTTTCAATCCCCAATCCAAGCCTACCCCGATAATTTTCTAATTCAACCAGTGAAAAAGATCCCCATTCATCATTCCAATCACCGAAGATAGAAACATAACCAAAAAATATTTTTGATTCTGGGTCATATTCAGTGGCATACCAAGTCCCCCCGCCTGTTGGATTAAAGAACTTAGCAATCACCACTGGATCCTTAATCTCTTCTTGACTACCAACTTTATTAAATCTTGCCACCAACTCTTTGGTTAAAAGTTTCATTTTTTCTCCTTTTTATAATTTTTAAATTTAGGTAGGTGCCTACCTACCCTAAATTAAAAGTTTTTAAAAAAGCAGGGTGAA
>CAYPBP010000005.1:0-55053 GCA_964408995.1 uncultured Gammaproteobacteria bacterium | reverse complement strand
TAGCTACGTTTCTATAAGATAACTGTTGAAAGCATCTCAAACAGGAAACTGACCCCAAGATAAGGAATCGTTGTCCCGACTTGTCGGGATGAGAAATCGCCGGGAGACTACCGGTTAATACTTTACAAGTGGAAGATTTGAAAGAATTTAAGCTAAGTAAAGAGAAGATTAAAGAAACTTTTTCAATATGTTTGGCTTTCAGTCTCGATCAAAATTCGGGATTGGAAGCTGAATAGGGCAACTCAATTTAGAGGCCAAGAAAAAAGTTATTAGATCGTAGATTTTAGGTCGTCGATTATAAAAACAAGAAATTTTAATTAAATTACAAAAATTCGATTTAGTTTTTGAACTCTGGTCATTGGAGCGAAGTGGCACCACCTCTTCCCATTTCGAACAGAGAAGTGAAACTCTTTAGCGCCGACAATAGTCTTCCCGTAAGGGATCTTGAAAATAGGTCGTGGCCAGAATTCAGGAACTAAATTAGTTATTTAGATAATTAGAGCATTAGTGTTTTAATTTTTGATTCAACAAATTTAAGTTAACTCCGTATTTACGGGGTAATTATTATTAATTTATTTGGGGTAACCAATCCCTTTTTCTCCCAAATAATTGGGAGATTTTTTTTAAAAATGGCAAAAAAAGATAAAAAAGTTTCTGCAAAAGGCGGAATAAAGAAAAAAAATGATGCAGCTTTAACAATGGCTGATCTTTTAGAATTAGAAGCTGGTAAAATTTCTGGCTTGAAAAAAGGACAAGAAGTTAAAGGTAGAATTACTGCAATTAAAAATAAATCAATTTTCATTGACGTTGGTGGTAAAACTGATGCAGTGGTAGCTGGTAAAGAATTTGAATTTGTTAAAGATTATGTGGCTGATTTGAAACTTAATGATGAAATTGAAGTTCAAATTAAGTCTCCTGAAAATGATAAAGGTCAAATTTTAGCTTCAATTAGAGGAGCTGCTAGTGGTTATGGTTGGAGTTATTTTAAAGAAAAAGAAAAAAGTGGTGGTGAAATAACTGTTTTTGCCAAGGAATTAAACCGAGGTGGAGCAGTAGTTGTGGCTCCGTTTGGATTTTTTGGATTTATTCCAGGATCTCAAATTGGAACTAAATATGAAGGTGATCCAGATAAAATGATTGGTAAAAAAATTAAAACCAAAGTTTTGGAAGTTGATCAAGCTAAAAATAGATTAGTTTTTTCTGAAAGATTAGTGTCTGAACCAGATAAAGTTGGTGAAGAAGTTGGAGCTATTGAAAATTTAGCAGTTGGTGATGTTTTTGAAGCTAATATAATGCGAGTTGAACCTTTTGGTATTTTTGTGAGAGTTAATTGTGACAACAAAGGTGCTCCTTTGAATTTAGAAGGATTGGTTCATATTTCAGAAATTTCTTGGGAAAAAGTAAGCGATATTTCAACTATGTATAAAACTAAAGATAAAGTTTCAATTAAGTTAATTAATAAAGATGATGGAAGATTACAATTTTCTATTAAAAGATTGGCTGGTGATCCATGGGATAAGATTGAAGACAAATATCCAAAAGATAAAGAACTTGAAGGTGAAGTGGTTAGAATTGCTAATTTTGGAGCTTTGGTTAAACTAGAAACCGGAGTTGAAGGTTTAATTCATATTTCCAAGCTTACTGGTGGAGTTTCCTTAAAAGAAGGAGAAAAAGTCCAAGTCTATATTGAAAGTATTGACGTCCAAAAGAGAAAAATTTCTTTGGGAATCGTAGAAACTAGTAAGAAGAATGTGATTTATAAATAATAGAGAATGTTTTTAAAACCCCAGCTGATAGCTGGGGTTTTTTGATGATAAAATGAGAAATGAATAGAATAATTGAAGATAAATTAAATAAGATTGGGGTTAGAATACCAAAAATTTTATTGCCTAAATATGGAACGGATTTAAATAAGTGGGCAGTGGTGGCATGCGATCAATATACTTCTGAATTGGAATATTGGGAGAAAGTGAAAAGCTATGTGGGTAATCAAGCTTCGACTTGTAAAATAATTTTTCCAGAAGTGTATTTGGAAAATCCTGATAAACAAGAAAGAATAAAAAAAATAAATATAACTATGGAGGAATACTTAAACAATGGATTTTTAGAGGAAAAGTTTGAAGGATTAATTTTGACAGAGAGAATAACTAATGGAGGTAATAGGGTTAGACATGGCTTATTGTTAGCTTTAGATTTGGAAAAATATGAATATACAAAAGGTAGTAAAACTTTGATTAGGGCAACTGAGGGAACAGTGGAGAGTAGAATTCCACCAAGATTAGAAATTAGAAAAAATGCTTTGGTTGAATTACCACATATCATGGTATTAATTAATGATTTTAGCAAAACAGTGATTGAGCCTTTGATAGGTCAAGGAGAAAAAATTTATGATTTTGAATTAATGATGGGTGGAGGACATCTTAGAGGGTGGAAAATTGTAAGTGAAGAAATAATTGAAAAAATTATTAATGGTTTAGAAGAGTTAATAAGTCCTGATGGTTTTCTATTTGCTATGGGGGATGGAAATCATAGTTTGGCAACAGCAAAAGTTCATTGGCAAAATATAAAAAATGAATTAAGTGGAGAGGAAAAAGAAAATCATCCAGCTAGATTTGCGCTAGTAGAATTGGTTAACTTACATGATAATGGTTTGGAGTTTGAGCCGATTCACAGGGTAATGTTTAATGTCGACAAAAATGATTTAGAAAATTTTTTGATTGGAAATGGTGATCAATCACAAGAATTTTCTGTGCAGATGGTTAGCAATAGAAAGGTAAAATTAATTAATTTAAAGGAAAGTTCATCTAATCTGGTGGTTGGTAATTTACAATTATTGTTGGATAAATATTTGCAATTGCATCCAGAGGCGAAAATTGATTATGTTCATGGGGTAGAAGCAATAAAGAAATTGGCAGTGGGGAATAATGTAGGATTTTTATTACCAACAATGAAAAAAGAAGAGTTATTTGTAACCGTTGAAAAAGATGGGGCTTTACCAAGAAAGACTTTTTCGATGGGGGAAGCAGAGGAAAAAAGATTTTATTTGGAAGCAAGAAAAATAGTGCCTTAAATTAGATGATTTTTTGTGGTGACTTTATTAGAGCTTCTAGAAACGATTTTTTTTAAAAAAGTGAGTTATAATTGGACACGTTAGAATTTTTGAATAAAATGAAAGAAAGAAAAAATAATCTAATTTCAAATTTAGAGGGAAGTTTTGATGATTTAGAGTTGGGGGAAATTGTTCCAGAAAGTGATGGACAAAGAGCGATAATTGATGCAATAAGATTTCAGGAAGAAAAAACAAATGTTCTACAACAAAGAGCCATTTTATCTTTGAATTTTGATGTTGGTTTATCTTTATCTAGTTTAAATACATATGATATTGGTGCAATTAATAAATTGGTAGATAAAAAAAATAATTTGATTTCTGAGAATAGTCAGAATGAAGAATATATTAATGTTTTTACAAAGTTAAGTGATTGGTTAGATCAAGGTTTTATAGAAAGTGGTCACACTATTTCTTCTAAAATAAATTTTGTAAAAGAAAAATTTGGAATTAAAGATCAAGAGGAAAAAGGAAAAAAGCCAGATAAATCAACAGAAATTGAACCAAAAGATTCAAGAAGAGAAAGATATGAAAAATCATGTAGACCTTATATTCCAGCTCATCCAGGACCTTATGGTTACCCAGAAGAGTCTCGTACACCATTTCATGATGAAGGACAACATTCTATGTGGCCTACTCGTAGAGGTCATCGTAAAAGATATATAGGAATTTCTTTGTTGAGTGGTCAATCACAAGAAACAAATAATAATCCACAAGAAATTAATGAAGAAAATCCAGAAAATAAAAGAACGGATTTGGGTCATGGAGAAGAATTTGGTATTTTTGAAAACGGTTCTAAAAAATTTTTTAATTTTGGTGATTTATTTAAAAGAAATACTAAACAGTAAATTGGATTAATCTGACAGTTATTATTGTTATAATTGGTAATGAAAAATAAAGAGATGATTTTTGTTTGTGCTAATTGTGGAAATGAGTTTTCAAAATGGATGGGACAGTGTAGTGCATGTGGTGAGTGGAATTCTTTGAAAGAAGTTTCTGAAAAATTTTCAAAAAATAAAAAAAATAAAAATGGCGGGAAAAATTATAAAACTGAAAAAATAGAAATTAAAAATTTGGGAAAAATAGAGGTCAAAAACGAGACAAACATAGAAGTATTTTCTACGGGTATTTCCGAGTTTGATAGAGTTTTGGGTAAAGGAATTGTTCGGGGCTCGGCGGTGCTTTTTGCGGGTGAACCAGGGATTGGAAAGAGCACTTTATTAACTCAATTGGTTGGAAATATAGGTGGTTTATATGTGGCTGGGGAGGAATCAACAGGGCAAATTGGGTTAAGGGTTAAGAGGTTAGGTTTAGATCCAAGTAATTTTGATATTCTAAGTACAAATTCAATTGACGAACTAGAGGACTTTTTGGACAGAACAAATAATTTGTACAAAATAGCAGTGGTGGACTCGATTCAGGTGATGAATTCTGAAAATGTGGCGATGGGAGCTGGATCGGTAAGTCAAATTAAAGAATCGGCTTTTAGAATTATTCAGTTGGCTAAAAAAAATGGAATTGCAATTTTCATTGTTGGACACGTAACAAAAGAAGGGGATATTGCTGGTCCAAAACTTTTGGAACATATGGTTGATACAGTTTTATATTTTGAGGGAGAAAAGAATGGAGACTTGAGAATTTTGAGAACTACCAAAAATAGATTTGGAGCAACCGATGAAGTGGGTGTTTTTAAAATGGAAGAAAGTGGATTAAAAGAAGTTAGAGGTGATGAAATTAATTTGGCTTCTGATAATAAAGAAAAAATTGGATCGGCAATTACTATGGTGATGGAGGGAACTCGACCAATGATGCTAGAAATTCAAGCGTTGGTGGTGGAAAGTTTTGCGCCAATGCCAAAAAGAGTTTTTTCGGGAATTGATTATAATCGAGGACAATTGATGATTGCTATTGCTCAAAAAAGTTTAGGAATTCCTTTATATAAGTATGATGTGTTTGTGTCGGTGACTGGAGGAATAAAAATTGAAGAGACTGGAGCTGATTTGGCAGTTTTGGCAGCAATGTGGTCGAGTTATAAAGAAAAGCCATTGTTGGGTAAAGTGGTTTATGTTGGGGAAGTTTCACTTTTAGGTGAGGTTAAAAAAGTTAAAAATTGGGAAAGAAGAAAAAAAGAAGTAGATAGTTTTGGGAGAAAGGTGGTAGAAATGGAAAGTGTGAGAGAGTTAAAATAGATCCTAGATGTTAGATCGTTGATTGAAAAAAAGATGATTGAAGAAATAATAAAAATATTAAAAAAAAGACATTGGTGTATTGGAGTAATAGAATCGTGCACTGGAGGGGCTTTAGCGAATTTGATAACAAATATACCCGGTGTTTCGGATGTTTTTAAGTCTGGTTTGGTGACTTATGGTGATGATGCCAAGATAAAAGCTGGTGTTGATCAAAGAATAATTAAAATTTATGGAGTTTATTCAATTCAAGTGGCTGAAGAGATGGCCAGAAAAATTGAGGGTGAAGTTGGTGTTGGGGTAACAGGAAATTTGCCGGGGAAAGTTTATGTGGCAGTAAGAGTTGGAGATAAAATTAAAAGTAATTCTTTAGAAGTAAATAGTTTAATGAATGATAAGATTGAAGCGAGAAAAGAGATGAAGGGGGTGGTTATTGATAGAGTTTTGGAAATGATTAATCAATCTTTGTAAGTTGTCATATCAATTTTGCGGTGCTCGACCCCTTCGGTAGTGTACCTCGGATGCTTGTGCTCCTAAAATTAATATGACAACTTACTTATTTTTAATAAATCCTCATCACGAATTTTTTACATCTGGTGAATGTGCGTCGCACGTTCAAGGATATAAAAAATTATAACTTCAAATTTTTTAAGTAGTAATTTAGTTGTCCTCACCACGCAGTGGCGGGGTTTCGCATAGATTGTATTTGAGTTATGCTCAAGTTATCCACAACCACTTAAAAGTTGGTTAAAGTGGTTAAAATGAAGCTAATTTGTGTAAATAAAAAAATATAGGATATGGTTTTTTTGGGAGGCAAATTAATATAGGATATAGACAAGTCTAAAAATGGGGTTATACTAAGTTAATGCTTCAATTAATAAAAAGAATATTTTCTTCTAAAACTCTTCGACAGACTCAGGGCCTAGAAAAAACTGGAAAGAAAAATAAGGATAACTGGGCTGAGAAACAGTTTAAAGAAATGGGGAAACTTAGGGGGAAATTGATCTTAATGTAAACGCAATTTAAAAATTAGGTGTTGGGGAAATAAGCAATATTGAAATATCCCGATAAATAGGCTGAAGTGAAACAAAGGGCTTATACCCCGAGACTCACTTTGTTCGCTCGGGGTTTGATCTTTAGGCAAAATTTCATCGTCTTTGACTTGAAATTTTAGCTAAAGAACAAAAAAAGAAACAATATTATCGATATTCTCAAAGCAGGTGGAACACGTATATTATTGTTTCTTCAACATCTAAGATAATGGTTTTTTGATTAAAAGTCAAATTATTATTAGCCTATTTATTGGCTAAATTAATTTAGTTTAGCTTCAATAATAGGGTTGAGAGTAGAAGAGGGGGCAGGTCTTCTACTTTCAACTTTGTTTTTGAATTTTATTTATTTTAAGTTTTCGTTATCTTTTTAAATCCTCATCACGAATTTTTTACATCTGGTGAAATGCGTAGCGTTCAAGGATATAAAAAATTGTAATTTCGAATTTAAAAAATACTTTAAAACTATTATTCTTGACAAGAGTTATAAAAACATATAAAATATAACTTGAATTTAAGAAGTTTCCCGAATTTATTGCTGTTTTCCAGCTAATTTACTAATAGTAATTAATTGATTATTTATTTCCATATAAAAAATGCCAAAGAAAAAAACTGATGAATCGTCTGTTGTTGCTCCTGTTGAGCCACAAACTGACAAATTAACTGTTGTGGAATCACCTAAAGTTGAAATTCCAGAAGTTAAAATTGAAGATAAGATTGAAGAAAAATCAAAAGATAATAATGCAGTTGTGTTTGTAAAAACACCGACTTCAACTCAAGCACAGGTACAAACACCAAGACCTCAACAACCAAGACCACAATATCAATATCAACATCAACAAGCTAGTGTAGCTACTGAAATAATTGTTGGAGCTTTGGAAATAATGCAAGATGGACAAGGATTTGTTCGACCTAAATTTACTCCAACTCCAAAAGATGCTTTTATTGGGTCAATGCAAATTAGAAGATATGGACTAAGGGCTGGAGATATGATTTTGGGAGCAGCTAAAGCACCAAAAGATAATGAAAAGTATTGGGCAATGACTAGAATTGATAAAATTAATGATTTGGAATTATCAGCTGCTTTTAATAGACCAGAATTTAAAGATTTAGTGCCAATTTATCCTGAAAAACAAATTAAAACTGAAACTACTGCTGATATTTGTTCAACTAGAATAATTGATTTATTTACCCCAATTGGTTTTGGTCAAAGAGCAATGGTGGTTTCACCTCCAAAAGCAGGTAAAACTACTTTATTAAAAGAAATTGCAGCTGGAATCGCAATTAACTATCCAGAAGTTCATTTGATGGCAGTTTTGGTAGGAGAAAGACCAGAAGAAGTGACTGATATGCAAAGATTTATCAAAGGTGAAGTGATTGCTTCTAGCTTTGATCAAAAACCAGAAGATCAAACCAAAGCAGCTGAAATTGCTATGGAAAGAGCTAAAAGATTAGTAGAAATGGGAAAAGATGTTTTTATGGTTTTTGATTCTATTACTAGATTAGCTCGAGCCTATAATTTAGCTATTCCAACTTCAGGAAGAACATTATCTGGAGGTTTTGATCCAGCTGCTTTATATCCATCAAAGAGATTTTTTGGAGCTGCTAGAAAAATTGAAAATGGAGGATCTTTGACAATTGTGGGAACTTCATTGGTTGATACAGGTTCAAAAATGGATGATTTGATTTTTGAAGAATTTAAGGGAACTGGAAACATGGAGTTAAGACTAGAAAGAGGATTAGCTGAGAGAAGAATTTTCCCAGCTTTTGATATTTTAAAATCAGGAACTAGAAAAGAAGAACTACTTTTAGACCCATCAGTTTTGGCAAAAATTATTTCAATTAGAAGAATGTTTGATGCTTTAGGTGAAAGAAATGAAGCAACAGAAATGATTTTAGGTCAAATGGCTAAAACCAAAAGTAACCAAGAATTTTTGGATAAAATTGGGAAAAAGTAAATATGGAAAGAAATGAAGTAGATTTGGAATTTTTTAAACCGATGGATAATTTTAGTGGTATGTATGAAATGCCTTATTTTAAAAATCAGATTCAAGATGAAAGAATTAAAATGGCTGATAGTTATTCATTTTTTAGAGAAAATACTGAGGATAAGTTTGGATTGGATAAAAAATTAGAAAATGCTATAGTTGATAATTTAAAATCAGGTAATCTTGAATATTTAAAAAGTTTAACTAATTTAGTAGATTTTTTACCAATTGAAAAACAAGATAATTTAAGATTATTATTTTTTGAAAAAATTAAAGAAGTTTTTGAAAATGGTCAAATTGATGAAAAAAGAATAGCGACTAAGATGATAGGCGTGACTCCAGAAGAAAAAGTCTCAGGATTAATTGAGTTAAGTTTGTCTGTAAAGGATAAAACGATTAATAGAATAGCAGCTAAGTTTATAAATGTTGCTGCTTTGAAAGATAGATTTTCTCTTTTTAAAAAGTTTTCTGAAATTGATGATATAGAAGTGTTAGAAACAGTAATTTCTAAGATATCTTTTATTGCTGATGAAAACAAACTTGAGTCACAAGAAATATTAATTAACAAGATAAAAGATATTTGTAAAAATGGTTCAAATAAGGACAAGAAAAAGGCTATTGGTTTTGTAAATTATGTTTTAGATGTAAACAAAAGAGAATCTTTAACGAATGAATTTTTTGCTGTTGATGATATGGAAATTAAAAAAGAAGTAATTAGACACTCTTTTTGTTTTTCTGATGAAAATGAAGTCGATTTAGTTAAAAAATTTATAACTAAAGAGGGTATTGATTTAATAAATGAAGTATCAGATGTTGTTTGGAGTAAGATTGATTTTAATGATGATTTAAAATTATTTTTTTCAAAAATAGCAAAAGATGTTATTAAAAATAAACCGATTAACGATGTTAGAAAGGTGGTTAAAATAGTTGATGTATTTTATGATGATGATTTAAAAATTTTGTTGTTTGAAAAATTAAATAAAACTTTAGATGAAGGATTAATTGAAGAGAAGAAGGTGGCTTTACAAATGATTAAATCAGTTTTGCCTGATGATATGATTTTTTTGTTTAATAAAGCAATTAAACTAGATTTAGGTGATGAAATTATTAAACCTCAATTATATGATAAGAATCAAGTTAGTGATTTTGAATTAGAAACTAAAAAACAGACAAAATCAGGAGAAACAACTCTAATAGGAGGTTCTTTGAAAAATAAAATGATTATTAGACATCTAGAACCGGAGTCTTTTAGGGTTTGGCAAAAACTTTATGAAAATACTAAATTATGGAAAGATTTAGGTTTTGATTATGTGCCTATAGAACCAATTAAATACTATTATTTGGATGAAGTTAAGGAAACAGTTAATGTTTATGCTGGGATATTAGATATTAATTTAAAGACTTGGAATTTAATTTCAGGCGGAATTTTTAAAGAAGAATTGAAATTAGTTATGAACAAGATAATAGACAGTTTAAATTCTGTTAATAGTGAACATAGCCATCCTCATGATGAAAATTTTTGTCTTAAATTTTTTAGAAATGATGATGGTAAACCAGACTTAAATAGAATGCCAAAGCTTTATTTAATTGATTTTGATAACGCTTTTTTCACTAGGTAGTTTTGGTATAATAAAGAGTTATGTCGATTAAAGAAAACATTGAAGATGAAATAGGCCTGTTTAAGGGGTTTTTAAAAGCACAAGGAGAGTTTTTTAATGGATTTGGAAAGAGATTTTTAGGTTGGGCTGAGTTTTTAAAAGTATTTTTTGCTAGATCGATGTATCGTCAAAGAGGAAGATTTTCGCAGACTTTTATTGGAGCTAGTATGGCAGCTTTGGCTTTTTTAACCATAGTTTTTTCAAGCCAATTAGAATCTTTAATAAGTGGTAGTAGAAATGATAAAAGCAGTGGAAGTGGTTATTTAATTATGGCAGCCGATAATAATATAGCTGATACTTTGGTTTCTAGTTTGCCAAAAGGAGAAATAACTGAATATCGAGTGGCTGACGGGGATACTGTGTCATCGATTGCTCAAAAATTTGGAGTGACAATTGACACAATTATGTGGGAAAACAACCTTAAGTCAGTTGATTCTATTAAGGTGAAACAATTATTAAAAATATTACCAGTGACTGGAGTTAGGTATAAAGTAAAAAGAGGGGAAACTATTTATAATATTGCTAAAGCTCATCAGGTTAATCCTCAGAACATAATTGATTATCCTTTTAATACTTTTAGTAATGATGAAACCTTTGCTCTTAGTGCTGGTCAAGAACTGATGATTCCAGACGGAATTAAACCAAAAGAAGTAGTAATTGATAGTCAAAAATATGCTTCCAGAATAGTGGCTCCAATTCCAGGTTTAGTAGGTGAAGGTAATTTTATGTGGCCGACTTCTGGGTCGGTTAGTCAAAGATATTCTTGGTACCATCGGGCTATTGATATTGCTAATCGTTCAAATCCAGCAGTTATTGCGGCACAAGGTGGAACTGTGGTTAGTGCTGGTTGGAATGGTGGTGGTTATGGTAATTATGTTGTTATTAATCATGGAAATGGTTTTACTACTTTATATGCTCATTTATTAAGTAATTCGATAGTTGTCACATCTGGACAAGCAGTCAGACAAGGTCAAAGGTTGGGGACTATGGGAAGCACAGGAAGGTCAACAGGAACTCATTTGCATTTTGAAGTTATTGGTCCAAATGGAAAAATTGATCCGTTGAGTAGACTAAGATAAAAGCGATAAATGTGCGGAAAAAATAGGTTCTTGGTCGTTGTTAAAAAAAAGTACTTTTGTTATGCTGAGATATGAATACTATTCTCAAATATTACCTAAGAGTAATCTTTTTATTATTTCCAATTATTTTTATTCCAAACATTAGTGATGCTTTTGGATTTGGTAAAAATTTAAGCTTGATGGTGATGGCAATTGTAGCTTTGATTTTGTGGACGATTAATTTGATATTAGCTAAAGAAAAAGTAATCAAAACCAATAAGTTATTTTGGTTATTTTTAATATTTACTATTTGGAGTGTAATTTCATTTTTAAGATTGGAAACAGGGATTAAAATGACATCTCTAATGTTGCCAATGGGAATGGGAACAATAGCGTCTTTGTTTTTACTATTTTTTGTTTGGTTACAAACTAGCGATAAAAAGGAAATAGAGAAACAGTTTTTGTTTTTAACTATAGCAGGATTAATAATTAGCGTAATTTCTTTAATTGTTTTTGTATTGCCAACCAACAAATTGCCTTTACTTATCCCTAAAACTAATCCATTAATATCAATTACAGCAGCTTGGTCTTTAACTGGTTCTTTGTTGGCAGAAATGACTTTGTTGGCATTTCTGATTTTTGGTTGGTTAAGAAAATTGTTAGCTAAAATAAAAACAAAAGAAGAAATAATGAGTTATTTAACTGATGCCATGGCAGTAGCATTTTTCTCATTGTTATTTTTTGTAGATATATATAAAACTTTTAAATTAGGTTGGGGAGTTTTAGATAGAAATAGCGCTTGGATAATTGCAGTTGAAGCTTTTAAAAGAAGTCCTATTTTGGGTCAAGGAATTGGTAATTTTACTGAAGCTTTTAACTTATTTAGACCGGCAAGTTTTAATTTAACTAAGTATTGGACTAATGTTTTTAGTGGATCATCAATGGGTATTTTACAGATTTGGACAGAATTAGGAATTGTAGCTTTAGTTTTAGTTTTTTATTTAGTATTAGTGGTTTTGAGATTAAAAAAGAATATTAGATTTTGGCAAGTACTTTTATTTTTAGCTGTGGTTTTGTTTTTACCATTAAATTTAATATCTGTATTTTTATTAACTTGGTTATTAGTTTCTATTGGTTTGGAATCTAAAGAAACAAAATTAATACTGAATGTTGGAGAAAAGAATTTCAATGTGATGCCGTATTTAATTGCTTTATTGGTTTTGGTAGTAAGTGCAGGTGGTGGTTATTGGATGACAAGAATGTTAATGGGTGATATTTATATGAAGCAATCACTTTTGGCAGCAAGTAAAAATGATGGAGAAAAAACTTACAACTTACAAATAAAAGCAATTGCAGCTAATCCAAACTTGGCGAATTATAGAAAAATATATTCTCAGACTAATTTAGCTTTGGCTCAAGCTTTATTAAGTGAAAAAGATATTACAGCTGAACAAAAAGAAAAAGCATCAGTTTTAGTTCAACAATCGGTTAGGGAAGCCAAGTCAGCTATTGCTTTAGATAAAAATAATTCAGCTTATTGGTATAACTTAGCTGTAATTTATAAATCTTTAATTGGCTTAGTTGATGGGGCGGCTGATTGGAGTTACCAAGCTTATCAACAGGCAATTATTTTAGATCCAATCAATCCAATTCTTCATTTAGAAATGGGAGGACTTTTTTATGCAGCTAATAATTTCCAACAAGCAGATAGATCTTTTGAAGAAGTAGTTAAAAATAAAAGTGACTTTGCTAATGGTTGGTACAATTTGGCAAACAGTTCTAAGAATTTGAATAAATTAGATGTGGCAGTGACTTATTTAGAAAATGCTTTGAGATTAGTTCCAGTTGATTCTAGTGATTATGATAAAGCTTCAAAAGAATTGGAAACTTGGAAGAAAGAATTGGAGGTGTTGAATGCTAAGAATAAAGAAGCACAGACACAAGGGTCTGTTCCTACAAGTCCAGAAATATTAAAAACTCAAACTCCATTACCCACAATGGGTAAAGAAGAGAAGGTAAATGTGCCAGCTGAAGAATTAAAACCACCAAAAGCTGAACCAACACCAATACCTATTCAATAAACAAAACCCTCTGTCTCACTTCGTTCGACATCTCCCTTGACAGGGCGACTTAAAATGAAATGATGACCCCAAGAAGAAAGCCTCCTTGTCAAGGGAAATGCCCGAAGGGCGGAGGGTTTTAATTTAATTTATTATCCACCACTTGAATTCAATGTCTTCGGAAATAGGGGAATTTAGACCTACAATGAATGATTCTTTGGATTTACTTAACACTTGAAGGTTTTGGTTTTTACCACCTTTGGTGGCGGTGACATAGACTGGAGAAGTGGAAGAAATATTATTATTGGTGATAGTTATTTCTTTTTGACCAGAAGGGAGAATTGAGTTGCCAGAAAAAGAATTAGAATCAGTTTGGTTGGTAACTTTAATTTTATTAGATTCTTCTGGAGCAGCAATAATTAAACCGCCATCAGCTAAGGCTTGAATAGTAGGACTTTCAAGATTGTTGATTGTCGATTGTGGATCATCGATTGTGGGTAATGAATTATTTATTTTTGATGGTGGATTTGGGTTTTGGGCAATTAATTTTTCTAAAGCTGATTTTTCGATTTCAATTTGAGATTTTTGAGTTGGATCAGTGACTAGGGTAATTAATTGATTGTAAGTTTCAATAGCTTGGTTAAGAAATCCAGCTTGTTGCTGAATCTTAGCTAAATCATAAAAGTTTTGGGCTTTGGTTGGTTCAAGGGCAACGGTTTGATTTAGATATAAAATAGTATTTTGAGCATCGCCTTTTTTGGCATAGAGAGAGGCAAGGTTTTTAGTGATTTCAGATGAGTTGGGATTTAGTTTTAAAGCACTAGAAATATCTGATATAGATTGATTTATAAGATCTGGTTTTGATTCAATAAGAGCTTGGTAAATTTTACCTCTTTGTTGGTAACCACGATAGTCATTTGGAAATTCTTTAATAGCATCGCTGGCGGCGATTATAGATTGATTTATGAGATCCAAAGTTTGATTAGGATTTGACCCCGCGGTTGCGGGGTTCTGCGAGCTTTGTTGTTCCAAAGCTCTTGAAAAATATTGTTGTGAAGTTAAAAGATAATGTTGGATAGATTTAGGTACTTGAGTTGGAGTTATTGAGACGTCAGATTTTGGATCTTGAATTTTGGTTGGATTTTTAAAAGCAGAATCATTATTTTGGTTTTTTAATAAAATTAAGCCTGAGAAAGAAAGGAGAGTTATTCCTGAAATAGATAATAATGGGAAAACTGAGGATTTAGAATGTTTAATTTCAGATGTCAGGTTCAATCTTCCCCCAACCCCTTCTTTGACAAGACGGGGAGTTTCTATTTTTACATCGACACCTAGAGATTTTAGTTTTTCGATTTGTTCTTGAGTATATTCCATAAATTAGTTTAACAGAACTGACTGCTGCTAGTTAGGTATTAAATGAAAACATACACAAATTGACAGTAAGTTTGAAATGATTTTGTTTTTTAGTGTATAATACCCTTATATTATAAGTTGTTTATAAACAAAAATAAGTTTTAAGGAGAGATTAACTTCAGCTGTCTTGGCAACTACTATGTCTTTAAATGTAGGAGCTTTTGAGACTAGAGCTTTAGGTGATAATGGTGGTCTTGGAGATGTAAATAAAAATGGAATGGTTAATTCGGTTGATGCTTTGATTACTTTGCAAAATGCAGCTGGTTTAGTAGGTCCTCCGGCTAGTGAAGATTTATGGCGTTATGATACTGACTTTAATGGTTCTATTAATTCGATTGATGCTTTGATTACTTTGCAAAATGCAGCTGGTTTAAATATTCTTGAATCGGATGAATTTTCTGGTAATTTGTCAAAGTGGAATAGCGTTTCTGGAAATTGGTTAATTGAAGATGGTGTATTGAAGCAAAAAAATCTTGAATTGGGGATGTTATTATTGAATGATGTTCAGGCGTCAAACCAAACAGTTAAGGTTGATTTCAATGTAATGGATGGTGGGTATGCTGGAGTAGTTTTGTGGTATGAAAGTCCACAAAACTATATCATGATAAAAGCTTATCCAGACAATGATAGTGTTCAAATGGAAGAAGTGATTGAAGGGGTTACGTATTACACTGGCAATAGACGTACATTTGATAGCGATAAGTGGTATCAACTTAAAGTTGTGGCAGATGTTGCCGGAACTATAAGTATTTATTTTAATAATACCAAGGTGGTTCGAAACATCTCAACAGGGATAAGAACAGGATCGACGGGTATTATTGTCTCTAATGGGTGTTTGGACAATTTTGGGTTATTAGCACAATAAAGATTTTTAGATTTTGCCGGCAGGTGTTATTTTGTATTTAAAAACAAAAAAACACACTGCCGGCATTTCTTTGGTTTAAAACCCTCCGTCTCGTTTCACTCGCCACCTCCCTTGACAGGGAGGCTTGAAATTTGGTTTTTTTAACCCACCCCTAACCCCTCCCTTGTCAGGGAGGGTGCCTGAAGGGCGAGTGGGTTAGTTGATAATCCACCAATTGATGGTAATATCTTTATCTAGGTATTGGTCGAGAGCGATGATGAAGTAGTTTTGTAAGTCAGGATTGTTTTGTAACTCGGTTTCAGAATAAACCATTTTCTCTTTAAGATAGACAACTTGATTATTGGTTGAGCCAACTGGAGTTAAATAAACGATAGAATTTTGTGTTAATTTATTATTTTTAATAATCAATTCAGTTTTATCAGCTGGAAGAACGGAAGTGCCAGCAGTAGCATTGGAAACTAATTGAGCAGAGGAGGTGGCTAAGTATCCAAATCCAGATTCAGCAATAATTATTTGACTAGCAGAATCGGTGGCAATGTTTAGTTTGTCGGAGGTTAATTCGTTTGAGGTTAATTGATTAGAGTTTAGTTCGTTGGTGGTTAATTTATCAGTTTGGATTTCATTGGCAGTGATGAGATTGGCAATAAGAGAACCAGAAATTTTTAAATCTCCATTGATTTGGACTTCACCATTGTCGGCAATAACTAAAGTGTCTCCCATAATGTGAACTGAACCAGTATTGGATGGTTGTAAATAAAGAGCAGTATTAGTGGTTTCAATAAAATTTTCTTTAATAGCAATTTCACCAGTGGTGAAAGTGCCAGTTATAAAGGCATTTCCAAGTTGAGTGTCGCCATTGACAGTTAATTTAGCACCAACAATTAAATTGTTGGTAAGAGCTAAATCACCTTCTATTTTGGCTGAATCACTGGCGATGTCCATATACCAACCAGAGGAAAGAGACATAATTGAAGTGCCACTAATAGCACTTGGAGTTGATTGACTAGAGGCAATTAAATTAGTAAGTTCATCTCGAAGAGATGAAACTTTGTTGGCCATAACATCGGAGATGGAACCGTCTTTAGTGATGATGTTATCGGCATATAAATTAGATACGCTAGCTTCACTAGCTTCTAGATTATTAGTAATTAGTTGATTAGTAGTTAATGTATTAGAAACAGTAACTTCATCAGCAGTTATTTCTGTAGAGGTTATTTTTTCAGCGGTTAGCTCGTTAATAGTGGCTTTTGGAGAAACTATATTATTAGTAATAATATTTTTGGCAACTAAATTGTCAGCAATAAGATTAGTGGTAGAGATTAGACCGGCTTTTATTTTAGCAGAGGCGATTTGACTAAATTGACCAATTCGAGAAACTGTTTGTCCAGTAGTGTTGGTGATGGAATAACTAGCATTTTCTATCTCGTTTTTGGCACCGGAATAACCAAGAGAAGCTAAGACTTTATCAGAGATATTAGAAGTGACATTTATTTGACCAGTGGAAGTGATGTTTAGACTAGATTTTAAGTCTTCAATTTGAACTTGTTGTTCTTGAATGGATTTGACTATTATTGGAACAAGTCCAATAGTGTTTAATTGTTTATGGCCATTAGTATCGGTCATTACTAGCTTAGGAACAAGAGATTCAACTTCTTGAGCGATAAATCCAAGACTTTTTAAAGTGTTAGATGAATCAGTTTTCCAATTAAAATCAACAGCTCTTAATTGAGATAAAGTATCTAAACCATAATCAATATTGTTAATATTAGTTTTAAGACGAGAATCAGAACTACACATAAGAGTGCCATCTCCATTAAAAGTACAACTACTACCTTCACTGCTTCCAAAACGAGCAACTAAAGTGGTGCCTGATGCTAAAACATCTAAGGCATATAAAGGGGTGGTGGTACCAATACCAAAGTTAGTACCATCATTCCAAAGATTAGATGAATTAAGAATTATTTTTCCAGCGTTATAGGTTTGGAGAGTTAAATTACTGGAATTAAATGTTTCACCAGCATTTATAGAAATTGGACCAGCAGTATTAATGTTTGAACCAGTAGAATTAGTAAGATTTAAGTTATAAGCAATAGAAACATCACCACCAGAAGCAAATGTAGTTGGGTTATAAAAAGTGTTACCACTATTACTAAAGGAAACTAAGGTGTTGCCACCATCAGAAAAACTTAAGGTAAAACCAGACAATCCAATATCAGTATTTTGAGTTAAAAGTCCACCAAGTTTAAACTGATTAGAAGCTAGGGTTAGACCATTAGTGGCGGTGTAAATGAAACTAGAAGAATTATAACCATCTAATAAATCAGCATTAAGATTGGTAACTAGATTAGTTGATCCAACAGAAACTAAAGTACCACCAATGGTTAGATTATTAGTAAAGTTAGCATCACCACTAACACCAATACCATTAGTAAATGTTTGAAGTGCAGTCCAGATATTATTGGAAGCTAAGTTAAGACCAACAGTATAGTTACCATCAGAACCACTACGGATAAGAGTAGTGTTGGTAATATCAACTAATCCAGTGTTAGTAAGAGTTCTACCAATTCCACTACCTTCAATAGATAAACCACTGCCACCAACACTAAGACTAGTGATGAAATCTCCAGTTTGACCAATACCAACGAATCCAGAAGCACCAATACCACCAAGGTATTGAGCATTAAGATTGGTAACTAGATTAGTTGATCCAACAGAAACTAAAGTACCACCAATGGTTAGATTGTTAGTTAAATTAGCATCACCACTAACTCCAATACCATTAGTAAATGTTTGAAGTCCAGTCCAGATATTATTGGAAGCTAAGTTAAGACCTATTTTATTATCAGTAGCCAATAAAGAAGTATTATAATCAAAAGCAATATTTCGACTAACACCTGATCCAGTAATAGTGATACCAATTCCATTAGTTAAAGTAGTAATGAAATCACCAGTTTGACCTATACCAACAAATTCAGAAGCACCAATACCACCAAGGTATTGAGCATTAAGATTGGTAACTAGATTAGTTGATCCAACAGAAACTAAAGTACCACCAATGGTTAGATTATTAGTAAAGTTAGCATCACCACTAACACCAATACCATTAGTAAATGTTTGAAGTGCAGTCCAGATATTATTGGAAGCTAAGTTAAGACCTATTTTGTTATCAGTAGCCAATAAAGAAGAATCATAATCAAAAGTAATATTTCGACTAACACCTGATCCAGTAATAGTAATACCAACTCCATTAGTTAAAGTAGTAATAAAATCACCAGTTTGACCTATACCAACAAATCCAGAAGCACCAATACCACCTAGATATTGAGCATTAAGATTGGTAACTAAATTAGTTGAACCAACAGAAACTAAACTACCACCAATGGTTAGATTGGTTGATATTGAAGCATCACCAATGACATCAAGTTTGTAAATTGGATTAGTGGTACCAATACCAATGAGGCCAGTATCAGTTATTTTCATTCTCTCAGTTCTATTAGTGACAAAACCCAAGTTAGTTGTTGATGGAAAATAGATACCAGCATTTGCGCTACTATTTGAAAAAACTGGAATTGTAGTTGAACCAGTGCCTGTTGCTTGATATATTGTTGATTTATTATTATTTGTAGTTAAAGATCCGTCAGCTCTCATATGAGCAACGTTTGTTCCAGCGCTATTTTTCCATGTTTGAATATATTGGGTATAAGGACTAGCGTAAGCAATACCTTGTTGAACAATTAGAGGAGCAGATTCAATGCCAGCAGTTGAGTTAAATACTTTTAAAGTATTTGTTGGATTAGTAGTACCGATACCAATGAGACCAGTAGAAGATATATATAGAACTTCAGTTGAGCCAATATTTAACCTAGTAGTTTCAGTTAATTCTCCACCGAGTTTAAACTGATTAGAAGCTAGGGTTAGACCATTAGTGGCAGTATAAATGAAAGGAGCAGTTTGACCTATACCAACAAATTCAGAAGCACCAATACCACCAAGGTATTGAGCATTAAGATTGGTAACTAGATTAGTTGATCCAACAGAAACTAAACTACCACCAATGGTTAGATTGGTTGATATTGAAGCATCGCCAATAACGTCTAACTTTTTGGAAGGATTAGTAGTACCAATACCGATATTACCATTAGCTAAATTACCAAAAATAATTGGGTTAGTACCATGACCGATGTAAAGACTATTATCGTAATCACCTGAAGCACCAATATCATTACCAATAAAAATATTACTAGAGCCAATCCCCAATAAATAACCAGCTTGATAACCAATGGCAATATTAGAATTAAGATTTGTTCCATTTAAAAGACTGTTAGATCCTAAAACAGTATTATTAGATCCAGTTGTAATGTTTAAAAGAGACATAGCTCCTACAGCAGTATTATCAGATCCATTTGCATTATTCATAAGAGATCCAGTTCCTATGGCGGTGTTTTGAGTTCCACCAATGTTTGTCGTAAGAGAATAACCACCTATAGCAGTATTATATGTTCCAGTAATATTACCACCAAGAGATCCACTGCCCATAGCAGTATTAAGTTCTCCAATAGTATTATTAGTAAGTGAATAATTACCGAAAGCAGTATTTTCAGATCCTTCTGCATTATTCATAAGAGATCCAGTTCCTATGGCAATATTACTATTCCCACTAGTATTACCAACAAGAGATCCAGTTCCTATGGCAATATTACTATTCCCACTAGTATTACCAACAAGAGTTCCATTTCCTATGGCAATATTTTTATTTCCAATGGTATTTCTCTTAAGAGAACCTATTCCTATAGCAATGTTGTTATTTCCGCTGATATTCTCTTCAAGAGAAAGCTCTCCTATAGCTATATTTTGATTTCCGCTGATATTATTATAAAGAGATTTGATTCCTAGTGCGAGGTTGCTATCTCCATTTATATTACTATAAAGAGATTGATTGCCTAAAGCAATATTCTTGTCTCCACCAATATTACTATAAAGAGATTCACTGCCCAAAGCAATGTTTTTACTTCCATAGGTATTATTATAGAGAGAACTATTTCCTAGTGCGGTGTTGCTATCTCCATTTACATTACTATAAAGAGATTGATTGCCTAAAGCAGTGTTGCTATTTCCATAGGTATTTTTATAAAAAGATTGATTTCCTATGGCAGTGTTGTTACTTGAATAAAAATCAACTGTCGAATTTCCAACATCTTTACCAATAAAGATATTACCTTTATTGGTATTTCCAGCCCTTATTTCTAAACCAATAGTGTCATCACCATTTAGTAAAGTAAAATCGGAAGTGGATTGGTTAGAATCTCCTTTGATAGTAAGTTTAGCTGAAGGATTTGTGGTACCAATACCAACATAACCACTTGAAGCAATATAAAGTGATTGAGTATTACCTAAACCTAAGAAAGATAATCCAAATGATGAAAGACTAATAGAGGTATTTTCAGTTAATGTTCCACCAAGTTTAATTTGAGTTCCAACAAGAGTGATACCATTTCCAGCAGTGTAGGTGGTATCGGTATCAGGGTTAAATGCCCAGTAAGCATTACCACTTTCATCACTAGTTAAAACATAACCAGCACTAGCGCCGACACCCAGAGTTAGAGTTCCGCCGATGTTAATATTGTTAAAACTTTGAAGACCAGTCCAAGTATTAGAAGAACCAAGATTAAGTCCAATTTTATTACCAGTAGCTAATAGAGAAGAATCATAATCAAAAGTAATATTTCGACTAACACCTGATCCAGTAATAGTGATACCAATTCCATTAGTTAAAGTAGTAATGAAATCACCAGTTTGACCTATACCAACAAATTCAGAAGCACCAATACCACCAAGGTATTGAGCATTAAGATTGGTAACTAAATTAGTTGAACCAACAGAAACTAAACTACCACCAATGGTTAGATTGGTTGATATTGAAGCACCACCAATAACTGTTAATTTTGAAGTTGGAGCAGTTGTACCAATACCAATTTTTCCATCAGAAGCAATATAAAGTGCTTCAGTACTTCCATTACCAGCAGTAAATCTTAACGATGATGAAGAAATTCCAATTGAAGTAGCTTCAGTTAAGTTACCACCAAGTTTAAATTGGTTGTTAGATATATTCAAACCATTACCAGCAGCATAACTAGTACCGATACCAATAGAATTAGGAGCAATCCAAGAAGCATTACCAATGCTATCACTGGTTAAAATATAACCACTGCTGGATCCGTAATTCATAGTTAAGCTGCCAACAGCAAGATTATCTCTAACTCCAACATTACCATTTAATTGAGTGATACCGTCAATCAAAGTGTCACCTGTAACATGAAGTTTGAAGCTTTGACTGGTGGTATTACCAATACCGATGTTGCCATTAGAAGCAATATAAAGTGATTTATTATTGCTAGAATCTAGAAAAAATAAATCAAAAGATGAAGTTCCAACTGAAGTAGTTTTAGTTAAGGTACCGCCAAGACCAATAGTATTAGTTGATATTTCTGATAAACCATTCATAAAAGATAATGGTTGATTGATTGAACTTGCATCTACCCAATTTAGGCTATCACCACTAGTAATTAATACTTGATTATCAGAACCAGAAGTACCAGCCGAACCAACAAAGAGTTTCCCGGTTAATTTAATATCACCGGCAACATCAATTTTTTTGGTAGGACTAGCTACTCCAAAACCAACATTACTGGCAAAATAAGCATCACCAATAACATGAAGTTTTTGGCTTGGACTAGCGGTACCAATACCGACTCTACCGGTATTAGAAATATAAAGAGATTCTGTATTACTACCAGCAGTAAATCTTAAGTAAGATGATGAAACACCAATAGAAGTATTTTGAGTTAAAGTGCCGCCAAGACCAAAGACATTGTTTGATATACTTGATAAACCATTTGTAACAGAGAAACTTGTGCCAATAGCAGCAGAATCTATCCAAGCTAAACCAGCACCGGTGGAAGTTAATACTTGTCCATTAGATCCAGAAGTTCCAGTAGCAAAAATAGTACCACTAAGATTAATATCGCCAACAACATCTAATTTTTTACTTGGACTAGTGGTACCAAGACCTATTCTACCGGTATTAGCAATGTAAAGTGCTTCAGTACTACCATTACCAGCAGTAAATTTTAGAAAAGATGATGAAACACCAATAGAAGTATTTTGAGTTAAAGTGCCGCCAAGACCAAAGACATTGTTTGATATACTTGATAAACCATTTGTAACAGAGAAACTTGTGCCAATAGCAGCAGAATCTATCCAAGCTAAACCAGCACCGGTGGAAGTTAATACTTGTCCATTAGATCCAGAAGTTCCAGTAGCAAAAATAGTACCACTAAGATTAATATCGCCAACAACATCTAATTTTTTACTTGGACTAGTGGTACCAAGACCTATTCTACCGGTATTAGCAATGTAAAGTGCTTCAGTACTACCATTACCAGCAGTAAATCTTAGAAAAGATGAAGAAACATTAATAGAAGTATTTTCAGTTAATCTACCACCAAGTTTAAATTCAGTACCAGAAAGAGTAATACCATTGGAAGAGGTGTAAAGAACAGGAATATTTTGTTTCCAAGTGGCATTGCCATTATTATCACTTGTTAAAACATAATTGTTAGTATTAACTCCGCCATTATATATTTTTAATTTACTATTGACAAACAAAGTATTACCAACCGAAAGATTGTTAGTAAAAGTAGAGTTACCAGTAATTCCAATACCATTAGAAAAAGTAGAACGACCAGTAACTGATAAGGTACCTCCAACCGAAAGATTGTTGGTAAAAGTAGAGTTACCAGTAACTGATAAGGTACCTCCAACAGAAAGACTGGAAATGGTAGCTCCAGTAGAAAAGTTTTGAATGCCAGTCCATGTGTTAGTTGAAGCTAAATTAAGATGAAATGTATTATTGGCTAAACTTAACCCAATTCCAGCAGTATAGGTGGTACCGACAGAACTAGGGTTAATCCAAGATAAACCAATTCCAGTAGAACTTAAAATTTGTCCATTAGAGCCAGAAGTATTATTGGCAAATATAGTACCAGTTAGATTAATATCACCAACAATATCTAATTTTTGGGTAGGATTGGTGGTGCCGATGCCAACAAAACCACCATTACTAGTAAAAAAAGTTGGGTTAATGCCGTCAATTTTATTTAGAAAAACTGTTATACCTTTACCCCAGACATTGGCAGTAGCTATATCGTTAAAACCATCGTTATTAAAGTCAGCAGAAGTAATATCAATTGGTCTGTTTTCTATAGTTTGATAGCTGCTATCTTTAGAAAAAGAATGGTTACCATTATTTTTTAAAAAGTTTATTTGATTGTTATTGTCAGTAGATACTAAATCAATTCTGCCATCGCCATCAAGATCAGTGGCAACCATACCATCACCTGCTCCAGCATTAACTGGGGAACTTACACCAGTGCCAAAATTACCACTGCCATCATTTGTAAAAATAAATAAGTCATTATTTAAAGTTGCTATATCCTTAAAACTATCATTATTAAAATCGGCAATTGCCATTGGTGAACCGTTAAAATTAGTTGCTCCTCCAGATCCAGAATAAGTTGTGCCAGTGTCAAAATTACCACTGCCATCATTTGTAAAAATAGTGATATAACCGTTATTAAAAGTTACTAAATCTTTTTTACCATCACCATCAAGATCGTCAGAAGCGATAGATCTTACTGATGTTGATGGATAAGTTATGCCAGTGCCAAAATTACCACTGCCATCATTTGTAAAAATTTCAAAACTGTCACCATTGTAGGAGGAAACGGCTATATCATCTTTACTATCATTATTAAAATCGGCGGTTATAATTTTATTATTATATGCATATGTATGACTAGGATAAGTTGTGCCAGTGTCAAAATTACCACTGCCATCATTTGTAAAAACACCAATAGTTTGCCAACTAACTATGGCTAAATCAGGTTTATCATCATTATTAAAATTACCAGTAGTGATGGAAGTTGGCGATTCTACATAATAACTGGCACCAACATCAAAGTTGCCATTGTTGGTGTTATTAAAAATAAAAAATTTATGTTGACTGCGGTCAACAGTAGCTATGTCAATTTTATTATCACCATTAAAATCGGCGGAAGTGATACCCCATGGCCTACCATAATCATTATTTTCTGGATAAGTGGTTCCGGTATCTAATGTATGACTAATCGAGTTAATCTTAATATTGCCTGTTATTTCTAATTTTGCTGTTTGATTAGTAGTACCAAGATCGACATTATCGGCAAAATAAGCGTTGCCAACAACACTTAGTTTTGCTGTTGGGTTGGTGGTACCGATACCAATGCTGCCATTAGAAGCAATATAAAGTGCTTGAGTATCGCCTGAACTTAAAAATGATAGTCCAAATGATGAAACACCAATTGATGTATTTTGAATTAAATTACCTCCTAATTGAAGTTGATAATTAGACAAAGTAAGACCATTATTGACAGTACCAATTCCACCACTGCCACTTATAGCCCAATAGGCATTACCGTTTGAATCGCTAGTTAAAATATATCCTTCCTGAGCTCCTTGAGTTAATGTTAAAGATCCACCGACTGAAAGATTGCTTGAAATTGAAGCGTCGCCGATAACACTTAGTTTAGATAAAGGATTACTAGTGCCGATGCCGACATTTCCCGAAATTGAAGTGAAAAGAGTTGGGTTAGAATTATTCAGATTAACGTTAATGGTGGAACCACTTATATATGCTAAATCGTCTTTACCATCACTATTAAAATCATTCGAAATAATGGAATTTTGCCATCCATATGTTGATGGATAAGTAATGCCAAGACCAAAAGTATTATCACCATTATTAGGGATAATAACTGTATTGTAGCTCCAATAATTATTTTCATCCCAAGTCATTTTTTGAGTAGCTATGTCAGGTTTACCATCACCGTTGAAATCATTAGTAGTTATACTATTGTTATATGTATACGAATCTAGAGACATTTGATAACTAGCACCAACTCCAAAAGTACTATTACCGATACCATTTAAAATATTTACCATGGTTGTCGTATTACCACCATCATATTTATGGGAGGTAACTATTAAATCAGTTTTACTATCACCATTAAAATCAGTAGAAATAATATTATTTTGCGAATAACCAATGTCCGGTTGAGGATTGGTGGTACCTATAAAGGAATTACCACCATTATTAGTTAGAACACAAAGGGTAGAGTGCTCTTGTTCGTAAGTAACTAAATCAGGTTTACCATCACCATTGAAATCAGCAGAAGTTATAGAAGATGGGTCTTGGCAAGGAACCGAATAATTAGTGCTATTTATAAAATTACCATTGCCATTATTTAGATAGACATTTATTTTATTGTCACCAGTATTAGCGGTAGCTAAATCAGGTTTACCATCACTATTGAAATCAGCCGAAATTATGGAACGATGCCAATTTGAATAGGATGGGGCGCGAGTAGTAATGCCAGTTCCAAAAGTTCCATCTCCATTGTTGGTAAATATTGTGATATTTCCTTTTCCACCATTAGCGGTAGCTAAATCAGGTTTACCATCACTATTGAAATCAGCGGAAGTTATAGACCATGGGTGACTTCCAATATTATTAGAGTAATCAACGCCAGTACTATAAGCACCATTTCCGTTATTAATAAAAATAGTAATATTATCACTTCCACCATTAGCGGTAGCTAAATCAGGTTTACCATCACCATTAAAATCAGCAGAAGTTATAGAAGATGGTTCAGAACTTCCTATATTTATGGGGTAACTGGTTCCAATACTAAAATTAAAATCAGAAGTAATATTAAGTTGTCCAGCTTGGATAGAGCTAATATTAGTTAAATTACCAGTACTAGTTATTCTTTGAATACCACCAGTACCAAGACCGCCAGAGCTATCTAAGTAATTATTAAAACCAGCAAAACTGTTCAATTGAACATTACCAGCTAGAACTAGGTTATCACCAGAAATAGAACCAACTACACTTAATTTAGAGAGAGGATTAGTGGTGCCAATACCAACTCTGCTGGTATTAGAAATATAAAGGGCTTCAGTACTACCATTACCAGCAGTAAATCTTAAATAAGAGGACGAAATACCAATAGAAGTATTTTCAATTAAGTTACCACCTAGTTTAAATTGATTACTGCTATTAAGAGTAATACCATTTCCAGCGACATAAGTAGTACCAATACTTGAAGGGGAAACCCAAGAAGCATTACCAGAAGCATCTGATTGAAGAATTTTATTAGCTCCAGCGCCTTGAGTTAGGGTTAAAGTTCCGCCAACTGAAAGATTCGTAGAAAAATAACCATTACCAATAACATGAAGCTTATAACTTGGGCTAGTGGTGCCAATACCAATCCTCCCGGTAGAAGCAATATAAAGTGCTTGGGTATTACCTAGGCCTAGAAAAGACAATCCAAACGAAGAAACACCAATAGAAGTATTTTCAGTTAATCTACCACCAAGCTTAAATTGGTTACTACTATTAATAGTAATACCGTTGCCAGCAACATAATTGGTACCAATAGTTGAAGGGGCAGTCCAAATGCCATTACCCCAAACATCACTCGTTAAAATATATCCATTATGAACATTATTAGCAAGTCTAAAAGAAGTAGTATAAAGACTACTGGTGGATACAGAGTTGGTATTGTAAATATTGGTAGATGAAATATAATTAGCTGAAAGAGTACCGCCAATTGAAAGTTTATTAGAAAATAATGCATCACCAACAACAGTTAGTTTATATAAAGAGTTAGAAGTAGTTCCAATACCAATGTTACCAATATTATCAGTAATGATAGATATGTTTGGTCTTTCATTAAAAAAACTGACTTTAGTATTACCATTGATTGATACTATTTCGTCTTTATTATCACTATCAAAATCACCGGTGGTGATAGAAGTTGATATATCTCCATTAGTTGGATAGTAAATATTACTTTCAAAAGTGCCATTATTATTAATTAAAACAGCAATGTTGTTGGAATCTGTATTAGTGACTAAATCAGGATAATCATCACCATTAAAATCACCACTATTAATTTGAGATACACCACTTGTTGAAATATTAAAAGTACTTTTATTAAAAGTACCATTGTTATTAAGATAAACATCTAAAGAATACCCATCATAAACGACAAAATCGTTTTTACCATCAAAATTAAAATCATTAATTTCAATATCTCCATAATTATTTGTTGGATAAGTAACACCAGTTCCAAAAGTGCCATTATTACTAAGAACTACAGTTAAGTCACCTGAATAACCATCTAAATAAATTAAATCGTCTTTACCATCACTATTAAAATCACTAATTTCAGTATTATATACATAAGTATCACTGAAATAAGTAACACCCGTTCCAAAAGTACCATTATTATTAAGAAAAACACTAATGTTATTACTGTCTGGATTATTAGTTAATAAGTCAATAAATCCATCACCATTAAAATCACCACTATTAATGGAAGATGAATAGCCATCAACCAAATAACTAGTTCCAGAATCAAAATCACTATTTTGATTATTAATAAAGACAATAATTTGATCACTATAATTACTACTAGTAATAGCAAAGTCGTCATAATTATCATTATTGAAGTCAGCGATAGTTATTGATGATGGATCAAAATAACTAATATCATTAGTTTGATGAATAGTACTATTTTGATAAGTACCATCACCATTACCAGTAAAAACTCTAACCCTGTAAAAATATTGATCGTTAATAATTAAATCTGTTTTACCATCATTATTAAAATCGCCAGTATTTATGGAACCCGATAAGTTGGAGTTAGCTGAGTAAATAATAGTACCAGGTCCAAAAGTTTCACCTGAGGTGGTGATGTTGAGTTGATTAGCTCCAATATCACCAACTACACTAAGCTTTGCTGTGGGATTAGTGGTACCAAGACCGATATTACCAGTTGAATTTTGAATATAAAAAGCTTCTGTGTTTCCAATATTAAGACGCATATTTTCAGTTAAGGCACCGCCTAGTTTGAAAGTATCATTATTTAAAGTTAAACCTGATCCAGAAAAATAACTAACACCTACACCACTGCCGTTATTGTCAACCCAAGAAGCATTACCAAAAGCATCTGATTGAAGAATTTTACCAGCTCCAGGATTTTGAGATAAAGTTAAAGTCCCACCAATAGAAAGATTATTATTAAAAGCAGAATTGCCAGTGATACCGATACCTTTAGAAAAAATAGAATAATCACTTACAGAAAGGCTACCACCAATATCAGCGTTGTTTGATACAGTTAAATCATTGTCTATATAAGCATCACCATAGGAATTGACAGAGAAACGACTAGTTAAATCACCAAAAGCATCTTTATTTTGAAAATCGATGAAATTATAGCCACGTTCTTCGGTATTAACTTGACCAGTAATAAGATTACCCATTATTAAATTTGTATTACTAACAACAAGGCTACCATCACTAGCTTCGTTAATTAACTGAACTATACCTTGACCATCTGGATTAATATCAATATTGCCACCAGAACCTTCAGAAGATTTAATAAGAATAGCTTGACCTTCAATACCCATGGTCCCAGATATAGATTTGATAGTAGGAGAAGTTTCTCCTAAGTTTAAGTTACCTTCGGAATCTATAACTAGCACTGTATCTTTATAACCGCCAGCATCTGGTGGTAAACCTTGCAAGGTTTCAGCATTGAGAGCATAGGCAACAGTAGCAATAGGTTGGCGAGGTTCCATTGTTTCATCGTCAACAGTAATTTCCAACCAAATTTCGGCATTTTCAGAAAATACATCAGCAGGTATTTCTGGTCCATGACTTTTACCAATAGTGATGGAAAAGATACCATTTTCGTCGGGGATAACAGTTTGACTGTTACCATTGTCTAGTGTGGTGTAAAGCATAGTACCCCCAATATCTTTATTCCAAAGTTGAAAATAGATCTCAGTTTCTGCAACAATAGGATTACCACTAGAGTCAGTTAAACGGCCTTGAAAGGAAAGAAAACGACCAGCTTTGACTGGATTATTGGCATTTGAATAAGCTAGATTTTTATTTGATTGAATAAAGGCTTGTTGATAGAGAGTGAAGCCAAGACCAACGCCAATAGCAAAAAGAGAGAAAATGGTTATGTAACGGAATAAGAAATTGTTTGGTTTAGTATTTGGTATTAAGTATTTAGTATCTGGTATGAAACGGGAAATTATTTTTTTTAAAAAATTAGCTTTTAATTCAGGTTGGTTTATAGAGTTTTCAATGTTTTTTTTTATAGTCTCGTTGCTAAAAGAAGGTGTTTGGAAGGTGAGTGGGTTTGAATCAGGTTGAATTAGTTTCTTTTTAACTAAAAATTTTTGAAAAGAAGAAAGAGAAGAAAGCTTACGTTTAAGACTGGCATCAGAAAGATTGGTGCTTTTTAAGAAAGCAGTATATTCGTTTAGACGAGAAGTAGTAAATAGATTATTTAGGTTCACTTGAAGCCCAATTAATAAATTGATGAATGTCGTTGATATAGTTTCGTATAGTTGATGGAGATGATTTTTTAGCAACAAGCTGTTGTTTATATAAATTTATAGCCGATGGAATATCATGGCCTTTTATTTCTTGATTATTTTTTAGAGCTTCTTTGAAAGGACTTTTGGAAATTAGTTTTTGATCTAAGGCAAACTGAAAGAATTTAGAGAGCGAAGCTAAAAAACGTTTATAATTTTGGTCTTGGTTAATGTTTTGAAAGTAAGAGCTTAAATTGTCTGAATTGAAAATGTTATCTGATATCTCGTCTGAATCTCGATTAGTGAAAAGAAAGTATTTTCTAAGGTCAACTAAGTAGTTTCTAATGGTGGCACTGGAATAAGATCTTGCTTTAAGCCAGTTTTGGTAGGATTCAAAGATTTGGGCAGTCATAGAAACTTATTTCCAAAGCCAAACAAAGGTGGCCGCAATGATTAAAAAGGGCACTAAACTTTCAGCTGTTTTTTGAAAATGGTATTTTTTCTGCGGTGATAAAGATTTAGGTTCAAAGTTATATGTTTTATACATTGTTTATATAAATTAATAATTAATTAATATAACTATCTACTATTAGAAAAAGGCTGTCAATAGGTATTTTTTAGCATTTTAATGATGTTTTTTGATACTATCTTGTAAAAATTTTTCTTATTTCTAATTTAAAACTTATACTTTCACGATGATTATCACGCTTAGTACATCTACTATCAATCTAATATAAAATAATTCTAAATATCCAATTTTTAATTTTTAAAAATGGAATTGATGCGGAGAAATGCGGTATATCTTAAAAGATATTAATTGATATACTTTTTGGGTATAAAGATGATTTAATTTTGTTAAAAAATTACTCAATTTTTTTTATTTTTTTTAAAAAAGTGCTTGTTATTTGTTTTTTTGAGGAAAATATTTACGGTTATAATTTGAGACTATTTGATATACAAAGAAGGACAAAGCATTAAAAGGTATTTATTTGCTCTGTTTTGCCTAATTTTGGGTTGATTAAATATTTTTTAGGTTAAATTTTGGCCTTTTTAGCTTTGATTTTTTGTAATAAATGCCTACTTTAAGCTTTTTTATTAAACAAAATCTTTATTAGCAGTTTCCTTAATTTATTGCTAATTTATTGAAAAAAGGTGCTTTTGTGCTATGATTTGTTAATGAATGGTAATAAAAACAAGATTATTTTTAGTGGAATTGGTCTTTTATTGGTTTTGGGCTTAGTAATTTACTTAGCAGTGGCCGTTATCCCAAATACTTTAATTCTTTTGACTAAAGCTAGTGGTTCCAGTAAGGTTTCGGCTAAGAATTCTATTGTAATAGGTGAAAAAATATTAGCTAAAGCTGATGGAAAAGATAAATGTGTGGTTAATGTGTTTGCCTTAGATAGCAAAGGGAAGGGAGTTGCTAATAAACAAATTAAATTAACCGGCTTAGGTGATCAAGATGCAATGACTAATGATTCTGGTAAAGCTAAATTTGAAATGACTTCTGCTCAAGCAAAACAATATGAATTAACAGCTAGTGTGGGTGGAATGGTAATAGGAAAGATAATTAAAGTAACTTTTAAATAGATTTTAATTAAAATTAGCTACTCCGTTGTTGTATAAGATTTTGACTTGTTCAATTGTTAGAGGGTAGTTATAAAATCGAATATCGTCTAGTTGGCCAGAGTAGTAATTACTATAAGCTTTTCCAATATAAACTGTTTGGGGGATAATATTTGTATCGGTAACTATGGTTATATGGTGCCAGTTGTTATCTGGTAAAAGATTTGTGGTCTTACCATTAATATAGATAGTAGCTGAACTAAAACCAGTGGTAGAAATTGTCCCAGATGACATTGTTATATACGAATCATTTGATAGTTGGAGAAAATATTGGTTATTAGATGATGGTTTGGTCCAAAAAGAAACACTATTAACATTGGGGGTAATACTACCTAGGTTAATATAATCATCTGTACCATCAAAATTTAGTGAAGAATTTAGTTTACCACTAGCACCATTTTTCCAAGCTGCTGAGGTGCTAATTTGACAGGTTCCAAGAGTATCTTGTGATCCATTTTGACCTATTGAAATGATGCCAGTATTGCCTAATCCAGATGAATCAAAAGCGGTTGAACCTTGACACTCGTTGAGTTTCCACCACCCAACAGGTCCTCCTTTGTTATAGTCGTAGGCAACTTGGGCAGGGGTGCGAACATAATTATAAACTCTGACATTGTCGAGTTTGACTTTGGTTAATCTAGTTGATGAACTAGTTAGGGTTCCACCCATAGAAAAAGGGTAGTCATATGCTTTAGTACAGGTGTAACCGGTAGTAGCGGTTAAATTATCTGTGTGTTCATCAACTAATTGACCATTAACATACAATTTTACGGTTGTATCACATCCAAGAGGACTAGCTAATCCAGTGGCGCCTGTTCCTAGATTATCCCAACTCATAGTTAGATGTAACCATTTGTTTTTTTGATTGGTTACATCATAAGTGATATTGTTATAGAAATTTGATTTATTGTTAGTGCCAGCTTTAGTTCTTAAAGTGTTACCATCTAGATAAAATGTAAATCCATAACCACTATTAATGTTGGTGTGACAATTGCCAACAATGTCTCCACTGGGTGAAGATGAGTCAATATAAACCCAAGCTGACATAGTTTCATCAACATAAGTGTTGGTGGTACTTATTTTTATGCCATTAGTTGAACCATCAAAACTCATTGCTTGACCAATTTTGCCAGTTACACGAGCAGGTGTTCCCACAAAAGTACTACCAATATTACTACCACTGTCGACTATAGCATCACCAAATCCTTCTTCAAAATTCCATTCCATGACAGGAGGTATACAAAAAGAAGTATCACCAGGAATACAATATTCTATTGGAGTGGTGACATTGCTGATAGTTTGGAGAGAAGAACCAAAACTAGTATTAAATTGATTTTGATTATAACTATAATCTTGAAGAATTTGATTAGCAGTTAGGGCGACATTGTAGATTTTAACTTCATCTATAGAGCCAAGAAAGTTTTGAAAAGTTGCAAGATGACAAGAATTAGGATAAGGATAAAGACATCCAAGAGCTAATTTTATATTATTACTAGTAATATTAAAATCATTTGAAATATCAGATCTTGAAGTAATACCTACGCCATTGATATATATATTGGCAGTTTGAGTGTCTGGATTTATAGTGGCGGCTACATAAGCCCATTGGTCAGCCGGAACGGTGATTCCAGTAGTTAAAGTGTAGGTGGTAGCTGCTGTTCTAACATTAAAAGTTATTCTTTTAGTAGAACTATAAAACAAGCTATAGTTGTAAACTCCGCCACTAGTCCAAGGTTTACTTATTATGTGGCCACCATTGGTTTCGTTTGGGCTAGCTTTTATCCAAGCACTTAAAGTTAGACCATTGGTGGCATTATAGTCTAATAAAGAAGAAGTTCTTGATGATATAGCAATTGAACTAGTACCAAAATCTAAACCTTTATTATATTTTCCATCTATCCAAGCTGGAATTGTGCCAGCAGTACCAAAGACACCGTTTAAAGACTCTCCAAGACTGCCATAATTTTTAAAAGTATTTCCATAACCTTCGTCAAATTTATAATATATAAGTGGCTCATAAGGAAGTGGGGCTGGAGTAGGGTTGCCTGCTTGACCACCTAGAATTATTGGTGAAATTGCTGGAGTAGGGGAAGTTTCTTCAGAATTTAAACTGGGAGTGGAATTAGTAGCAGCAGTGGCAAAATCAAATAAACTGAAGCCGTTTGGAGCTGATGAATTGCCATAATAAAGATAAAAAGTGCTATTACCAGCTATCAAAGTGGGGAAATTAACGTGAATAACAGTTGAATCACTACCACAACCAGAAACAATAAAATAATCTAAAAGATTATTATTTTGATCAGTGAAACGAATATCACCACAATCGCTTTGAAATTTAGACGAATCAGAAGTGTCAATGGTAACGGTTAAATAAACATTTGATTGTTGATTGTCAGTATTATTAACGCTAATACTTTTTCGATAACTCCAAGCATCATCCCACCAAGCGGCAACGGCGGAATTCGGTTTGATGATAAAAAATCTTAGCAGGATAACAATGGCGATTAAAAGAGAAAATAAAATGATGAGAAGAGTTTTGTAAGATAGTTTATCCACTAAGCTATTTTAGCATTTTAACCCCTTGTCTTTTTAAAGGAGAAGGATAGAGTTTTTAATAAAAGACCACTTTAACTTGCTGAGGAAGGGTTTTACCATTACTTTTAGCAGATAGACTAAATTGACCAGCAGTTTCTGATGAGATATCAAACACAGCCTTACCTGATTCATCAGTATTTTTTTGAACTTCTATAATATTAACTTTATTAGAAGTGGAAATATCAACAGTTTGGTTTGAAACACCAAGACCACGACCATCTAGAAGAAAGACAGTAACTCGCATTTTTTCTTTATTGTCAGCTTTAACTTGAAGAGGGGAAACAAAAAGATAAGAATTTTCAAGAGCAACACTAGATTGGTTATCATTGGCAGCTTTGTTGACAAAAACAGTGGTTTTTAAAACCAAAGAAAGAGAGGCGACTAAAGATATCGATAAAAAAATAATAACAACTAAATATTTATTCATTATTAATTAAGTATATATTAAACTTTTTTATCCTGCTACTAAGGATATTGTTTATATTGAAAAAATTGTTTTTTGGCGTATTTTATGGTATATTATGGGTATATGGGTAAAGGTATAGAAAATATTCAGCCAGCTAATATAGTGGGGAAAGAAGATATTGGAGGTCAATTGGAGCAAAAATTCTTTGAAAGATATAGACAAAATGTATTTGGTCTTAAAGAAACTGGAATTGTTGATATCTTTGAAGAAATGATAGAGGAAAAGGTGGTTGTTTTAATACCAAAAGGAGAATTGAGAATTAAAGAGTATAAACATAACCTTTTTTTTAATAAAAATTCTTATAAAATAAAAACTTTATATTCACAAGAACAACCAGCTTATATATCTTGGGAAGAAGCTATTTTTGATCCAGAAAATCCAGAAGATTTTTCAAAATGTGGGGCTAAAGTTTATTTAAATTTTAATAAACATTGGATAGAAGATCCTTTGGCTTCTAATGGTAAGGGTCGTTTTGGACCAACAAGAATAAGTGCTTCTTATAATAATGGTATTTTTAATTTGGGAGACAATGCAGAAAATATTTTAGATATAGAAAAAAAAGATTTAGTTTTGAAAGTTAACGAGGAAATAAACAGAATTAAAGAGATAACTTTGTCAGAAGATTAATAGAGATTGACTTTATTTTGGGATTTTGAAGCGACGATTAAGACTTTCTGGATAAACATAAGGGTAATTTTCGTTTCTAATGGCAGGATAAAAATTACGAATGGCAGGAAGAAATCTAATTTCTATTATTTTTTTGTAAGTTTTGGAATTTAAGAATAGGAGGATGAAGAAAAGGAGAATAGTTAAGATAAAAACAAATAAAATGATAGCTAAATATGAATTTTGTTGAAGCCATAGTTTAGAAAAAGATGGCATTAAAAATAAAAGAGTGTTTGATTTTGGAGAAAAGTTATCGCCATATTGAACTGAAGTGTAGAGCCTGTAATTACTAGAATAGGCGGTAGGCAGATTTAAACTGTAATGACCTTCGTTATCAGAGTTGCTTTTTAATGGTGGTAGGGAATAAGCAAGAACTTTTTTGGGGAAAGACTTACCTTTGTCATTTTCTTTATAAAAGAAAATGGTAACAGGGGAATTAGGAATACTTTGACCAGAAGAAATGACAGTTGAGTTAGGATTGATTTTATCTTGTTCCAAAGAAACTGTAGGTGGTAAAAGAATAGGGCCAATGTCAGTATGGTAATTGGTTGGTGGTGGCGGAGGAATGCATATTGGAGTAGTACTTCTATTGTTGGTGTCTTTTGCTTGCAAACAGAGTTCTGATTTGCCTCTTGGCAGAATAATTTTGTCAAATTTAAAATAGCCGTCTTTGCCGCTAAAAGTCAGGGAATAAATATTGATACCAGTTAATTCAATTTTGGCATTTGGAGAACTGTAACCAAAGATAGTGACTTCATTTTCACCAATAGAAGCAGAAATATTTACTGATTTGGGAATTTCTTTGGCAAAAACAGGTCTTGGGAGAAGTAATAATATTAAAAATAAAAGAAGCATTAAATAAGTTTATCAAAAACCCCCGCGGGTGCGGGGGTTTAAAAGTCTATTAAGGTCTTATTGATCTTTATATTTTTGTTTTAAGGCTTCGAGTTCGGCTTCTAATTCGTCAACTTTTTCTTGAGTATCTTCAACTTTAATTATTTTATTTTTCTTAGTGATAATAATAAAAGCAATAATAGCAACGGCAAATACAAGAAGAATCATCAATCTCCAAGGAATAACCCAGAAAATAAGTCCACCAGTGGCAACTTGTCCAGTGGTGCCATAAACAGCATTTAGTTCGGCCTTATATCGACCAAAAAGAAATTTTTTACTAAGTTGATCTTCAAATTCTCTAGTTTTTGAAGGGAAAATATTGGTTTCGTTTTTATTAAATTGAATAAAAGATTTCATCCCAATCATATTGGTGATAGTGATATTACCCGCAGGTCGGATGTGAATGTCAGATAGATTTTGGATAATTGATTTAAAGTTAATTGGTCCAAATTCGGAAAACTTTGGAGCAGTAAAGTCTTTAACTGTAGCATTTTCTTTAATGTCTCCGGGAATAGTTATATAGATAAGAGTGCCAACTCTGGTTTGAATTGCAGCACCAGTTGAATCTAAAACAGAGAGTTCATTGTCTGGACTATGAATTGCCATAGCATAGTGACCACCAGGAAGGGCATTTATTGGAGGAGTAACTGTTAAAACGAGAGCTTTGGTTTCACCACCTTTTAATCTCATAGATGAAGGTGATATCTGAATCCAAGAGCTAGCGGCCCAACGGTTATCTTCTTCTGTAACTGAAACAACAACAGGGGTACCTTTGTTATCGTTAACTATAAAATCTTGGACAGAAGTAACTATATTTTTTTCTTTACTAGATTCATTTCTAACTTTAATAACATGAGAAACGACCTCGTTTGCTTTAACAGTGATTTCTAATCTAGGAGGAATAGCAGATAAACCCTCAATTGATTGGGCAAATGAGATATTAGGTCGTAGATAATAGATTGTAGATAGTATTAGCAAGAGACTAATGGCTAATTTCCAATTTCTAATTTCTAATTTAATTTGTGGGGTGGCAGATTTCATTTTTATTTTTAATTTTTAGAAAACAACTGTAGCAATATAACTTATAGAATTTTCATAAGTTCCAGGTAGCTGACCACTATCTGCCACTATGCGATAGCAAACATAAATAGAATCAGTTCCAGTAGGGACATCAGTTCGGCTTAATAGGGCTTGGGCATTACTAGTACCAACTCCAAAAGCTTTATAGTGACCAGTAGTACCAATGCCAAGAGAAACATTTGCTCCATTACCAGTAGTAGTGCCAACTTCAAGTGAATAACCAAAACCAGAGTTAGAAGTATCTGTCCATGCTCCAGCAGTAGTAACAGAACAATTTCCACCACAATCAGTGTCTGGAAGAATAGTATCTACACCAGCTGTTAATGGTTTATTTTCATAGCCTTGGATAACATAACCATTTGTGGTGTTAGTTATAATACTTAATCTTTGGGCTAAGTCATTATGAGCGTCTAAATATAGTTGACCAAAATTAACATAACTTGGAGTTACGTTTGTTTGGGTATATCCAGAGTAGGATTTGCCAATTGGACTGCCACAAAGAATGCTTCCAACAGTAGTTGCTCCAGAAGTGCCAATAGTAAAAGTTATGATTGGTTCAACTACGGCAGTTATAAGAACATTTTCAGTTAAAATTACTTTAGCCATATCAATACCAACTAAATTATATAATTCATCCATAACTGCTATACCAAAATTATAAACACCAGAGTTTAAGGTGCTGGCTTCGCCAATATTGTGATTCCTACCAGGAGAAGGATTAATTATTTTGTTACCATCTTCTTTACCGATAACTATTTCAGCCATAGTACCTGAAGTTAAATTAACTCCGCCACAAAATACTTGGAAATAAGTTCCATCAGAAGCTAAACCTTTTTCTATTGTTGTTATATTAGCGTCACCAGCAACTCCACCACCAGGACAACTGATATCTGAGAGAGAAACACCGTTTCTGTCAAATCCACCTTGATCAGGGATGCCATCATCCGGTGTTTCATCCGATAGATCGGTGGCTTGGATTAAAAACATTAATAAACCATTATCTAAATCATATTGAGGCATAAAAGAAATAGTATGAACAGCTGAACGGGTGGCTATGACCATGGCTCCTTGATTGGCAGTAATATTACGGTCTAAATAGAGTTGATCAGATACTTTATTTTCTAATATATATGTATCAGATTCACCAACACTATCAATAGTAAGAGTGTCTCCAATAAATAAATTTTCACTAAGATTAGAAGGATTGTTTCCTTGATTCACTCTTGCAATTTGAAGATTACTAACACCGACATCAAGCCTATTAAAATAAGACAATTGACTGGTAGAAAGAGAGTTTTTAAGAGAAGTAAAATAACCTGAATCAAGTGAACTGACTTGATTTTTATGAGCAAAAAAAGTTAGACAGATAGGCAAAATCAATACTATTAATATCAGCGGATAAAAAAACTTCTTTTTCATATATATATGTATAACTATATTTTCTTTTAGGCAACTTGTCAATCCTTTATTTGTCGGTATAATAAGAGAGTCGAAAGTTTCCGCCACAGGCGGATTTATAAATTAATATATTAAACAAAAATATGAAACAATACGTCTATTTTTTTGGTAATGGAAAAGCTGAAGGTGACAAGGATATGAAATATATTCTTGGTGGTAAAGGAGCTAATCTTGCCGAAATGACTAATCTTGGAATTCCAGTTCCAGCCGGTATTACTTTGTCAACCGAAGTTTGCCAATACTATTATAATAATGGCAATCAATATCCTGTCGAATTAGAAAAAGAAGTTGAAGAGGGAATTTTGAAATTAGAAGAAACAACTGGTAAGAAATTTGGAGATGTTAAAAATCCACTTTTAGTTTCAGTTAGATCTGGAGCTGCAGCTTCAATGCCTGGAATGATGGACACTATTTTAAACTTAGGTTTAAATGAAGAAGTGGTCAAAGGAATGGTAGAAAAAACTGGTAATGCTCGATTTGTTTGGGATTCTTACCGAAGATTTATTCAAATGTATTGTAATGTGGTTGAAAGCATGGAACATGAAAAATTAGAACATATTATCAACACTGTTAAAGCTAAAAAAGGGATTCAAGAAGATACCAAAATGACAGCTGAAGATTGGCAAGAAGTGGTTAAAGGTTATAAAGAACTTTATAAAGTTGAAAAAGGTAAAGATTTTCCAAGTGACGCTAAAGTCCAACTTTGGGGAGCTATCAATGCTGTTTTTGGTTCTTGGAATAATCCACGAGCTTGTATTTATCGTCAATTAAATAAAGTTGATGAGAAAAAAATCTTTGGAACTGCAGTTAACGTCCAAGCTATGGTTTTTGGAAACATGGGTGATGATTGTGGAACTGGGGTGGCTTTTACTCGTAATCCTTCAACTGGAGAAAATAAAGCTTATGGAGAATATTTGATGAATGCTCAAGGTGAAGATGTGGTAGCAGGAATTAGAACTCCTAAAAAACTTGATTCTCTTAAAGAAGATAATGAAGTTGTTTATAAAGAACTTATTGCTATTTTTGATAGATTAGAAAAACATTACAAGGATATGCAAGACGTTGAATTTACTATTGAAAATGGAGTATTGTTTGTTTTGCAAACCAGAAATGCTAAAAGAACTGCTCCAGCTATGGTAAAAGTAGCGGTTGATTTAGTAGCTGAAGGTATGATTGATGAAAAAACTGCTTTAACTAGAGTTGAAGCTGATAAATTAGATCAATTACTTCATCCAATGTTAGATCCTAAAGCTAAATCTGATTTCAAAGTTATTGCTAAAGGTTTACCAGCTTCACCGGGTGCTGCTTATGGACAAGTGGTCTTTAATGCAGAAACAGCTGTGAATTGGGTTGAAAATGGTAAAAAAGTTATTTTAGTTAGAGCTGAAACTTCTCCTGAAGATATTGCTGGTATGAATGCTGCTTCTGGTATTTTGACTGCTCGAGGTGGAATGACTTCTCATGCGGCTGTGGTAGCCCGAGGTATGGGTCGATGTTGTGTGGCTGGTTGTGAATCAATAACAGTTGTCGAATCTGCCAAAATGTTTAAAGTAGATGATTTAGAAGTAAAAGAAGGCGAATTCATTACTCTAGATGGTTCTACTGGTGAAGTCTTTTTAGGTCAAGTTCCAACCATGGAAGCGGCTTTGAGTGGAGATTTTGAAACTCTAATGAAATGGGCAGATAAATATCGAACTATGAATGTCAGAACTAATGCAGACACTCCAAAAGATGCCAAAGTGGCTCGAGAATTTGGAGCTCAAGGTATTGGTCTTTGTAGAACTGAACACATGTTCTTTGAAGAAGACAGAATCTTTGCTATTCGCCAAATGATTATCTCTGACACTTTAGAGCAAAGAGAAGCTGCTTTAGGAAAATTATTCCCAATGCAAAAAAATGACTTCAAACAATTATTTGAAATCATGGCCGGACTTCCAGTTAAAATTCGATTACTTGATCCACCTCTACACGAATTCGTGCCAAAGGAAGATAAAGACATCGAAGCTTTAGCAAAAGAAATGGGAATTCAATTTGAAACTCTAAAAGAGAAAATAAAATCTCTTCATGAATTCAACCCAATGATGGGTCATCGTGGATGTAGATTAGCAGTTACTTTCCCAGAAGTGGCTCAAATGCAAGTTAAAGCTATTATGAGTGCAGCTTGTGAATTAGCCAAAGAGAAAGGTGCTAAAATCGTTCCTGAAATCATGATTCCATTAGTTTCTGATGTTGAAGAAATGAAATGGTTAAAAGCTAAACTAGTTCCAGTTATTGAAGCAACCATGAAAGAATATGGAGTTAATCTTAAATATGAGATTGGAACCATGATTGAAATTCCTCGTGCTGCCGTAACTGCTGATGAAATTGCTACTGAAGCTGAATTCTTCTCATTTGGAACCAACGATTTAACTCAAATGACTTATGGATTCTCTCGAGATGATGCTGGTAAATTCTTAAAAGATTATTTAAGAGAAAAAATCATGGCTGAAGATCCATTCAAGAGTGTTGACCAAGCTGGTGTTGGTAAACTTATGGAAATGGCAGTTAAATTGGGTCGAGGAGTTAATAAAGACCTTCACATTGGTATCTGCGGAGAACAAGGTGGAGATCCAGACACAGTTAAATTCTGTCACAGAATTGGATTGAATTATGTGTCTTGTAGCCCTTACCGAGTACCAATCGCTAGATTAGCTGCTGCACAAGCTGCTGTTGAAGCTAAGTAATTTTCTTATTAATAAGGAATTAAGAAAGCCCCCGAAAGGGGGCTTTTTGGTCGTCCAAAATCCCTCTAATTCAAACCCCTTGGTCCCGCAGTTGCGGGACAGCTCCCCTTGACAGGGGAGCTGTAATTTAAATAAAATTATATTTTATCCCTGCCCTGTCAAGGGAAGGGGTTGGGGAAGGGTTTGAATTGACGAATCGGGACAGCTCCCCTTGACAGGGGAGCATTAAATTAATTATTATGTAATAATTACTACATATATTTTATATATTTAAACCCCTCCTGGCCTCCCCTTGACAGGGGAGGAAGTGAAATGAAAAACAATATTGTCATTGAAACAAAAACAAAGAAATATCATTTGAGATATTGTGATGTTTTAACTTGGGCAGCAAAAATAAATCGAAAAAAAGAAACTGAAAGTGAAAAGATATTATGGAATAAATTATTAAGAAAAAAGCATTTAGGATATAAATTTAGTCGACAGAAACCAATTGGAAGATTTATAGCTGATTTTTATTGTTCTGAATTAAGTTTAATTATTGAGGTAGATGGTGATTCACATAACAATAAAAAAGAAAGAGATATCTTGAGAGATAAATACTTAGATTGTTGTGGAATTAAAACATTAAGATTCAATAATGAAGAGGTGATAAATAAAATTAATGAAGTAGAAAAAATAATTAAAGAGTTTATAAAATGCTCCCCTGTCAAGGGGAGCCGTCCGAAGGACTGAGGGGTTTAAACTTAAGGGGTGGATTTTGAAAGATTTGGTACAATCGTCTATGGATTCAAAATATGCTTTTACTAACTGTCAAAAGATTGTAGTTTTTAGAAATAATAATACGGAAGTTTTGTTGGCCAAAAGAATTAGAGAGAAGGATTTTGATGGAGTTTTTTCTTTTATTGGAGGGAAAATGGAGATTACTGATGGGGGAATTGTGGAGGGATTGAAAAGAGAAAAAGATGAAGAGATGGGAGAGAATTTTAAAGTGAAAGTTTATCCAGTTTTTAATACTATGGTTTATTTTGTTAAAGCGGATGGATCTTTTATGATTTTGCCACATTATTATGCCAGATATGAGAGTGGGGAAATTAAATTAAATGAAGAATATAGCGAATATAAATGGGTGGAAGTGGCAAAATTAGCCGAATTTGAACCTAAAATATTTTCAGTGGAATTGATGACTAAAAACTTACTGAAATTAGTGGGATTAATCAAAGAAGAGGAATTGGTTTTGATTTAAAGCTATTTAACTACCACTTCTTTAAAGTATTTATCAAAGATTGATTTGGCAAGAGAAATGGAAGAGTCGGTAGGCGGTGGGGTGTTTTTTAAAAAGTACTTCATCCCTAACTCTTTATATTTATAGACTCCAAGGGTGTGATAAGGCAAGATTTCAACACGTTGAATGCTTTTATAATCTTTAAAATAGTTAGCCCAATCGGTTAAAAATTTTTGACTGTCATTGATATTTGGGACCAAAACATAGCGAAGCCACATTGGTTTTTTAGAAAGTTCTCTGAATTTAGCCATTTCTAAAGCATTTTTATTACTGCAACCGGTTAGTTTTTGGTGTTCTTGATCATTAATGTGTTTAACATCTAAAAGTAAGAGATCAGTTTTATCATAGAGTTTTTTAACATCATTATTGATAATAGTTCCGTTGGTGTCCAGAGCAGTGTGAATACCGATTTTTTTAGCGGCTTTAAATAATTTTAAGACGTCAACTGCTTGGAGAGTTGGTTCACCACCGGAAACAGTGATACCGCCATTATCACTAAAATATTCTTTTTGATTTTGGGCAATATCAATAATTTTTTTAACAGTCATTTCTTGGCCGCCTTTTATTTCTAGAAGATCGGGGTTGTGGCAATAAAGACAACGGATATTACATCCTTGAAGAAAAACTACCAAACGAATACCTGGTCCTTCGTGGGTTCCAAATGTTTCAATTGAATGAACTTTTAGCATATTTACATTGTCTCAAAGAAAGTTCGAGAAAGGACTTCTTGTTGTTGTTCGCGGTTTAATTTGATGAAATTGACAGCATAACCAGAAACTCTGATGGTTAATTGAGGATAGAGTTCGGGATGTTCCATGGCATTGATTAAGGTTTCTTTATTCATGATATTAACATTGAGATGGTGGCTATTTTTTTTGAAATAGGAATCGAGGAGGGTTGATAGATTTGTAGTTTGTTCCTTAGGGGTGCCACCTAGAGTTTTGGTGGTAGTTGAAAAGGTATTTGAGATTCCATCTCTAGCATTTTCATAATCTAATTTAGCTACAGAATTTAGGGAAGCGATAGCACCGCTAGTATCTCGACCATGCATAGGATTGGCGCCTGGGGCAAATGGAGCTCCTAACTTTCTGCCATCTGGGGTTGAACCAGTCTTTTTACCATAAACTACGTTTGAGGTAATGGTCAAAATTGATAAAGTTGGTAAGGCGTCTCGGTAAATATGATGTTTTTGAAGTTCTTGATTAAAACTATCAAGAATATCTTTGGCAATTAAATCAACTGAATCATCATTATTACCATATTTAGGGAAATTACCTTCGATTTCAAAATCAGTGGCAATGCCTTGTTCATTTCTAATTGCTTTAACTTTGGCAAATTTAATAGCTGAAAGTGAATCAGTGGCAACTGATAGGCCAGCTAAGCCGAAAGCCATAACTCGTTTAACGTCGGTGTCTAAGAGGGCCATTTGAGCTCGTTCGTAATAATATTTGTCATGCATGTAATGGATGACATTCATGGTGTTAACATAATTTTTGGCAAGAAAGGCGGTGGTGAGTTTAAAGCGTTTAAGAACTTCTTTATAATCCAAATAATTACTTTTTAGAGGCTCAATATCCATAATTTTGATACCACTAACTTCATCCACACCTTCGTTGATGGCTAAGAGAAGAGCTTTAGCAATATTGCATCTAGCTCCAAAAAATTGCATTTGTTTGCCAGTTTCCAAAAGAGAAACACAACAACTAATACCATAATCGTCAGTTTGACAAGTTTTTCTCATTAAATCATCGTTTTCATATTGAATTGAAGAAGTATCAATGGATACTTTGGTACAGAATTCTTTAAACGGAGTAGGTAAGTTTTGAGACCAAAGAATAGTTAAATTTGGTTCTGGGGCAGCTCCTAAATTGTAAAGAGTTTGTAAAAAGCGATAAGTGGTTTTAGTAACTTTATGTTTACCATTATTCCAACAACCACCAAGAGATTCAGTAATCCAAGTTGGATCGCCAGCAAAAAGGGCATTGTATTCTGTAGTGCGAAGATGGCGAACCATTCTTAGTTTGATAATGAATTGATCAATTAATTCTTGAGCTTGCTCTTCAGTTAAAAAGCCATTTTTTAAATCTTTTTCAATGTAAATATCAAAGAAATTGCTAACATTACCCAAACTCATAGCGGCTCCATCTTGTTCTTTAACAGCTGAAAGATAAGCAAAATAGGTCCATTGGATAGCTTCTTTGGCATTTTGGGCCGGAAGGCTGATATTAAATCCATAATCCAGAGCCATTTCTTTCATTAAATTTAAGCCGTCTATTTGTTCAGTAATTTCTTCTCGAAGTCTAATTTTTTCATCAGTCATAGTGTCGTTAATCTGTTTTTTATCTTCTTTTTTAGCTTCAATTAATTGATCTATTCCGTATAGAGCAACTCTTCTATAATCTCCAATAATTCTGCCTCGAGCATAAGCGTCTGGTAGACCAGTTAAAATACCAGTTTTTCGAAGTCGAAGGGTTTCTTCGGTATAGGCAGAGAAAACACCATCATTGTGGGTGCGACGATATTTGGTAAAAATTTCAATGACATTTTTATCAACTTCTTTATGGTTTTCCTCACAAGCATGGGTGACAGCTCGAATACCGCCAGCTGGTTTGATAGCTCTTTTTAGGGGTTCGTCGGTTTGAAGTCCAACAATCACTTCTAAATTCTTTTTAATATAGCCTGGTTTGTGGCTAGTAATACTGGAAATTGTTTTAGTATCAATGTCTAAAACACCACCATTGTCAGTTTCTTTTTTTAAAAGTTTTTTACATTCAGTCCAAAGTTTTTTGGTTTTTAAACTTGGTCCAACTAAAAAAGAGGCATCACCATCGTATGGGGTAATATTTTGGTAAACAAAATCTCGAACATTGATCGATTCTTTGTAATTTGGTTCGGTTTGGCAGTTAGTTTTCATAAATTTTTGGCCTAATTTGATTTAGACCAGAGCATGTATTTTACAGACTGATTTGCCGCTTGTCTAGCTAGTAAATTAAGTAGTTTTTTTACTTTTAATTTTTTTAAATACAAGTATTGTAATAGTGGTAAAAAGTAGAAATAAAATAGGGGAAATTGGTAAAACATAAAAAGAAGTATTGTAAGTTTTAGCATTAAGACTAGGATCAAGTTCCATCTTAAGTTTGTAGTAGCCAGGCCAAAGGGGTTGGTTAAGGCTACAAGTGTTTTGATCTTGACAAAATATGTCTCTAGAATGATGGTTTAAGACATTGTTAGGACTTAAATCAAGTTCTTTAATAGTTTTTTCATTTTTAGTAATAATAATTTTGCCATTAATTTTAAAGAAAAAATTGGAATTATTTCTAATTTGTCCTTGAAAGTTAATTGGTCTAAAAAAAACATCTTTAATTTTTGGAGTAATGGAAAAATTTTGAATTATAGAATTTACCTTAGGATTTTCAATATCAGAAACAGTTAATAATAAATGAGAACCGATCTTACCAGTGGTTTGACTATAATTATTATTAGATTGAATAACATTTTGATTTTGATAGACAAAAAAAGTGTAATAATTGTCAGCTAAATTAATATTTGGATCGGTTTTTATTTTTAAAACTAATTGTTGTTTAGAATTAGCTTTTAAGATGAATGGTTGATTTATTTTTAAGTTGGCATTAGATAAAGAAAATTCAATACCAGGATTGTTGACGGCTTGATTGTAGCTAACTGAACCATCGTTGCCAAAAGGTATCCATGGTAGAACTTGAGTGTTTAAGGTGATATCAAAATCGGAATTATTAATAATATCGTAGGCTTGAATAATAGTAATGCCGGGTTTTAAAACATATTCGGCTTGAGATGGGTAGATGGTAAGGTTAAAGTTAGACATAATTTAGTTTATTAGAATAATAGAGTTTTAGTTTATTTTATATTTTTTAATATTTTGGTATGGCAGTAAAATTAATAGAATTTTGATAAGTACCAGCTGTTTGAGATGGAGAAATATTTATTTTGTAAGTAATTACAGCGGAATGATTCATAGCTCTATTGTTTTCTGAAATAATAGTTTTTGGGGTTTCACTTAAAGAATTGTTAGCAAAGCGTCTGAAATAATTTTGGTTAGTGAAATAAGATGAAGTTCCATGACCATTAGCGTTAAAACCAAAACCATAAGTTGAAGAACTAGTCCAAAGACCAGAAACAGAGTCAGAACAAACATTAGTATCACATTTGGTGTCAGGAATAGTGCTGTTTTGGCCAATAGCGGTTAATGGATTGTTGGCAATAGCTAAAATTTCATATCCAAAGGATAAAGGACTATTTATGGTTAAGGTATTAGTTACAGTTGAACCTACATTTGCAACTAAGGAACCAAAATTTAAATCTAGATTACTAATTTTAAAAGATAAGTACCAATCTTTACCATTGTCGATATATTGGAAACCAGCTTTAAGAACATAACCATTACTATCAAACTGACCAGGAGCATTTTGGCCAACTGTGTCAGTTAATTTATAATTAGTTGAACGTTTACTACCGGAAGTCATATTAAAATTACCAAAATCAATATGGTAACTTGGTGATTCAAAAGTCTGTGAAAGACAGATTTTAGATCTCAGATGACAGATTTCAGATAGAAATAAAAAGGCAATTAGAAAATAAAAAGGTTTTTTATTCATCGGATTCTTGATCAATTTTTTTAGTTAATTTTTCAGATGAGTTTAAGAGATATTTAGCAGAGTCTTTAATATGAGAAACTTTTTCTTTTTGAGTTAGAGAAATGGGTTGTGACAATACTTCTGAGCTATCATCAATAATTTGGCATAGGCCAGTTTTTAATTTTAATGAATGCCAAAGCAAGATATCAGTTTCATCTTCAGCGATAGTGTTTTCGTCTTTAATTTTGGCTAAATATTGTTTACTAATAAACCAAGCCAGTGGAGTAATTAGTAAAAGTGAACTAAGAGAAATAACAGAAATAAGAGAATTGAGAGATTGTGATAGGATTAGAACTAGAAAAAGTGAATATGAAAGAGTGGTGGTGGCTGGGCTTTGAAAAGCAATAACAAATAAAAGAAAATAAATTAAAAAGAAAAAAGGAGAATTAAGACCATTGGTAGCAAAAATAATAGTGTTGATTAAAAGAGCAATCAGATGAATGGAGAGATTTTTTTGGAAAAAATATAGAATTATTATGGTAATTGATATTAGAGCGATTAATTGGGGGGTGAAATAGGTAAAAGAAGAGACAGAAAAAAAGAAAGAGAAAAGAGAGACTAGAAAAAATAAAATTATATTAATAATTTGAGGCATTAATATAGTATCTAGCATTTTGTCTTAAGTATCAAGTATTTTTCAAAAATGATAAGATTTATGAATGAGGCTGTTAGAAAAGATACAGAAGCTAAAAATAGTTGATGGATTATTGGTGATTGGTTTTTTATTGGTAATTTTAGGAATTGGGATTAATTTTAAAGATCAGTTTTTGGTTAAAAATGAAGTAAAAATTGAGTCAAAAAATATTAGCCCGGTGGTTAAAAGTGATGTACAAGTTTCTATTGAAGTAGTTATTGATATAGCAGGAGAGGTAATGAAACCAGGGGTTTATCATTTAAAGAATACTGATCGAATTGATGGGGCGTTGATAGCTGCAGGAGGCCTGAGTGCCAAGGCTGATAGAGATTGGGTAGATTTAAATTTAAATAAAGCGGAAAAGTTGTTTGATGGGCAGAAGATTTATATTCCCAAGATGGGGGAAAGTTCATCAAGTTATAAAGTTATAAGTTCACCAAGTAGTGTTGGTAAATTTATTAGAATAAATTCGGCTAGTGTGGAGGAATTGGATAAGTTAAATGGAGTAGGGCCAGCGATTGCTCAAAGGATTATTGATTATCGAGTGGAAAATGGGGGATTTAAGACTGTTGATGAAATAAAATTGGTACCTGGAATTGGCGATAAAATGTTTGAAAAAATTAAAAATGAAATTCAACTATAAGTTTTTAGTTTGGATAGGAATATTTGGAATAGTCTTTTTGATGTACAAGTTTGTAAATAAGGATAGTTTGATAGATGTAATTTTTAAAAATTTGCCACCAAGAGAAGCTAGTTTAATGGCAGGAATGGTGTTTGGAGATAAGGATAATTTTGACAAGATGACGATCTTAAATTTTAGAGATAGTGGGGTGATTCATATTATGGTGGTTTCGGGAACGAATATAGTCTTAGTTTTTAAAGGATTGGTGGAGAGGCTTGCAAGCTGGATTGGCAGAAAGAAAGCAATTATTTTTGGGTTTGGAATTACTTTGGTTTATATGAGTTGGGTTGGGTTTGAGATTCCAGCGGTAAGAGCATTTTTGTTGATGAGTTTGTTTTATTGGGCACAACTTTTGGGAAGGAGGTTTGATTTGGGACGAAGTTTAATTTTGATTGTTTTAATAATGTTTTTTGCTGATTATAGAGTATTTTCAAGTGGTAGTTTTTATTTAAGTTTTGTGGCTTTTGGAGCAGTGGTTTTGAACATTAAAAAGGAAAGAAGGTGGTGGAGTGATTTGTGGTCTTCTTTTTGGGTAAGTTTATGGATTTTGCCAATATTGGCTTTATTTTTTGGAAAAATAAGCTTGGTGACACCAATTACTAATGCTTTAATTTTATTTTTGGTGGAGATTATAACTATTTTGGGAATATTTAGTAGTTTTTTGGGATTACTGGCTCCAATTTTAGGTAAAATTGGAATGTGGTTAGCCTTGCCTTTATTGAAATATATTTTAGTGGTGGTTGATTGGCTATCAAGTTTTAGTTTTGCTAGTGTGGATATTAAGTTTAATTGGATGTTGATGGTGGGATATTATTTGATTTTGATTTGGATATTTTTTAGAAATTCTAATGATAAATTATTATGATTATTTGGTTCGATAATATTTTTTTAGAAATTTTCGTCACAAATTTTTTATGTCTGGTGAATGTGGTCGCCCACGTTCAAGGCCATAAAAAATTGCAACTTCAAATTTCAAAAAAAATAACCGCCCTGTCAAGGGAGGTGCCCGAAGGGCGGAGGGTTTCTTATGAAATATAGATTAATTTTATTTTTTTCTTTGATTTGTTTATTAATTTTATTTTGGTTAACTTTGCCATCCAAAAAAGTCAAAGTAGTTTTTTGCGACGTGGGCCAAGGGGATGCGGCTTTGATGATTTATAAAGACTGGCAAATGTTAATTGATACCGGTCCTAAGAATAAAAAAGTATTAACTTGTTTGGAAAATTATATGCCATTTTGGGATAAAAAGATTGAATTGGTAATGATTACTCATGGGGATAGTGACCATGTTGGAGGATTAGTAGATGTGTTGAAATATTACACAGTTGAACAACTAGTTACTTCAAAAAATGTGAGCCAGTCTGATTTAATCAAGACTGATTGGATGTCTTTTGAGGTGGTTAATCCGAAGGATAAGGTCGAAGAGAATGAAGATAATAATAAGAATTCAATTGCTGGAATCTGGACTTATTTAGACCCTTTGGTGGGCTCAGGGCAAGTAAAAATTTTTATGGCAGCGGATATAGATTTGGAAACAGAACAAAGATTGGTTTGGCAACAGATATTAAAAAATGAAGTGGATGTTCTGAAAGTGAGTCACCATGGATCGAAAAATGGATCAAGTGAGGAGTTACTGAATGTTTTAAAACCGGAAATGGCGATTATAAGTGTGGGGGTAAAAAATAAATATGGTCATCCAACTAAGGAAGTTTTTGATAGATTAAAAATGAAAGGGATAGAAATTAGACGAACAGATAAGGAAGGAGATATAATGGTGATGAGATGAAAGAAGTATCATTGGGTAAAAATGGTCAATTGATGGTTAATGGACAGGAAATGAAAGCGAGGTTTCCTAAGCCAGAAGAGGGTTCTAGTGAGAAAAAGAAACCAGGTGAAGGACGAATGAGGTGGAAGGATGGTTCGTATTTAACGACAGAACAGGCAGTTGATGAAAAATGGCAGAAAGATAATGAGGTTTTTTAATTTTGTGTTAAAATAAGCTTATGAAAATTTCATCTTTAAGACTTCTTCTTTTAGCCTAATGCTGGGGAGAGTTTTATTGATATAGAGCCTCCCAAAAGGAGGTTTTTTTGTTTATTAATATAAAAATGGAAAATTTTAAAGAAATAGAAAAAAAATGGCAAAAATTTTGGGAAGAAAATCCTAAAATGTATCAGGCCGATGATAAATCTAATAAGAAAAAGAAATATGTTTTAAATGAATTTCCATACCCAAGTGGAAGTGGTCTTCATATTGGTCATGCTTTTACTTTTACTGGTGGAGATGTTTATGCTCGATTTAAGCGAATGCAGGGTGAAAATGTTTTATTTCCTATGGGTTGGGATGCTTTTGGTTTGCCAACAGAAAATCATGCTATTAAGATGAAAAGGAAACCTCAGGAAGTGACTCGCGAGAATACAGATATGTTTAGAAGTCAAATGAAAAGGTTGGCTTATTCTTTTGATTGGAGTAGAGAAGTTGATACCACAGATCCAAGTTATTATAAATGGACTCAATGGATTTTTATTCAATTATTTAAAAAAGGATTAGCTTACAAAAAAGAAATGCCAATTAATTGGTGTCCAAGTTGTAAGATTGGTTTAGCTAATGAAGAAGTGGTTGATGGAAAATGTGAAAGATGTGGAGCTGAGGTTAGTCGAAGAAATATAAGTCAGTGGGTGGTTAGAATTACTGAATATGCTGATAAGTTAATTGAAGGATTAGAAAAGACTAATTTTATTGATAAGGTTAAACAGGCACAGATTAATTGGATTGGTAAAAGTGAAGGTGCCAAAATTAATTTTAAAATTAAAGATAGAAATGAAAGCTTAGAGGTATTTACAACTAGGCCAGATACATTATTTGGAGCAACTTTTATGGTGATTGCTCCAGAGCACCAATTAGCTTTGGATATGGCAAAAGACAATGATGAAATTAAGGAATATATAGCTAATACTAGAAAAAAGAGTGAATTAGAAAGAACGGAACTTTCCAAAGATAAAACTGGAGTGTTCTTGGGATTATATGCGATTAATCCAGTTAATAATAAAGAAATTCCTGTTTGGATTTCTGATTTTGTATTGGCTTCTTATGGAACTGGGGCAATTATGTCGGTTCCAGCTCATGATGAGCGTGATTTTGCTTTTGCAAAGAAATTTGGTTTAGAAATAATTCCAGTGATTCAACCTAAAGAAGATCACGATTTTGATAAAGAAGCTTATGTGAATGTTGATAATGGTGAAATGATAAATTCACCACCGATAAACGGAATGGTACCAGCTGAAGCTTTTAAAAAGATGAATGAGTGGTTGAAAGAGCAAAAAATTGGAGAAGCAACAGCTTCTTATCATTTAAGAGATTGGATATTTTCAAGACAACATTATTGGGGAGAGCCAATTCCAATGGTTAATTGTCCTAAATGTGGTTGGGTGTCAGAAAAAGAAGAGAATTTACCAGTAGTATTACCAGAGGTGGAAAATTATGAACCAACTGATGATGGGAAAAGCCCATTATCACAAATGACAGATTGGGTAAAAACAACTTGTCCAGTTTGTGGTGGAGAAGCGACTCGTGAAACTGATACTATGCCAAACTGGGCAGGTAGTGATTGGTATTTTTTGAGATATATGGATCCACATAATGATACTTGTTTGGCTGATAAAGATTTAATTAATTACTGGGGTCCGGTTGATGTTTATGTTGGTGGGGATGAACATAATGTGCTTCATTTGCTTTATTCTAGGTTCATTTATAAGTTTTTGTGGGATTTAGGAGCAGTTCCTAGAGAACTACCTGAACCATACTATAAAAGATTATCCCATGGGGTAATTTTGGGTCCAGATAATCAAAGAATGAGTAAATCTAAAGGTAATGTGATTGTGCCTGAGACAGTAGCTGATGTTTATGGAGTTGATGTAATAAGAATGTATTTAATGTTTATGGGGCCATTTGATTCAACTATGGCTTGGAATGAAAAGACACTAATGGGGGTTAAAAGATTCTTAGATAGGTTTGAAAAGTATATTAAATCGCAAGACGGTAACACTATTGCTAGCAGTAAAGAAGTTAAGTTGCTAATCAACAAGCTAATAATGGCAGTAACTATCGATTTAGATAATTTTAAATACAACACAGCTATTGCTAAGATGATGGAAACCCTTAACAGTTTGTCAAGTTTATCAAGTTATAAAGTTGAAAATGAGGATATAAAGAGTTTAATAAAGCTATTAGCACCATTTGCTCCATATTTGGCTGAAGAATTGTATTCTGTTTATAATTTAGGATCGGTTCATACTTCTGCTTGGCCAGTGGCTGATAAGGAATATTTAATTGAAGACAAAGTGACTGTAGCAATATCTATTAACGGAAAGGTGAGAGATCAAATTTCAATTGATGCTACTATGCAAGATAGTAAAGATGAAGTTTTGAAGTTAGCTAAAGAAACAGAAAAAATGAAGACTTGGATAGGGGATAAAGAGATAGTTAAAGAGATATATATACCAGGTAAAATGGTAAACTTGGTAATAAAGCTATAGTTAAAGATATAGTTTATTAAATTTGTTCAATAAAATTGGTCAAATATATCAAGCAGAAAGTTAATTAAACTGCTAAAACAGTTAAGTTGTTTTAAAGACGGAAGATTATGAATAAAGCAAAAAGCTTTAAATTAAATAATGGAATTAAAGGCATAATTGTGCCATTGCCTGGTTTAAAATCGGTAACTATCGAGGTTTTTTTGAAAATTGGAGCTAAATATGAGAATAAAGACGAGTTTGGCCTAAGTCATTTTTTAGAGCATATGGCTTTTAAGGGAACTTTGAAAAGACCAAATGCAAGTTCAATTAACCAAGAAATTGATAGTAAAGGAGCTAGTTATAATGCTGGGACGGGTCATGAATACACTTCTTATTACATAACTACAGTTAAAGAAAATGGTAAATGGGCGGTAGATATGATTTCAGATATTCTTTTGAACTCAGTTTATTGTAAAGAAGAGACAATTAAAGAGAGAGGAGTGATTATTGAAGAGATAAGAATGTATCAGGATAATCCAATGATGGGTTTGAGTGGGGAATTTAGTAAGTTTTTGTATGGTGGTTCTAATATTGGTTGTTGGGATGTAATCGGTGAAGTTGAGAATATTAAAAAGGTTGAGAGGGAAACGATTGTTAATTATAGGAACAAATATTTTAATCCTAATGAAATAGTGTTAGTAGCGGCTGGAGATGTAGATGAAAGTTTTATTGAGTTTTTTAAGGATAGTTTTGGTGTAGAGATGATAACTAATAATTTGGTATTACCAAAAGTAGATTTGATTTTAAATAAAGAGAAAAATAAAGAGATCAAAAGAAATTTAGAACAAGGTCATTTTTGTATGGGTTTAATGGCTGTTGGTTGGTCTGATAAACGAAAATACGCTTTAAAATTATTAGATATCATCATGAATGGAAACAGTTCTTCTAGGCTTTATACAAAAATTAGAGAAGAAAGAGCTTTGGCTTATTATGTGTCGCCAGTTGGTGAGATGTTTAAAGAGGGAGGTTATTGGGCAATTCAATCGGGAGTTAATTTAGACAAGATAAATGAGGCTATGGATGTTGTAAGGCAAGAAATTGATATATTAGCTGACTCAATTATAAAAGATGAATTTGAAAGGGCTAAGGATTATCTTTTGGGTAAAATGAAACTGGCAATGGATAAAAGTAGTTTTATGGCTGGTTTTGCAGGTCAAAAATTATTATTAGAGAATAGTGAGGAGACTTTAGAAAGTGAATTGGAGAGATACAAGAAAGTGGGTATGGAAGATGTTAGAGGATTAGCTAAGGAAATATTTAAAAAAGAGGAAATTAGGACTTTAGTTTGTCATAACGGGTAATTTTAATAATAATTAGCAATCTGTTTTTTGACTGCTATTTTATGATAAATATCGAAAATGTCTATTTTTAGGATTTTTTTTAATTTAAAAGGTTGTTTTGGGGTTCAAAAAAGGGGTTAAAATTTAATTTACAGTTCATTTTTAGCTTTAAAATTGATTTTAATTGATATATTTTTTTTAGTCGTTTTTAGGACTTTTTGTTAAAAGTGTGTTTTTTTAGACTTATAATGTATTAAAATGCGGAGAAAAATATATACTTTTTGTATTAAAAGATATATTTAGGTAGGTTATTTTTGGTATTCTTATTGCGGAGAAAAAAGTAATGAAAAACATTAGAATAAAGTGCGGTAATTCATTAAAGTAACGCGGAAAAAAAATGTTTTAGCTTTATTATATGCGGTGAATTATGGTGAAAACCCTAAATTAGTTCTTAGATCGTAGATGTTAAGTCGTAGAAAATTTTATTTGGTATCCCCACCAAGAATCGGACTTGGATTTACCACTTAGGAGGTGGTCGTTCTAT